>DATDFN010000130.1:0-9956 GCA_036522615.1 Binatia bacterium | reverse complement strand
CGAGCAGAATTTCCGCTCACGATGGATGCGAGCGGAAGCGGCGAGAAGCAGCGCTGGGTCACGTGCCTGTTGAGCGACATGCTGCTGCGGCACGTGAAATCGCAGGCCGGCGGCGCTGCGATCGATTATGCCGCGCTGTTCGCCGCCGCCGACGACTTCGAAGCGCCCGCCGACCCGGAAGCGTTCCTGAGCGATCCCGCCAACTGGATTCCGCTCGCGGTCCTGCGCGAGCTGGAGACGCAGTGCGAGAAGCTCTCCGGCAGAAAAGACTTCGCCTATCACGCGGCGAAAGAGTACTTCGCGCCCGGGAAGCGCCATCTGCCTTCCCTCTTCGACATTATCGTCCGCGTGCTTAACGACGTGCGCACGGCCCTCGTCTTTGCGAATCTCTGGGGCGCGGCGCAGACAAATTATTTGAAGCTCCAGTCGTTCGAGCGGCCGGGTGCGAGGCCCGCGCTTTATATCCTCGCGCAGTTCGGGGCCGACGCGGCGCCGGGGCTCGCCGCGATCCACTTGTTACGCGGATTCACCGAGGGCTTTCCGCGGCTCTACCCGTTCATCGAGGAGGCCCGCTGCGTGGAAGAGTTCTCGCAGCTCCGCCTCGAAGACATCGCCGGAGAATTTCCCGGATACACAGTCCGCGAGACGGGCGACCGCATCGCGCTCTGCGCGCCGTCGGGCGAGCCTGTTGTCGAGGCGGCGAAAATCGCGCTCGCTTCTGAAAGCGTGCCGCTGCAAGACGAATTCAGGCGCTACACGCCCGACGCGCCGGTCGCGGCCGAGCGCAACGGCGCGATCGAAGTCCTGACGGACGGCGTGCCTGCTTCGGCCGGCGCGGCGACAGCGTATCGCATCGTTAAAGGCGGCGTTCTGAGAGCGGGGCCGCTCGCGCATGCGTTTCGCGAAGACGAGATTTACGGCGCGCCCTATTCCTGCTTCCGCTTTGACTGGAAGGAAGCAGCGGCGCCCCGGCCGGACGTATCGGCCGATGCGATTCGCAAAGAGGTCTCGCGCCTGCTGTTCGACCATTTGAAGCAGCTGAAGCAGAGCCATATCCGCATGGCCGAGTTCTCTACCGAGAAGGCGCGCCTGCAGCGAGAAAACGTCCGGCTCCGGCGCGCGATCGCGCAGGAGTACGGCTTTGCGGGCATGATCGGCCGGAGCAAGCCGATGCAGGAGCTTTTCGGCCTCGTGCGCTCGATCGCCGAAACCGACGTGACGGTCTTGATCGAGGGCGAGACCGGCACCGGGAAGGAATTGATCGCGCGCGCGATCCATTACCAGAGCGCGCGCGCCTTGCAGCCGTTCATCGGCGTCAACTGCGGCGCGCTCTCGGAAACGCTTTTGGAAAGCGAACTGTTCGGCCACGAGAAAGGCGCCTTCACCGGCGCCGCCGCGCCGCGCAAGGGCATCTTCGAGGCCGCGCACGGCGGCACGCTGTTTCTGGACGAAATCGGCGAAACTTCCGCCGGGACACAGGTGAAGCTCTTGCGCGTACTTCAGGAGGGTGAGCTGCAGCGCGTCGGCGGCCGCGAGACCATCAAGGTCGACGTCCGCGTCGTCGCGGCGACGAACCGGAAGCTGGACGAGCTCGTCAAATCCGGCAAGTTTCGACAGGACCTATATTACCGCCTGAACGTCTTTCCGCTCACGATCCTGCCGCTGCGCGAGCGCGCCGAGGATATCCCGCCGCTGGTTTCTCATTTCGTAGAGAAGAGCAACGCCCGTTTGAACAAAAATATCCGCGGCGTCACGCCGCAGGCGATGGCGCTGCTCATCGCTTGGCAGTGGCCGGGGAACGTGCGCGAGCTCGAAAATGTAATCCAGCGGATGATGGTCGTCGCCAAGGGCGAGCATCTCGACGTGGCCGACTTGCCGCCCGAGATACGCGGCGCCGCCGCTGCGCCCGCGGCGAGTCCGAAGGATCTAAAAGGGATCTCGCGCGCGTCGTCTGAGGTGATCGAGAAAAAAGCGATCGCCGACGCTCTCGCCGCGACCGGCGGCAACGTCACGCGCGCCGCCAAAGCGCTAGGCGTGAGCCGCGCGACGCTCCAGAACAAGATGAAGGCCTACGGCCTACGCGGGAAAGTGTCTTAACGAACGGAGGAGCGAACGCGTCGCTCATCGAAGCTCGGATAAGAATGTTTTGAGATGCTGCAAAACTTCCTGCGGCCGCTCTTCCTGAGGGACATGTCCGGTATTTTCCAGAATGACTAATTTTGACCGGCTGATATCGCTATGGAAGCGATGTGCATTTTCGATCGGGATCCACGCGTCGTCCGCTCCCCATATGATTAAAGTGGGGACGTCGACGTCTTTGAAACGAATCTCATTGGACTTGGCGTCGGGCGGTTCGATCAGCTTGGCCGTTTGCTCCATTGGATATCTACTTTCACGCACGTCCATAAAATACGCGTAGCGGCACACTCGATCCGGCGTAGCTCGCGCGTTGTCGGCGAAGAGCGCTTCGAGCATGAGCTTCGCGCGCAGCTGTGGAGGAATTGAATATGACATAAAAAAACGAGAGAAGGGATTTTTTGTCGCCGCAACGATGGGTGGCTGTCTCTGTACATACCCTGCGCTATCGAGCAATACTAAACCGTCGATGGTCAGTGGCTGCGGGTGGTCCTTGACTTTAAGATACGTCAGCAATGCAATCTCGCCGCCGAGCGAGTGGCCGACAAGCACGACGCGTCTTAATCCAAGTCTCGTTAAAAAGTGAATCAAGAATTCCGCTTGATCGTCGGGAGAATATTTTTGATCGTGCGGTTTCGAGGTAAATCCGGAGCCTCTTAGATCCAATCGGACGGTCGAAAATTCCGCCGACAGCGCCGGATAAATGTCGTGCCACGTTTCGAGACTAGCTCCGAATCCGTGGATCAAAACGACCGTCGGGAATCGATTCGATTCCAGGCTGGCCTCAAAATTGACCGACACGCCATCGATCTCCACTGACTGCGCGGGTCGAGGAACGGCGGCGCCACAGCGGTGCTCGATCTGCGCCGCCGTGCATCCGAGTAAAATTATGACGATACATCCGCATAACGCGAGTACGATTTTTGATCTATTAGCGATAAAGCAACCTATCATTTTAGACGTTACCCACCTCGGCCGTACATATAAGTCACGAACGGTAGACAGCAGTTAGTCAATGAGAAAGTCCGTTAACCTAAAATAGGCTCATAGTAGCTGTCAACCTCACGCCGCCAAGGCGCTCGTCACAAGCCGCGATACGCCCCGGAACAAGATGAAGGCCTTCGGTCTGCGGTCAAATAGCCGCCTAACGCGTTAGACACCCTTTAATCTCCCGCCTAAGCAACTAGCCACATTTTTCCGATCTCGACGGTATTTTCGCGATTATCGCGTGTTTATTTTCGCCATCCGCGTGGCATGCGCGTTGCTCCTCCCCCGCTCAGGAGGATGCCATGGGCTTCACAGACTACTCGCTCAATCTCATGCTCAGCGTCTTTCTCATCGTCGGCGCGTACCAGTTTTACTTCTGGTGTCAGCGCCATCCCCTGGTCGCGCCGCGCGAGCTGAAGCTCGCGCTCGATGAGCGCATTCCCTACCGGCCGAACTGGGTCTGGATCTACAGCTTTCTCTATTATCCGGCGATCCTTTATCTCAACTGGGTCGTCGATTCGCCGTCGCAGTTCACGCGCATCGCCGCGAGCTTTC
This sequence comes from Binatia bacterium, assembly GCA_036522615.1. Classification (GTDB taxonomy): domain Bacteria; phylum Desulfobacterota; class Binatia; order UBA9968; family UBA9968; genus JAJPJQ01. The sequence goes on along the minus strand of DATDFN010000130.1, from coordinate 6,278 downwards.
TCCTGCTGCTCGGGCTGCAGATGGCGTTCTTCATCGCCTTTCCGGTGACGACGCCGGAGAGCTGGCGGGAGCTCAACGCGCGCCGGACGCTCGCCGAGCGCTTCCTCGCCTATGTGCAGCGCGTGGACGCGCCGTCGAATTGCTTTCCCAGCATGCACGTCTCGGTCGCGACGCTGACCGCGCTGTATCTCTATCCGACGCTCGGGCCGTGGGCGCTTCTCTTTCCCGTTCTCATCGCGGCGAGTGCGGTCTTTACCAAACAACATTATCTCGCGGACCTTCCTGCCGGCGCGGCGCTCGGCTGGGCGGCGTTCAAGATTTTCGCGCGGATCGCGTGAAGCATGAAGCCGGGCGATTGGAAAAAGGAGAAGTCGCTGCCGGTCGCGCTGCTAATCTGCGGCATTCTCTTCGATGCTGCGACCGCGGCCTACCCGCCGCTGTCGCTCGGCGCCTGGGACGGTCTCCGCATGCGTCTGTTTCGTCTCGCGCGCGTCGCGGCCGTGGCGCTTCCGCTGCTCGCGTTATTTTTATCACGCCTCGCCGCGCGTGTCGGAAGCGACAGCGCGACGGCGCGGCGCGCTCGCCGCGCGATGATCTTCGGCGCCGCCGCAATGCCGCTCGTGCTCGCCGCGGCAGCACTCACGAGACTCGAACTTCGGATGTTTCTGCCGCTGCCGGCGCTCGCCGTCGTTTACGCGACGTTTTCCGCATCGCTTCTGGCGCGTCGCGCGCATCCTGCGGAGCTTTGGGGCTGGAGGCTCATCGCCGCCAGCACGGCAGCCGGTCTCGTCATGGGGCTGTACGCCTTCGACGCGCCGCTGCTGGGGAATTTCGCCGGCGCCTATGACGGCGCGCTGCGCGCGGCGATTCGCGGCGTGCACGAAGCCGCGATCGTATCCGGCATGACCCTGATTTTTCTTTGTCAAGTTTTCGGAAAGAAAGGAGCCCCCGATGAAGATCGGTCTCATCGCTATCGCCGGCGTCAAGCTGCAGACGCGTAAATTCATCGATCTCGGTATCACGCTGCCGCAGTTCGTCAACCGCGGGCGCGTGATCGCGCAGCTGCCGAGCCTGGCGCTCTTGACGATCGCCGGCGCGACGCCCGAAGGCGTCGAGCTGGAGTACGTCGAGGTCGACGACGTCGCCTCGTTCGCGGCAAAACCGCGGCTCGATTTCGACTTCGTCGCGCTCTCGACCTATACCGCGCGCGCTTTCGACGCCTATCTGGTCGCCGACGCCTACCGCGCGCGCGGCGTGCCGGTCGTCTTCGGCGGCCTGCACGCGACGGTGCTGCCGGAGGAGGTCGCGCTCCACGCCGACGCGGTCGTCGCCGGCGAAGCGGAGGCGGTCTGGCCGGAGGTCGTGCGCGACTTCCAGCGCGGCGGGCGCGCGGGGCTGAAGAAAATCTACCGCGATCCGGCGCCGGGGAGGCTCCGCCTCGACGCGGCGCCGCTGCCGCGCTTCGATCTGCTCGCCGCGCCGGCCGCGGAGTCTGCCGCGATCGATCCGCGCGCCACGGGACAATTGAATCGCCTCGGGCCGTACAACCGCATCACCGTGCAGACGACGCGCGGCTGCCCGCTCGATTGCGAGTTTTGCGCCGCGTCGCGTCTCTACGGCGGCTACCGCTTGAAGCCGGTCGAGCGCGTGCTCGAAGAGATCGACGCCGTGCGCGCGCTGTGGCGCCGGCCGTTCATCGAGTTCGCCGACGACAACACATTCGTCAACAAGCGCTGGGCCAAGCGGTTGCTGCGCGAGCTCGAACCGCGCCGTATCCGCTACTTCACCGAGAGCGACGTGTCGGTCGCCGACGACGAGGAGCTGCTCGATCTGCTCTATCCGAGCGGCTGCCGCCAGATCCTGATCGGCTTCGAGAGCCCGCGCCGCGCGAGCCTCGACGGCCTCGATCGCGTGAACTGGAAGGCCGGCCGCCTGCCGCAATATCTGGACGCGATCGAGAAGATCCAGAGCCGCGGCGTCAGCGTGTGCGGCTGCTTCATCGTCGGGCTCGACTCCGATACGCCGGATATTTTCGACGAGATCCGCGAATTCGTCGAGCGCTCGCGCCTGCTCGAGGTGCAGGTCACGATTCTCACGCCCTTTCCCGGCACACGGCTCTACGACCGGCTCGCGCGCGAAGGCCGCCTGCTCTATCCCGGCGCGTGGGACCGCTGCACGCTGTTCGACGTCAATTTCCGGCCGCGCGGCATGTCGGTCGAGGAGCTGGAGGAGGGTGTCATGCGGTTATGGGGCGAGACCTGGAACGCGGAGCAGTTCGCCGCGCGCAAGCGCCGCTACCGCTCCATCATGCGAAGCCTTCACGGGCGGCGCGCCGAGGCGGAGAGTGACGAATATTTTGCGCTCCCCGCCGCCGGATGATTTTCCGGCGCGTGGATATTCGCCGCGGCCGCCCCTATAATCGGAGGCCGTGATCGACGTGCACGTCCATCTCGCGGCGCTGCCCGAGGACGGAAACGGCTGCTACATCTCGGACAAGATGCTCAAACGGCCGCTCTCGCGCTTCGTCGCTTGGAAGTTCGGCTTCGACTTGCGCAAGCCTGCCGAGGCGAATGCATCTTATGTCGAGCGCTTGCTGCGCGAGCTGGAGCGCGCGTCGCTGGTCGAGAAAGCGGTGCTGCTCGCGCTCGACGGCGTCTACGACACCGGCGGGAATCTCGACATGGCGCGAACGGATTTTCTGATTTCCAACCGGTATGTGCTGGAGACCGCGAGAAAGCGGCCCGACCGCTTTCTCGCCGGCGCGTCCGTAAATCCGCAGCGGCGCGACGCGCTCGACGAGCTGGAGCGCGCCGCCGCCGGCGGCGCGGCGCTCGTGAAGATCCTTCCCAACGCGCAGTGCTTCGATCCCGCCGACGCTCGCTATCTGCCGTTTTATCGCGCGCTCGCGCGCCTGAAGCTCCCCCTCTTAAGCCACGTAGGCTACGAGTTCAGCCTCGCCGGGCGCGACCAATCGGCTGGCGATCCCGCGCGGCTAAGAAACGCGCTCGAGGAAGGCGTCACCGTCATCGGCGCGCACGGCTGCAGTCAGGGGCTTTTCGGCTACGAGCCGCACCTCAAGACCGTGCGCGACTTCGTCTCCCGCTATGCGAAGTTTTATCTCGACGCATCGGCGCTCACGCTGCCGAACCGCGCCGACATGCTGTTCATCTTGAAGCGCCATCCCGAGATTCAGGAGCGCCTGCTTTTCGGCACCGACTATCCCCTGCCGGTTTTCGCGTATCCGTCTATCGGCCGCGGCTACGGCGACGCCGCGCGGGCGAATTATTTCGACCGCCAGGCGCTGGTGCTGAAAAACCTGGGGATTTCGTTTAAGGACTTCTCGTCGATTTGTGCGTGAGAGACTCGATGGCCGCGGGAAAATACAGCGACACTTTCAGGCTTCCGGGCTTCGCGGCGTTTTTCTGGACGCAATTCCTCGGCGCCTTCAACGACAACTTCTACAAGATGGCGGTCTCTCTGGTCGCGCTGAACGCCGTCGTCAGCGGCGCGGGCAGCTTTTACGTCGACCTCATCGCGCTGCTCTTCATTCTTCCCTCGGCGCTTTTTTCCGGTTACGCCGGCCAGCTCGCCGACGTTTACAGCAAACGAGCGGTGCTGGTCGGGTTCAAGGTTTTCGAGATCTTCGTGATGACTCTCGCGTTGATCGCCTTTCTGGCCGGCGGCATCGATGCGATGCTCGTGATCGTTTTTCTTTTGGGTGTGCACGCGGCGTTTTTCAGCCCGGCCAAGTACGGAATTCTCCCCGAGATGGTTCCCAACGCGGAGCTTTCGCGCGGCAACGGGCTCCTGGAAATGAGCACGTTCGTCGCAATCATCCTCGGCACGTCTCTGAGCGGGCCGATTTATATGGCATGGAAAGACCGGCCGGCGTGGATCGGCCTCCTGCTCGTTGCGATCGCGGCGCTCGGCACGTGGACCAGCCTGGGAATTCTCAAAGTGCCGCCGGCGGCGCCCGAGGCGCGGAGGCTGCGGCTCAATCCGTTCGGCGAGATATGGGACGGCCTCAAGCGGCTCTATCCTGACCGCCCGCTCCGGCTGACCGTACTCGGCATCTCCTACTTTTGGTTTGTCGGCGCGCTCGTGCAGCTCGACACGCTGTTCTTCGGTAAAGAGCTGCTCGCGCTCGACGAATCGCACATCACGCTGCTGGGAACTTTCCTTGCGATCGGCATCGGCGTCGGCAGCCTCGCGGCCGGCCGCCTCTCCGGCGACAAGGTGGAGCTGGGGCTCGTGCCCGCGGGCTCCATCGCGATGGGAATTTCGCTGGTGCTGCTGTCCTTCGCGGGAGACTCTTACGCCGCGACGTCCGCGGCGCTGATCGCTCTCGGCTTCTCCGGCGGCCTTTTCGCCGTCCCGCTGAATGCGCTGCTGCAGCAGCGCAGCGGCCGAGACGAGAAAGGCCGGCTCATCGCGACCAACAATTTTCTGAGTACGCTGGCGATCGCGCTCGCCGCCGGCGCGCATTGGTTTTTACGCAGCGCGCTCGGCTTCGCGCCCGACCGCATCGTGCTCCTGCTCGGATGCTTCACGCTCGCGGCGACGGCGGTGATCCTGCGGCTGGTGCCCGATTATTTCGCGCGCTTTTCGCTCTGGCTCCTCACGCACACGATTTACCGCATCCGCATCGCCGGCCAGCAGCACGTGCCGGTGCGCGGCCCGGCGCTGCTCGTCTGCAATCACGTCTCCTACGCCGACGCGCTGCTCGTCGGCGCGTCGGTGCAGCGCTTCATCCGCTTCATGATGTACGCGCCGCACTACGAGATGCGTTCGATCCACTGGCTCCTGCGCCTGATGAAGGCGATTCCGGTCTCGGCGCGGAGCCGGCGCGAGATCGTCGAATCGCTCGCCCGCGCGCGCGCGGAATTGGCCGAAGGACACGTCGTGTGCATCTTCGCCGAGGGCGGCATCAGCCGCACCGGCAACCTGCTGCCGTTCAAGCGCGGCTTCGAGAGGATCGTCGAAGGCATGAACGTGCCGGTGATCCCGGTCCATCTCGACCGCGTGTGGGGCAGCATCTTCAGCTTCAAGCAAGGCCGCTTTTTCTGGAAGCGGCCTGAGCGGATTCCGTATCCGGTAACGGTCTCTTTCGGCGCGCCGCTGCCGCCGTCAGCGACGGCGCACGACGCGCGCCGGGCGGTCGCCGAGCTCGGCAGCGAGGCGTCGCGTTACCGCCGCGCGGCACACGACGTGCTGCCACTGCGCTTTATAAAGACGGCGAAGCAGAGATGGTTTTCTTTCTGTATGGCCGACTCGACCGGGCGCGGCCTTACCTACGGCCGCGCGCTCGTCGCGAGCCTCCTGCTCGCGCGCCGGCTCAGAGAAAAATGCGCGGCCGAGCCGATGATCGGCCTGCTCTTCCCCGCCTCGGTCGGCGGCGCGCTCGCGAACCTGGCCGCCTCCATCGCCGGCAAGGCGGCGGTGAATCTGAATTTCACCGCGGGAACCGACGCGCTCGAACAGGCGCGGCAGCGCTGCGGCATTAAGACCATTCTCACTTCGCGCCAGTTTCTCGCGCGCACCAAGCTCGCCAGGGTCGAAGGCATGATCGATCTGGAAGATCTGCTGAGCGATCTCAAGTCGAAGGAAAAAACCCGCGCCGCTGCGCTCGCGTTCATTTTGCCGGAGCGCTTGTTAATGCGTCTCTACGGCGACGATACGCAGCGCGGGCACGCGCCCGCCGCGGTGATCTTCTCCAGCGGCAGCACCGGCTCGCCGAAGGGCGTGCTGCTCTCGCACGACAACGTCCTCTCCAACATCGAATCGTTCGCGCAGCTCTTCGGCGTGTCGCCGGAGGACCGCATGCTGGGCGTGCTGCCGTTTTTCCATTCGTTCGGCTTCACCGGCACCCTCTGGTTTCCGCTGATTACGGGCTTCGGCGCGGTGTATCATTCGAATCCGCTCGACGGCAAAACGATCGGCGAGCTCGCGGCGAAGCATCGCGCGACGATTCTCATCAGCACGCCGACGTTTTACGCCGCGTACCTTCGGCGAGTTCCACGCGAACAGTTCGCGACGCTGCGCTACGCCGTTACGGGCGCGGAAAAGCTCCGCGAGCCGATCGCGCGGGAATTTAAGGAGAAGTACGGCCTCGATCTTCTGGAAGGCTACGGCGCGACGGAGATGAGCCCGGTGATCTCAGTCAATATTCCGGACGTCGCCGACGGCGCGGAGCGGCAGACGGGAAGAAAATTCGGCACCGTGGGCCATCCGCTGCCCGGCGTCGCCGCGAAAGTCGTCGATCCGGAAAGCGGCGCGCC
>DATDFN010000129.1:0-22387 GCA_036522615.1 Binatia bacterium | reverse complement strand
GGGATATCTCTAGCGCCCGTTACTGCCGCTGAAAAGGACGTGTCCCCACTTCTTTTCCGTCGCATCGAGCACTTCCTTGCTCGACTCGGCGACCTTGGGGAAGTCCTTCATCCATTCGTACGGACGGCACGCGTCGATGATCGCGCGCGAGTTGAAGCCCTTCTTGCTCGGGTGGATGATCGGATCGAGCGGGCCGCTCCAGCAGCGCCGGATGATCTCGATGTCCTCCACCGGGTCCGAGCGGCTCGCCATCGCCCACATCACGTCGTCGTTGTTGCTTGGGTCGATATCCTCGTCCACCACGATCACATAGCGGCCGAGATAGGCACCGGCGTGGCACTGCGAGGCGACGAGCGCGGCCTGGCGCGCGTGGCCCGGATAGCGCTGCTTAATCGAGACGACCAGCACGAGACGGCTGCCGCCGGAGACCGTAAGCCATACGCCCTGGACGTCCGGCACGCCGGCCTTTTCCAACTCGTCCCAGATGAGCGCCGAGCGGAGATACGAGCGATACCAGCCCAATTCCGCCGGCGGGCGCCCTGGAGGCGAGCCCAAAATGATCGGGTTGTTGCGATGATAGACGCGCTTGATCTTGACGATCGGCTCCGGACGCTCGTCGCTGGCGTAATAGCCGGTCCACTCGCCGAATGGACCTTCGGTCCGCGGCTGGTCGAAAATAACGTCGCCTTCGATCGCGATCTCGGAAGTCGCCGGAATCGGGAAGCCGGTGTACTCGCCTTCGAAGACTTCGAACGGCTCGCCGCGCACGCCGCCGATGAACTCGTATTCCGGCACGCCGTAGGGAACTTCGATGCTGCCGGCGAGAAACGTGAGCGGGTCATGGCCGAACGACATCGCGATCTTGCAGTGCCGGCCGGTGTTCAAATATTTCTCGCGCTGGATGCGCCCGTGCTTGCCGGGCGAGATGTAGAAGCCGACCGTGTCCTTGTCGTGGATCATGACGCGGTAGGTGCCGTAATTCACCCAACCCTCGTCGGGGTCTTTGGTGATGTCGACGCTGCCGGTGCCGATGTAGCGTCCGCCGTCGTGCTCGTGCCATTTCGGCGTTGGGAATTTGAGGACGTCGACGTCGCCGTCGCGCTGAACGTTTTCCATGCACGGCGCGTCTTTGACGAACTTGGCGGCCATCGGCTTGATCTCTTTGTAGCGCTGGCGCCAATTGCGCACGAAGTCCATCTTGCTCTCGCCCGGAGGAATGTTCAGCGTCATCGCCAGGCGCTTGCGCGAGCTGAGCGAGTTCGACAGCACACGGTAGCCCTTCGGGTAGCCTTTGATGTCGTCGAAGAGCACCGCCGGACCGTCCTCGACATGGTGCACGAGCTCGGTAACGGCGCCGATTTCGAGGTTCCAGTCGCACCCAGTGAGCGTCCTGACCTCGCCCTCCCCGGCCGCTTTGATCCAGTCCCTGAGGTCGCGATATTGCATGAATTCCTCCGCTACAGTTGACGAAAAAGTCTTTATATTACGAACGACTAACTGTACCGAAATTCTCCCGAAGCGTCAAGGCGACGAGCGCATAATGCAGCGCTATTGGTTGCAAACAATCCTACGCCGTGTTACCCACGAAGCGTGCCCGGGAAGGTCCAGTCGCGCGACCAGATCAAAGCCATCGCCGCACGAGCGAAGACCCAAGGGAAGAAAATCGTTTTCACCAACGGCTGCTTCGACCTCCTGCACGTCGGCCATCTCCGCGTGCTGAGCGAAGCGAAGAAGCTGGGCGACATTTTGATCGTCGGCCTAAACAGCGACCGGTCGGTGAACGACATCAAAGGCCCCGAGCGGCCGATCGTGAGCGAGGCCGAGCGCGCGGAGTTGATCGGAGCGCTAGAGATGGTAGACTACGTCACACTGTTCGACGAGCCCGATCCCATCCCACTGCTCAGAGAGATCAAGCCGGATGTATTGGTTAAAGGCGGCGACTGGGGCGAGAGCGGCGTCGTCGGACGCGAGCTAGTCGAAGGCTGGGGAGGAAAAGTCGCCGTCGTGCCCTTCTTGGAGGGCCACTCGACCACCAATATCATCGAGAAAATCGAAAGGACGCGTAAAAAAAGCCATGGCAAGAATGTGTAGAATCTGCGGCAAAGGCCACTCGGTCGGCCACAACGTGAGCCACGCGAACAATAAAACCAAGCGTGTGTGGCGTCCGAATCTTCAGAAGGTTAAGGCGCGGGTCGAGGGGCAGGTCCGGCGCATCCTCGTGTGCACCGATTGCATTCACTCCGGCAGGGTGGAAAAAGTAGCTTAGCTCATCCTTTTGCCCTCGTAGCCTTGTAGACTCCCTTCACTTTCGCGATACTCGCCAAAACACGCTTCAACTGTTTCGAGTCGGTGATCATTACCTCGAAGGTGTTGAGCGCCTTCTGATCGGGAAAGGTGCGCACCTGCGCGCGCGCGATATTGACTTCCGCGCCGGTAATCGCGGCGCTGATCGCCGCGAGAAGACCCGGACGGTCGATGCAGCTCACGTCGATTTTGACCGCGCGCGGCGCCTGCCCGCCGTCCTGCCACGAGACCTCTACGCGCCGGTGCGGATCGCTCTCCATCACGGCCGAACAGCCCGCGGTGTGCACGGTGACGCCCCTGCCGCGGGTGATAAAGCCGACGATCTCCTCTCCCGGCAGCGGATGGCAGCAGCGCGCGAAGCGCACGAGCACGTCTCCGACTCCCTTGACGCGCACACCGAGATCGCGCTTCTGCCGCGACACCATGCGAAAGAGCCGCTCGAGCGTGCCCTCGGCGGGCTTGTTCGCGCCGTCGAGCTGGTCGGCCGGCACGACCTTCACCAGCACCTGGCGCGGCGTGAGCTTGCCGTAGCCGATGCTCGCGAGCAGCGCCTCCTCGTCCTTCATCGACAATTCCTTCGCGACCGCTTCGATCTTTCCCTCGCGCCTGAGACCCGCGTATTCGAGCTTGTAGCGGCTCAAATCGCTCTCCAGAATCTCGCGACCCAGCGCCACGCTGCGCTCGCGCTGCTGTTTCTTGAGCCAGTTGCGGATGTGCGACTTGGCGCGCGGCGTCTTGGCGAGCTTCAGCCAGTCGCGCGCCGGGGTCTGCTGATGCATCGTGATGATCTCGACCGTGTCGCCGCTTCGGAGCATGTAGCGCAGCGGCACGAGCTGGCCGTTAATGCGCGCGCCGGAGCAGTGATGCCCGACTTCGGAATGGATGCGGTAGGCGAAATCGATGACCGTCGCGCCTTTGGGAAAATTCAGCAGATCGCCCTTCGGCGTGAAGACGTAAACCTCGTCGGCGAAGAGGTCTTCTTTGATCGTGTGCAGGAATTCCTGCGGGTCCTGGAGATTCTGCTGCCATTCGAGCAGCTGCCGCAGCCAAGTGAAGCGCTGGATGTCGTTGAATTGAAAGTCCTTGCCGTCCTTTTTGTACTTCCAGTGCGCGGCGATCCCCTCTTCGGCGACGCGGTGCATCTCCTGCGTGCGGATCTGGATCTCGATGCGCTCTCCGTACGGGCCGATCACCGTCGTGTGCAGCGACTGATACATATTCGGCTTCGGCAGCGCGATATAATCCTTGAAGCGCCCCGGCACCGGCTTCCACTGCGAATGGATGACGCCGAGCGTCTCGTAGCACTCGCGCGGCGTATCGACGAGGATGCGAAATGCGACCAGATCGTAAATCTGGTCGTAGAGGAGATTCTGCGTCTCCATTTTTTGATAAATGCTGAAGAAGTGCTTGGGGCGGCCGCTGATCTCGGCCTCGATGCCCTCTTTTTCCAGCAGCTTGCCGATGAGCGCGATGACCTCGTTGATGTATTTTTCCCGCGCCGCTTTTTTCTTCGCGACGTTGCGCTTGAGCTGGTAGTAAATCTCCGGATGCAAATATTTGAGCGCGAGGTCTTCGAGCTCGTCCTTGATCCAGGCGATGCCGAGGCGGTGCGCGAGCGGCGCGTAGATGTCGAGCGTCTCCTGCGCCGTCGCGACCTGCTTGTCGACCGGCATGTGATCGAGCGTCCGCATGTTGTGCGTGCGGTCGGCGAGCTTGATCAGGATGACGCGAATGTCCTTCGCCATCGCGACGATCATCTTGCGGAAGTTCTCGGCCTGCTTCTGCTCCTGGCTGGTGAAGTTGACTTGACTGAGCTTGGTGACGCCGTCGACGAGCCCGGCGATCTCGGGGCCGAAAAGGTTCTTGATCTCGTCGAGCGTGGCGAGCGTATCTTCGACCGTGTCGTGCAAGAGCCCGCCGACGATGCTGGGAACATCCAGCTTTAAATCGGCGATAACGCCGGCGACGGCCATGGGATGGATAAGGAAAGGCTCGCCGGAAAGCCGCTTCTGGCCGCGGTGGACTCCGGCGGAGAAATCGTAGGCCTTGCGAATGAGATCGAGATCGGCCGTAGGATAATAGCCCTGCACCTTCTCAATAAGATCCGTTACTTTAATCTCTTTGCTCATCTCGAACCGTTAAACTAACGGCGGCGGAGCCGGCGCGAAACGCGGAGCCTTTCGGCGGTTACGATCGCATTCACGCTGTCTAGTGCCTGGGTAAAGTCTCTATTGACCACGACATAATCATAGCGCACGCTTTCGAGTATTTCACGTCGGGCGTTCTCCAGTCGTTTGACCATGGTCTTGCGGCCATCTGTGCCGCGAATAGCCAACCTCCTCCAAAGCTCGGTCCACGAAGGAGACATAACAAAAATCGCAACAGCGCCCGGATATCGTCGTTTGATTTTTCGTGTTCCCTGAACGTCGATTTCGAGCAGCACGTCGTTGCCGCGGCGCAGAGCGCGCTCGACAGGGGCGCGCGGCGTGCCGTAGAGGGATCCATGAACATTGGCCCATTCCGCAAAGCCGTCGCGCCCCCGCGTCGCCAGAAACCGCTTTTCCGTTACGAAATGATAATCCCTGCCGGAGCGCTCGCCCGGCCGCCGCGGCCGGGTCGTGAAGGAAACCGACAGCGTTATATCGGGGTGCGATTTGAGCAATCGCCTGATCAGCGTCGTTTTACCGACGCCGGAAGGACCTGAAATGATAAAAAGAATACCTTTTCGCTTATCGGTGAGAGAAACGGAGGCCATTACCGCTATTCGATATTCTGCGCCTGCTCGCGGATTTTTTCCACGTGCTCCTTCCCCGCGACGACGAGCTGGATGACCGGCAGCTGCGGCGCCTTCGAGCTCACGGTGTTGAGCTCGCGGACGATCTCCTGGAGCAGGAACTCGATGCGCTTGCCCATGGCGGCCCGCTTGCGCACGAGGCGGCCGAGCTCGGCGACATGGGTCCTAAGCCGCACCGTCTCCTCGTGAATTTCGCCTTTGAAGCTGACGCCGCCGTTGCCCGCCGCCGCGGCGAGACCCGCTTCGGCGCCCTCTTTTTGCACCAACGATTCCTTGATTCTGACCCCGATCCTTCCCGCCTCGTGCGAGAGCGACGCGGCGATCGAGGCCAGCTCGCGCGCCTGCTTGGCGATATCCACGGTCAGGTGGCGGCCCTCGCGCTCGCGCGAGCGGTCGAGATTCTTAAGCGCGCGGTCGAGCGCCTTGAAGACGAGCGCTCGCTCTTCGCCTTCGCGGCTTTCCGGCTCGGCGAGCTTGAAGAGGTCCGGCAGGTCGGCGAGCAGCGAGACGTCGAGCTCTCCCTTGAGCCCGTAGCGGCTCTTGATGCGGCGAAACGACTGTAAATACTGCCCCAAAAGCTTCTCGTCGATTTGAAGCCGCCGCTCCGGCGCTTTGACGGCGGCGCGAGTCACGAAGAGCTCGACGCGCCCGCGCGAGATTTTTTCCCTAACCCGTTTTCGGATCTCCTCTTCGACCGAGAGATACTCGCGCGGGATGCGCGGCTGGAGGTCGAGATGGCGATGGTTGAGGGTCCTGATCTGCACAAGAACTTTCGCCCAGCGCCCCTGCGCCGCCGCCTCTCCGTAACCGGTCATGCTTTTCATTTTTGCCCCCGCACGGCGCGTTTGAGTTTCTCCGCAGGAACGGCGACCGGTCCGACCTCGCTGCCGACGAGCGATGCCGCGAGATTCGCCACTACCGCCGCCTCCTCATAGCTCGATCCGCTTGCGAGCGCGAGCGCCACCGCCGCGACGACGGTGTCGCCGGCCCCGGTGACGTCGAAAATTTCCTGCTGCTCGGCGGGAAAGTGCCGAACTTCCCGGCCCGGCCGAAACAAACTCATGCCCTCGGAGCCGCGCGTGATCAACACCGCCTTCGCCTGCCACAGCTCGATCAGCCGCCGCCCCGCCTCGCGGAGCGTCGCGTCGTCGCGGATTTCGATACCGGCCGCCTGGCTCGCCTCCTCGCGGTTGGGCGTCACGAGGCTCACATTACGATAGGCTGTGAAATTTTCCTTCTTAGGATCGACGACGCAAAAAAGATCGGATTCTTTGGCGCGGCGGCCGATGATATCGAGCAATTCGCGATGAATAACGCCCTTGCCGTAATCGGAGATAACGACCGCGTCGCAGCGGCCGAGGTTTCGCTGGACGAACTGGCGAATCTTCAAGCGCACCGTCCGCCCGAGCTGATCGCCGTTCTCACGGTCGAGGCGGACGATCTGCTGGTGGCGCGGGTGCGCGATGACGCGGATCTTCTGCGTCGTCTGCAGACCGTTCTCCTGAAAAATCCCCGTGGTGGAGATACCCGCCTCGCGGAGCTCCTGAAGCAGCATCGAGCCGCTGCGGTCGTGGCCGATCACGCCCGCGACGCTGACGCGGCCGCCGAGGCTGTGGATGTTGTTGACCACATTCGCCGCGCCGCCCAAGCGGAAGCTCTCCATCGTCATGCGCAGCACCGGCACCGGCGCCTCCGGCGAGATGCGCTCGACCTCGCCCCAGATGAAGCGGTCGAGCATCAAATCGCCGACCACCAGAACGCGGCTGCGGCGAAATTTCGCGAGCAGCGCGAGCAGCCTATTCGCCTTCGATGCCAATCGCCCTACCCCCGCTCGTCCGTTTCCAAGAGATCATAATAGAAATCTTCGTTGGCGGCCGCCATCCGCTCCATCGTGAAATGTTCGCGCAGGCGCGCGCGCCCGCGCTCTCCCATCGCGCGCAGGCGCTCGGGTTCCGCGGCGAGCGCGCCGATTGCACGCGCCAGTGATCCTGAATCTCCGCGTGGCACCAACAGCCCGGTTTCACCGTCTGCGACGGAGTCCTTGAGACCGCCGACGGCGCTCGCGACGACCGGCCGCGCCGCCGCCATCGCTTCGAGCGCGGCGACGCCCAGCCCCTCGTAAAGCGAGGGCATGACGAACATATCGATCGATGCCATGAACGCGGGCACATCGGTAACGAAGCCCAGGAATTCGACATCGTCGCGCACTCCCAGCTTTCGGGCCAAGTCCAGCAAATTGTTTCTCTCCCGTCCATCTCCGGCGATGCGATACCGGAGCCGGTTCCCTTGTCGCTTCAACTCCGCGGCGGCTTCGAGCAAAAACTTGATCCCCTTGCGCTGCTCCAGGACCGCCGCGGTCCCGACGACAAGCGGCGCGCGGTCGCCCGCCGGCGGCGCGATATTCTCGTACGGCGCGGGATCGACGCCGCTCAGAATCATGCGAATCTTCTCTCTCGGCACGCCGCCCTCCACAAGCAGTTCGGCGATCGGCCGGGAGATCGCCACGACGCCGTCGACGCAGCGGTTGTACAGATATCGATCGAACCAGCCGCGGCGGATCGGATAATCCATTCTCCGCGTGACCAGCCGCTTCTGCGCGGCAGGCGCGCTTCCGAGCCAAGCCGAGAGCGCGTGCGCGCGCTTCGTATGAAAATGAACGATGTCGTAGTTTTCCCGCCGCAGCAATCGGCGCACGGCCGGAACGGCGGTGAAATCGATATCGTTCCGCATCGTCAACGGATGCAGTCTCGCCGCGCTCGCCGACGTCTCGCGCGCCAGCGGGCCGCCGGGGTAGCAGAGAAGGTGATTGACGTGCCCGCGGCCGGCGAGATAGCTCACGAGACCCGCGACCTGTCCCTCTCCCCCTCCCCATCCGCGCTCGGGATCCACATGCAGGATCCTGAGCGGTCGTCTATCCCGCTTCACCGCCGCGCGCGCCCTGCTTGAGCTCGAGCTCCCGCAATTTGGCGTATTTCAAAAAGACATACATCGCCGCCGTCGCTGCGATAAAAAATCCCGGGAACCCTTCCAACAAACCCCTCTTCCACACGTATGAGCGAAAAAAGCGAACCAGCGGCCGCAGGATATTGTCGCTCATGCGCCACGGCCGGTTCTCGCTTTGCTGCTCGGCGGCGGAAATTCCGGTGAAGCGGTTGATCCGCTTCCAGTGGTCCGCCACGTCGCGATACGAATAGTGCAGCAGCGGATGGCGCAGGCGGCGCACCCCACCGTCGACGAGAATTTTCTCGTGCGGGTCCATGCCGCCCCAGCGCGCGCGGTCGCGGCGGAAAATGCGGATGTCGTAGTCGGGATACCAGCCCCCGCGGCGCCACCAGCGGCCGAGGTAGTAGACGAGCCGCGGCACGGCGAAGGCGTCCGTTTCCCCGCCGGCGCGCGCGAGCGCGTCGTCGATCTCGGCTTTCAGCTCCGGCGACACCTCCTCGTCGGAATCGACGAGAAAGACCCACTCCTTGGTCGCCTGCGAATGCGCGAAGGATTTCTGGTCGCGGTATCCGGTCCAACGCCGCTGAATCACGCGGTCGGTGTGGCGGCGTGCGATCTCGACGGTCCGGTCGGAGCTGAAGGAGTCGACGACGACGATCTCATCGCACCAGGAAAGACTCGCGAGACACCGGCCGATGTTGTCCTCTTCGTTCAAGCAGACGACGATCGCCGCGATCTCGGATCTCTGTGCCGCCATGAATCTTCCGGGGCTAATGCGAAAAGTTGCGCTCGTCTCCGGCCTCCAGCAGGAAGCCTTTGCCGATGAGGTATTGGAGGATTTTGCGCGCGTTGTCCTCGGGGAGACATCCGGTCGTGCCGAGGCGGAGCTCCGGATTGAGCGGCTCCTCGTACGGATCGTCGATACCGGTGAAGCCCTTGATCTCGCCGCGGCGCGCCTTGGCGTACATGCCCTTGATGTCGCGCTGCTCGCAGACTTCGATCGGCGTATCGACATGCACCTCGACGAACTGCTCGGTGCCGACCATGTCGCGCACCTCGTCGCGGGTCGCGCGATACGGGCTCACGGCGGCGCAGATGACGACGCCGTTGTGGCGCACGAGCTCCGAGGCGACAAAGCCGATCCGCAGGATGTTCATGTCGCGGTCTTCCTTGCTGAAGCCGAGCCCGCGCGAGAGATGCGTGCGGACCACGTCGCCGTCGAGCACCGTCGCGACGCGGCCGTGCTCGAGCAGCAAGCTCGCGAGAATCTCCGCGATCGTCGATTTGCCCGCGCCCGAGAGACCCGTGAACCAAATACAGAAGCCGCGTCTATGATACGGCGGCGAGACGCGCGAGAGGATCGCGGCGATCTCGGGCCGCGTGAACCACTCGGGCAGCTGCTTGCCGTTGCCGAGGTAATCGACGCGCACCTGGGTGCCCGAGATCGACGCGACGCGCGCGCCCTTCGGCACTTTGTCGGACTCCTCGTAGCGCTTCTCGTCTTCGAGGTACACCAGTTCCTTGAAGGGCACCATCTTGACGCCGATCTCCCCCTGGTGCTCGTTCAGCAGGTTCTGCGCGTCGTAGGGGCCGTAGAACGGCTTTCCCTGCGAATCGTTGCCGGGGCCGGCGTGGTCGCGGCCGACAATGAAATGGTTCGCGCCGTGATTGCGCCGGATGATGGCGTGCCACAACGCTTCGCGCGGGCCGCCCATGCGCATCGCGAGCGGCAAGAGGCTCAAGAGCGTCGTATCGCGGTCGTAGTATTTCTCCACGAGCACACGATAGGCGCGCACGCGCGTGTAGTGATCGATGTCGCCGGGCTTGGTCATGCCGACGACGGGATGGATGATCAGCGAGCCGCCGACTTCGCGCGCCGCGCGCTTGGTGAGCTCCTCGTGCGCGCGGTGGATCGGGTTGCGCGTCTGGAACGCAACGACGTTTTGGTGCCCCATCGCCTCCAGCGCGTGCCGCACCTCGGCGGGCGTGCGGCGCAGATCGACAAAATCGAAATGCTTCGGCAGGTTGATGATCTTGAGCGCTCCGGAAATGTACGTCTTCCCCCACTTGCTCATTTCCGCGACGGTCGGATGGCGCGAATCGGTCGTGCGATAAACGTGCGAGGCTTCGTGCCCGAGGTCCCAGGAGAACCGCTCCTCGACCTTCATGACGCCCAGGAGGTCGTTGTTGGCGTTTCGGAGCGCGACGTCCCCGCCGACGCGGATCGCGTCGCCCTCGGCGACCGGCAGCGTAATCGGCATCGGGAACAGCGTGCCGTCTTTGAGGCGCATCTTTTCGACCACGCCGAGGTAGTCCTCTCTCCCCATGAAGCGGTCGAGCGGCGAGAACGCGCCGACCGCGAGAAGCTCCAGGTCGCACAGCGAGCGGGGCGAAAGCTGGATGGATGGAAGCGTATAAGCGTAGCGCGTAAGCTCCGCGCGCTCTGCGTCCGGGACGAGCAAATTCACAAGCTTGCCGCCGTAAGGCGTTATGAGCTGGACGCGGGCCGATCCGGTGCCGAGATTTTCATTCATTGTAGAGACCAAATCCTTATTGGGAAATTTTCATTGATATATCATCCCGAGGCGCGGATTTCCATCGAATGTCGGCGTACCGGACGGGTCAATATCGCTGTCGGGCGGGATCAGCGGTAGCCGTAGCGGCTATCCAGCCTCGCGAGCTCGTCTTCGATATATTCGAGATCGGACTCGCTAAAGTACTCGCCGTAACCGCCGACCTGCCCGCGCCGCACCTTGAACGATTCGGGGTCGGCGCGGTCCGCGGGCGCGAGAATGCGGCTGTCGAATTTTCCCGCAGCCTCCATCGCCTTCATGCTGTCGAAGCTGGAAAATTCCAGCGCGCGGCCGAACGCCGTCTCGTCGACGGCGCCCGGCGATAAGAATGCGATGAGCTCGCGAAAAGTTCCTGCCGTGTCGCGCCTGCAGTCCTCGTAGCGCACCAGCCTGCAATTAGAGCGGCTTCCCCATTCCGCCATCCACGCGTTCATGACGTCGACGATGAGGCGCACGCCGAAGCGTGGATGGCGCAGCATGTCGGAAAGCGTCCCCGCGTATCGATGCATCCGCTTGGACTGCTGGAAGAAGAGCGACACGAGAACGTCGCGCGGGTCGCGCGCGAGGAGAACGATCTTCTTCTCCCGGGCAGCGCGCGGCGGCACGAGATGCTTGCCGCGCCAGCGGTCCTTAGGCCGGGCCGTTGCGCGATGCTCCCACATGTCGTGCGTGAAAATGAGCTTGGGCAGCGGGCCGGCAAAAATATCCTTTTCGTTTAAGGTGAAGTTTACCTCATAAATAGCTGAATAATAACGATAAATAAACACGCGCACCCAGGTGCGGCCGCTTTTCGGAACCGATACGAAGATCGCATCGGCCGCGTCGTAATAGCGGGCGCGCGAGCTGAGGTTGCGCCGGAAGACTCTCATCGGCTTCGCGGTTTCCATGCGCTCGGCCGCCTTCATCGAAAAACCGCCTTCATGTTGAAACACCGGGACGGAATGGCGATGCGTGAGATGAAAATGGACAGAAGTCGCCGCGCTGAATGAGATTCGATGTCACACGTCGACGCGTTTCCTGCGGCCGAGCGCCGAGGCGACCGTCTTTTTCACGAGCTTCGGCAGCTTGCCGGTCCAAAGGCCCGTCGCAGTTTTCCGGCTCGCCTCGATCTGTTCCCGCGGGATGACCATGTGTTCGACGGCTTTTCTCTTCTTCTCGTCGAGCTCGATACCGAGAAACTCGGCGAGGCGCGCCGCTTCCTTCATCGGCTGGCGCACGATATCGTCGAAGGTGACGAGCATGGCCGGAAACTGCGGATAGCGATCGAGAAAATCGACCATCTCCTTCTGGTAGAAGTTCGCGAGCTTGAGCCCGGTCAACAGGTCGACGCTCTTCGCTCGATTTTTCGTGTGCTCGACCGACGAATACGCGATCTCCAGCGGGTTGCGGAACACCATGACGAAATGGGGGTTCGCGACGTAGGGAAGAAAAAGATCGATGGTCAAAACCTGCCGCGGATGCTTCCAGCCCCAGAGCGTCTGGTCCTTGGATTTCTCGGCGACGAGACGCGCGATACGCGCGTCGACCGCCGCTTTTTCCTCTAACACCCGCTCGCGCGTCGGCGGATCCCAGTAGGTCTTGCCGCCGTCGATTGCGTTGAACATCTCCTTGTGAAAGCGCTCGAAGTCGCGGTCCTCGAATGCGCCGCGCGGATTGGACTTCGTCGGGTAGCCGACGTTGCCCATGTCGACGCCGAGGCTGGAGAGCATGCCGGCGGTAACCGAAGTCCCCGAGCGGGCGGTGCCTATGACAATCACGGTTTTTTGTTTTTGCTTCTCGCTCACTTCCCCTCCTGCTGCGGGCGCGCGGTCATTGATCCCAGTCGAAATCGCGGCCAAGCAGTTGCTTCAGCCGCTCGTTGTGCGGCGCGAAATAATCGACGAGCCGGCGGCGCGTCGCGGGCTCCATCTTCGTATAGAGGCCTTTTTTATACGTCTTGCGGTCTTCGATGTTGAAATACCGGATGCCGAGGAAATTTTGTATCTGCTCTAGCGTGCCGCCGACGTCGGCGAAAAAGTCCTCGCTCCTGACGCACAACATTTGCTGCCTGGGAAAGAAATCGAACCAAAGCTTCAGCTGATCCGCATAGATGCCGCGCGCGACGTACGAGAGCTGCCGGTGGATGCGGCTGCGGTAATTTCCGTCGCGCATGAGTTTCTCGGTTTCCTCGCGCAGCCGGTCAGTTTCCGTCAGAGTCGCCTCCTCGAACGACATCTTTTCTCGGCCCCGACGGACCGAGCGCTGATAATGCGAATAGGCGCGATCTATCGGATTTCTGAGCAGCGCGATCACCTTCACATTGGGCATGAGCTCGAAGACCCGTTTCGGCACGTGCGGATGAAACAAATAGTACGCGGTCGCTTCGCCGGTAACGAACGGCTTGCCGTCCGCACCATGAAGCCACTTCGCGCCGATCGTCGGGAAATGAGCGCGGTACCATAAGGAGCTTTTATCATAATTCACGTCGAAATAATGGACTTCTTTCGTCTGCGCCCGCCCGATCGACGGGTGCTGGCAGAGATAATGGTACAGCGAGCTCGTGCCGCAGCGCGCCGCCCCGACGATCAGGAAGTCCGGCAGTAGCCGTAGGGGACTTGTGGCGATTCGGCCGAATATTTTGTGTGCCACGCGACGCGACTTCTAAAGACCGGACAAGCGCGTCTCCGGACGCGCGGACAAATTTTCTGCATGCGCGCCCGGTGCGGCCGCCTTCGGCTCATAACCGAAGCGGCGATCGAGACGCTGCATCGCTTCTTCGACATAGCGGATGTCTTCCGCGGCGAGATATTCCGTGAAGCCGCCGACGCGCCCGCGGCGCACCTTGAACGATTCGGGATCCTGCTCGTTGACCGGGCCTATCTTTTTATTCTGGATGCCGCCACTCGCCTCCAGCGCCTTCATATTTTCGAAGCTGGAAAATTGTACCGCGTGCGCGAGCGCGCTCTCGTCGATCTCTCGGCAGCCGAAGAACTTCAGAATCTCGCGAAACGATTCCTCCGGCCGGCGCCGGCAGTCTTCGTAGCGCACCAGCTTGAAGTTCGCGCTCCCGCCCCACTCGCCGAGCCACCCGTTCATGACCGCGACGATGCGGTGAATGCCGACGCCATCGTGACGGATCATGCCGGGGAGATCGCCGCCGTAGCGATGCACGCGCTTGCTGAGCTGGAAGAACAGCGAAACCATCACATCGCGCGGGTCGCGCGCGAGCAGCAGCACGCGCTTCTCCCGCGCGGCGCGGCGCGGGATCAGCGGCTTTCCCATAATGCGATCGCGCACTTTCCGCCCGTTGAGATAAGCCCAGGCATCGTGCGTGAAAACGAAGCGCGGCGCGCCGGCGCAGCGCGAGAAAAACTCCTTGGCATCGAGCGTGAATTCGCACCGATATGACGCGGAAAAGTAGGCGTGCAAAAACACGCGTAGCCACGTCCTGCCGCTCTTCGGGATCGACACGATAAAGACATCCGCACGCGAGTAGCGGCGGGCGCGCTTGCTGAAGTTGTGCCTGAAAAATTTCACTTGCCCAATGAAAGCTATATCTTGGCGGCGCGCGGAACGTCAATCCGCCCTCCGCCGCCCAGATAGCCGAAATAGCCCAGCCCGTCGCGGGCGATTGTTTCAACGGTCTTAATCTCCGCGTCGGTCAGCTCTTCGCGCCATTTGTGGTTGCGGTTCTCGAACTTCGGCAAGCGGTTGAGCAGCTCATCGCTCACCGGCAGGCCGGCCCAGCGCCAGATGCCCGCGAGGATTTCGACGCTTCGCTCCGGCAGATCCTCGTAAAAGACTTCCATGAAATCGTCGCCGTATTTTTTCCCCTCGCGGGACGCGTAGAGCGCGGCCTCGTTCCACATGTAGGCGAGCTGCTCCAGCACCGGACGGTCAAGATAGCCGCGCCAGCCCGCCGGCCGCAGATACGCGCCGAAAGGGTTTTCCCGGCGCTCCGTCTTACGTTTCGCGCTGCGATAGTTGCTGCAGACCGCGGCGCGGCCGTCGCGGACGATGTGAATTAGCTTAGCCTCGGGAAAAATCCGCTTCATGAAGTGGATGCGCAGGCTGTTTTCCGGATGGCGGTTGAGGACGATGGGACGGCCGGAGTGCCATTGATAGTAGCAGAAGTTCCCGCGTAGGCGCCGGCGGTCCTCCGGGCGGACGTCGTCGGCGGTTTTCAGCGTGTCGTTGTCGCGCTTGTGGAAGTCCTTGTCCCACAAAAGCCGCGCTTCGCTGCGGTTTCCGATCGCCGGATGCATGGCGATCGCGCGGCCGAGCACCTGCGTGCCGGAGTTGGGCGAGCCGACGAGGAGGATCGGCGGATTGAGCTTGCCGAACACGCCGAGCGCGCCGAGCGCGCCGCGCGCCTGGTAAACGCGGTAGCGGAACGCGGTTCTCAGCGCCATTGGTCCTCACCGCAAGCGATCGGCCGCCGCGCGGAGGCCGCGAGCACCTTCCGCGTGAGCGCCTGACGCGAATTTTTATCCATGTGAAACCGATCGCAGTAATTTCTCATAAAAAAGATTCTGTCGCGCTGCGTCCAGCGGCGAATCCGGCAGAGCTGCGCGAGATTCTTGATTCTCCGCGACGGCCATAGCCGCCGCATACGCGAGAGCCCGTCGAGGTCGACCAGATGCAGCTCCCAAGACGGCTTCTCCCAGCCGCGCACCAGGATGTTGCCGCCCTTGAGATCGCGGTGATAAATACGTGCCGCGTGCAGCCGGTAGAACAATTCGGCGGCTCCCGCGAGCAGCCGGCGTCGAAGCGCGCGCGCTTCTTTCCCGCTAAAATCCGCTTGGATCTCCTGCAGCACCGCGCGCAGTGCGCGGCTGCCGGTAATTTCCTCGCTGACGTAATAGGCGCCGCCCCGCCAGCTTCGGCTATAAAACGCGGCGATCGGCGCGGCCGTTTTCACTCCGGCCGTTTGGAGCAATGCCGCAGCGCGCAGCGATTTGAGCGCGCGCGACGAAGCGAACCGTGCCGCCGGATCGTAATACTTTATCACCACGCCGCGCCCGCCGGCCTCGCGGCGAACGACGGTGGACTTCGCGACACTCTTCAGCACTTCGGCGCCGTCCCCAAGCAAAAACGACTCGGGCTCGCGCAAAAAGTCTGCGAGAAAATCCGCCGGCAGATCCTCGCGCATCCAGCCCGACAAGCCGGCCGGCGACCGAACGAAGCGAAACCCCTTCATGATGCCCGACCCGGCCGCCCCGCGGCGACGTCTTTCATGATGCGCTCGAGTCCCGAGAAATAATTGTCCCAGGAATACCTCTCCGCCGTCCGCCGCGCCGAGCGCGACAACTCGGGCCAGCGGTCCCGGTCGAGCAGCGACAGAATCTTCGATTTCAGCTCCTCCGGGTCTTCGACGTCGCTCAGCATCCCCTGCCGGAGATCGTCGCTCGCCTGATCGAGCGCGCCGACGCCGTCGCTCGCAACCACCGGCAGGCCGGAGGCGAGCGCTTCGAGCGCGACATTGCCGAACGCCTCCTGGATGCTCGGCAGCACGAGCAGGTCCGCCGCGGCGTAGTAGTTTTCCACCAGCGGCTGCTGGCCGGCGAAGATGATCTCGTTGCGCGCCCAGTGATTATGGTAGTAGGAGAGCTTCGAATCGTTGCCGACGACGAGCAGGTAAATGCCTTCGAAGCCGCCGCTATCCCAAAGTTGCAGCAGACGATCAAGCCCTTTACGGCGAAAGCCGGTGCCGACGAAAAGAACCACGCGCGCGTCCGGCGGAATGTTCAGCGACTCGCGGAGCTTCCGTCCCTCGTTATCGCGTCGCCGCGGGTGAAAACGATCGAGATCGACGCCGTTGTGGAGCACGACGACTTTGCCGTTCGGAATATGGTAAGCATCGGCGATCTCGCGGCCGATCTGGTCGCAAACGGCAATGATCTTCTTCGAGCCGCCGTCGCCCATCTGGCGTCGCTCGACGACGAGCAAGGCACGATGGTACGGCGCGAGCCCGTACCAGATCTTGCGCGGGAGATTTTCGGCGCGCCGCATCTTTTCGAGAAACGTCCGGTGCGGGCCGCCGCCGCTGCGAAATATATCCTGCGCGATCATGCGGTCGAAGCTCACAACGACGTCGCAGCCGTGCCGCGCGATGAAGCCCGGCGCTAGATAAGCGAACGTCAACAAGCGCGCCGTGCGCGGCCAGCGCAGCGACGGCACGCGGTGGGCGAACGTCCCGGCGGGCGGATCGATGACGAACTCGCCGCAAAAGAGATGCACCTCGTGGCCGCGATCGCGCAGCCCCTCGGCGGTGCGATAGAGAATGCGTTCCGTTCCGCCCCGGAGTTCGAAGCGTTTATGGGCGAGTCCGATTTTCATTCACCGGGACTTTTATCAGCGCCAAAGTTTTGTTCGCGTAATCGACAGTGCCGCGGACGAGCCGCGCGACCTCGTCGGCTTCGTCGGGGCGGGCCACGACGAGCGAGCCTGGCGTCGCCTCTTTGTCGCATTTGCTCTCGCAGCTGTTGAGGAGCGGCGGCGCGTAGAAGCCCAGGCTTTTGGAGACGCTGGGCTCTTTTCCGAGGCCATGCTCGGTGCGGTCGGTGAGCCACACACGGTCATCCGGCCGCAGCTTCTCCGCCACGAGCAGCGCGTCGCGCGTCGGCGGCGATGCAGACCTATTTTTGCTTCCGAAGATCACGACACCCGCAGCGGCAGCGACCGTCAAGGCGACAAAAATCCGCAGCGCTTTCGGATAGCGTTGAACGGCGAGAGTGACGGCGGCGCCGCCGGCGACCGAAAGCACGGGATAAAGCTGGAAGAGATAGCGCATACGCTTTTCCGCCGTGATCATGACGACGACCCCGAGGACCGCGGCGTAAACGATCCAGAGCCGCGCGCCGGGCGAGCGCTTCCAGCCGCGACCAAGGACATAAAATCCGACGGCCGCGAACGGCAGCCACGGCCAGTAGCTCTCGAAGATTTTTATAAAGTAATAATAGAAGGGGTTACCGGTCTGCGTCGGACCGAAGAGCGTGCGCCCGAGCTCCTTCAGGAAATATCCCTGCGCAAAGCCGCTCTCCCCCTGAAGGCGCGTCAAAAGCCACGGCGCGACGATTGCGGCGAGCACGATCGCCGAGGCGATGCTCCAGAACGAAAACAGCCGGCGCCAGAAAACCCCCTCCGTTTTCCACAGGATCAGCGCGACTGCGCCGGGATAAAGCGCTTGCGGGCCTTTGGCGAGCCACCCGAGCGCGGCGGCGACGCCCATGCCGACGATCGCCGCGGCGTTCTTGCGCGAGAGGTAAGCCATCAGCAGTCCAAAGAGAATCCAGAACGTCAGCACGGTCTCCAAATGGACGCCGCGCGTCCAGTGCAGCACCTCGTGCGTCGTGAGGTAAACCAGCGTGGCGGAAAACGCGAGCACCCAGCCGGGAAACATCATCCGGCACATGACATAGATCAGCAGCGCGGTGAGCGCGCCGAAAAAGCCCGAGCCGAGCGAGGCGGTGAACGCGTTCATCGGCAAAAAATGAAAGAACGCGGCGGTGATCCAGAAATTCAGCGGCGGTTTGAAGTAATAGGGCTCGCCGTTGTAAGTGACGTGCACCCATTTGCCCGTCATCACGATCGTCTTCGGCACAAGCGAATAGAGCGCCTCGTCGCCTTCGAGGACCTTGTTGGGCGAGAGCCCGCCGAGGCAAAACACGAGGGACAAAACGACGAGCAACGTTACGTGCACCGCCGGCCGCGACAGGACGGGAAAATTCTCGCGCTCCTGCGCACCGGCCTCGAGCTTTTCCCAGAAGCGTTCTACAGATTCTTTGCGAACGGGCCATTCCATCGCATGAGCTCCCGAAAACTGACTTTCGCCTCGATGCGCTCGCATTCCTTGCGGCGCCTGCGGGTTCTTCGCTCGAGCCAGCGGATGAGCCGCCGCTCTTTTTTTCCCCAGCGCTCCTTGCCGAGGTAAACGCGCGCGAAGCGCATCCGGTCCTGCAGCGACACGCCGGGCAGCACGATGCGGTTCAGCTGCACGAGATTCCGCCGCCACAGCAAATGCGGCAGGCCGCGCGGATAGCGGCGTGTGCGGTCGTGGTCCATGAGATAAAAAACCGCACCGTCTTCGCCGTCAAAGCCGACGAAGACATTCGACGGGACGAGGTCGCCGTGAACGAAGCCGTTCGCATGCATGCGCCGAACTTCGCCCGCGAGCTCACCCAACCACCGCCGCTTCCGCCGGATTTGTGTCCGATCGAGCGGCGGGACGAAGCGCTCGCGCAGCACCTGGATCAGCGGCCGCCCCTCGATTTCGCGCATGAGGAGAAACGCGCTGCGCAGAAAACCCCCCACACGCTCCTCCCCCGCCGCCACTACCGGCGGCGCGTGAAATCCCAGACGCGACAGCGCGTCGGTCTGATTGAGCGCGCGCATCGCCTTGGAATTTCGCATGGCGTCCTTGATCCGCGCGGCCCCTCTGGGCGGGGAATAGATTTTCAAATAATAGCCGCTCTCAAGCCGCAGTGTGCGCGGATGCTTATTCGACGCGGTCTCGCTTATCCGGTCGCGGATCTCGGCCCAGAGCCGATCGCTCCAAATCTCGGGCCGGACGCGGAGCGTCCAGCGCCCGTGGCGCCGGACCTCGTAATTATCCGGCTGCGCCACGCACAGATCCTTTCCGCGCGAGCGCCGCGTCGATTTTCGCGAGAACGGCGCCGCTCTTGATCGTCTCCATGCACACGCGGTCGATCGGGCACGTTTTCACGTAGCAAGGGGCGCACGGCGCGCGGCCGCGCACGACGAGGTCGTCGAAACCGTAAGGGCCGGTGCGCTCGGGATCGGTCGGACCCCAGAGCGACACCACGGGCGTGCCGACGGCGGCGGAGAGGTGCATCAGGCCGGAATCGGGACCGACGGAGAACTGCGCGCGCGCGAGCAGCCCGATCGCCTCGCGCAACGACGTCCGCCCGGTAAGATCGACCAGCGGCGACGCGGACTCGCGCGACATCGCCGCCGCGAATGCACGGTCTTCGGCGCCGCCGAGAAGAACGACCGCGAGGCCATATCGCCGTTTCACCTCCATAGCGTTTTTCGACGCCTCTTCGGCAAACCAGCGCTTGCTCTGCCAGCGTCCGCCGACGCAGTAAGCGGCGAAAGGTCCGCCGATGGCGCGCGCGAGCTTGTCGACCGACTTCTCTTCCTCCGGCGAAAGCCGAATGTTCCATTCGATATCATGCGTCTGTATCAGCAGAAAATCGGCGAATCGGAGGTAGTGATTGAGCTTCGATTCGCCTTCCGCCGCCCGCGCGATGTGATGATTGTTGAAGAGCCAGTTGAATTCCTTGGCGTCGCGCGGCGCAAAGCCGATGCGGTGCGGCGCGTGCGACCACCAGCTGATGAAGCCGCTCTTCAGATGCCGCTGCAGATCGAGAACGAGATCGAAGCGGCCGGAGCGAACGCGGCGGAGAAAAGGCCGCAGAGTCGCGCGCCAGTTCGGCCGATCGAAGAGGATGACCTCGTCGACGGCGGGATGGCGCTCGACCAACGGCATCGCCGGCGGCTCGATCGACCATGCGATCCATGCGGCAGGGAAACTCCGCCGGAGGAGATTAGCGAGCGGCAGCGCGCGCGTCACATCTCCGATCGAGCCGTGCAGCACGATGAGAATCTTTTGCGGCGTGAAGTTCATCGGGCTTCCCGGTAAACGCGTAGGAACAGATCCCAATCCGCGGCCGTAACATGCCGCCGCCCGGGGTCCAGCTTGTTGATCGAGCGCTCCAGGCGGTCGAGATTATTTTTCGCGCGCGGCGGCGGAACCTCGCCCGCGCACAATCGCGATTTATCGAAGTCGATGATATAGCCCCTCGCGCTTTCGTTCTCGGAACGCACCAGTATATTTTTCAAGTTCAGATCCCGATGATCGATACCGAAGCGATGCATCGCGCGCACCGCGCGCGCCGCGGCCTGCCAATCCGCGCGCTTCGCGTCCGGAGCGTCGGCTTGCGCCGCGGCCCAAAGATCGCGCGCGCCTTGGAGGCGTCGCGTGACCAGCCAGCCGCGATATACCGGCCCGCCGACGGGCTCGACGATCGCCGCGAGAACCTCCACCGTCGGCACGCCGCGCCGTCGCGCCGCCTCGGTCAGCGCCAGCTCGCGGAACGGACGCGGCGGCCACGTTAAAAAATAATCTCCGGTGAAAGCCCGCAGGGCGCCCCCGTGGCGATAGCGGCGCACCAGCGCATCGCCGCCGTCGAGACGGAGAACAGCGAGCGCGCCGCGCCCGAAAACGCCGTTATCCTCGACTTCCGTATCCCGCAATCGCTGCAGATCCAGATGCGTCGCCATGTCGCCGCGCACGAGCGCCATGCGGCCGCCGGAGCGAATCTTGTCGAAGCCTTCCGGGACTTGGCCCCACGAGATGCTGTCCGCCATGTCTAATTCATCCGCGGCCGTTCGCGTGGCGCGCCTCCCAGAGCTTGGCGCCGCTCAAAAGCACGCCATAGGACGCGAGCGCGGCCAATGCGATACCGGCCAATCCGCGGGCGAAGAGACGACTGCGAAGCAGCATCTTTATCTTCACGCGCACCGCGGCGA
This sequence comes from Binatia bacterium, assembly GCA_036522615.1. GTDB lineage: Bacteria > Desulfobacterota > Binatia > UBA9968 > UBA9968 > JAJPJQ01. Next base: position 1,240 of record DATDFN010000129.1, on the reverse strand, counting down.
GAATTGTCTCCAGCGCGCCGGGCGGGGCCGCGGGTTCGATGAGCCGGGCGGCCCAGTAGTCGGACAGCGCCTGCACGCGCTCGACGCCGTGCGCCAGCTCGGCGGTGCCGTAATCCTCGATCCAGCCCTCGGCGATTTCGCGCGGCTCCCGCGTCTTCTTCCACCAGCCTAGAGGGTTTTCTTTGCCGCGCGCGAGGCGTGCCGACGGGCTTGGGCCCGAGAGGCCGCCTTCGACCCACTGGTTGAGAATCAAGGAGCGAACGCGCAGCGCGTAAACTCCGGCGGCGTGCGTCGACGCGCCACGGAACTCCCGCAGCGCGCGCGCGAGCGCCGCGTCGAGCCGCTCGTCGCCCCATAGATAAAGCAGCCAGTCGGTGCCGGTTTCGGCACAATATTTATCCGCTTCGCGCCACGAATCGAGCCGCCGCACGGCCAGCGCCGGCATCTCGCGCGCCCCGACATTCGGCGCGTCCGCTCCCAAATGGAGCAGCACGATGCGATCCGCCCACGCGACGCTTTCGAGGCACGGCGCGAGATCCTTGATGCCGTCAAAGCTGAAGACCGCGACGCCGAGAGTGGCCATGAGCTAGACGGTGACCGACATCGGCCGGTGATCGTCCGAGGCACTTTGGCCGTTGCGGTCGAGCAGACGCTCGACGCCCAGAAGCACGTCCTCGGGCCGCACCAGCCGCATGCAGTCTTCGGTGCCGAGCGGGCAGCGAAGGCCGCCGTGGTCTCCACAGGGCCGGCACGGCAGCTCTTTCTCGACGACGACGGCGCGCGACGCATAGGGATAAAAACCGAGCGCCGGCGTCGTGGCGCAGAAAATCGCGACCACCGGCACGCCGCGCGCGGCCGCGATGTGCATCGGCCCGCTGTCGTTCGTAATGAAAATTTTACACTGATCGACCGCCGCGGCGAGCTCGCTTAAGCCCAAGCGTCCGGCGACGCTCACCGCGCCGCAGTCAGCGAGACGGACGACGCGCTCGGCGATCTCCCGATCGTCGGCCCCGCCGAAGACGACGATGCGCGCGTCGTGCTTTTTCGCGAGCGCCGCGGAAACCGCCGCGTAGCCTTCGGCCGTCCAGCGCTTAGTCGGCCAGACCGATCCGGGATTGATGCCGATCACCGTGGCATCGCGGCCGATACCGAGCTCATCAAAAAGCCGCGCCGCCGCCTCGCGCGCCGCGGGTGCGGGCTCGACGCGCGGCGCCGCTTCGGCGGGTTCGGCCTCCACGCC
>DATDFN010000128.1:0-11364 GCA_036522615.1 Binatia bacterium | reverse complement strand
GACCGGGCAGACCGCCGCGCACATCGGGTATTCGCAGTGCATGCAGCTGTTCCGCGCCCATAGAGGCGAGAGGCCCTCCAACACCGGCGGGTCCATCTGAATCCAATTGCTGCTGGAAAATTCGTAGACCGACGTACGGGGGTGGTCGTGCCAGTCTTTGCAGGCGTGCACACACTGCCGGCAGCCGATGCATTTGGTCGCGTCGAACAGTATCGTGCGCGGCTTGCCGTCGAGCAGCCGGCCGGTCGGGATGAGATTGCCGTACTTTTCAGACATGAGCGATGAACTCCCGGTCGAGATGCTAAAACGTTATAGTTCCGGCCGCGAAAGAGAGTCAAGGATAGAGGGTTCATTTGACATCTTCTGCCGCCTGGGCGAGAAAGAGGCATCATCTAAAATCACCGGGAGGATTCCTTCATGAGCGACAAGAAAAAACTGCGCGTTATTTACCGCTCGAACGCCCATTCGCCCTTTTGGGTCGTCGCGGACAAGTCGGGCCTGTGGGGCGAGAACGGCCTGGAAGTCGATACGAGCCCGCAGCTCGTGCGCGAAAAAGCGGTCGAGTCGCTCAAGAAGGGCGCCGTCGATGTCATCTCCGGCAATCACCACAATCTGTATGCGCGGAACGCGCAGGGCGAGGATTTTCTCCACCTGGCGCAGGCAGCGAACACCTGGACCGACAACTTAATGGTCGTCTCCGACGGCATCAAGAGCGTGAAAGACCTTCGCGGCAAGAAAGTCGTTGTCGACAAAGTCTCCTCCCACTCGGGCCTCAACGTCTGGCTGTTTTTGCGCCAGGAGGGGCTCGACGTCGACCGCGGCGACGTGCAGATCGAAGGGCTGGACGCTTCTTACGAAGAGCGCTGGAAGAGCGTCCTCGACGGTAAATACGACGCCACGTTCGTGTGCATTCCGCATGACAAGCGCGTCGTCCAGGCGGGCGGACGCGTGATTCCGGTGCGCGTCATGCCGATGGTGCGCGGCGTCACGCTCACGACGACGATGAGCTTCGTCCGCAGCCACGAGGAAGAAGTGCGGCGGCTCGTGCGCGGCATGGTCGACACGATCCATTTTTTCCTCACGCGCAAGCAGGAGACGATAAAAATTTTGAAGAACCATCTGCCGGCGGCGCTGCCGATCAAGAACGACCAGGAGTTGGAGGCGCTTTACGGCGAGTGGGCCGGCTCGCTCGAGCGGAAGCCCTATCCCTCGCTGGAAGCGGTCGCGAACGTTTTCCAGCTCGCGTGCAGGCGCAATCCGGAAATCCGCAGCGACTACAATCCGATGGCGATGTGGGACCTGCACTTCGTCCGCGAGCTGGACGACAGCGGCTATATCGACAAGCTGTACAAGTAAAGTTTCGAGTTTTGTAGTCTTCGGAGAGATTCTTCGCTGCGCTCAGAATGACGAGAATTATTCTGCATCCTGAACGAAGTGAAGGATCTCTCCGATGTTTTTTCTTCGGTCGAAGCTATTTCAAATATCCCCGCTCGCGGTAAAAGCGCTCCGCGCCGCGATGGAGCGGCACGTCGTAGGGCGCCTCTTCGTCGTCGGCGCAGAGCTGCGCGAGATCGAGCGGCTTGTAGTTATCCGTCGGAATCAAATCTCTTCTACGCTCCATCGTCTCGCACAGCGCGTACGCGACGTCGTCGCGCAGGTCGGCGCGGACGATCATCGGCCAGCCGCTGAAGTCCAGCGTCGGCACTTCTTCGCGGATGCCCGGGAATTCCGCTTTCGTCATGCGGGCGGCGCGGTAGCCGAGCGCTTTCATGTGCTTCAAGACGGCGCCTTCGATCGGCAGGAAGCGAAAACCGTTCTCCAGCGCGGTGCGCGACCAGGACTTAATGCCCTCGTCGAACACGGCGTCGACCGTGCCGTTTTCGATGCCCTGGCGGCGCATCGGGTCGGTCGGCCGCATCGTCGGATGAATCTCGCCGCCCCAGCGGCGGACGTCTTCCAGCGTAAATCCCGCCGCGCGGAGCACCTCGGCGACCGTGAACATCGTCGAGTCATCTTTACGCGCGGCTTTGTCGGCGCGGCGGATCGAGACTCTGAGCGGGAAGCGGTCTTTTTTGATCTGCGCGAGCGAGGTGATCCCGGTCGATTCACGCACGGCGAAGCCCATCACGTCGTAAGATGGAAAGACGGCGAGGGCGCGCAGCGGCAGCTTTTTCGCGAACATACCTCTGCCGCGGTACGCCATAGTCAATAAGACTGAAGGATTCACCCACGCGAGCGAGAACTCCCCTTCCGCCACCCCGCTGATCGCGGCGAAGCCGCCGGTCGTGAAGCCGAGCCGGATGCCTTTGGGATCGTTCGGCTTGGGCGTGAGCGTAAGCTTGAGAGCGTTGCCGATCGGCGAATCGGTCTGCAGCACGCCCTCGGCGGCCTTCCACGATTCGGTCGCCAGCGAGCTGTCGAACAGACCCGAGGCCAGCTCCAACAGCCCGCGCGCGCGCTGAATGCCGGCGTTGTAGCGCTTGCTATTCGTCGCGCGAGCTTCGGGATGCGGCATTCTTTTCACGGCGTCCCCGTTCAGTCGAAAAGCTTGCGCGCGAGCTCGGCCGCCGCGTCGCGCGTCTTAGAGATTTTTTCTTCCGACTGGTTCTCGAGCTTAGGATATTCATCCGGCTTCAGCGTATCCTTCGCCGGCAGAACGCCGAACTCTTTGAGCCATTGCGTGTCGACGTCGAGCCGTCGCGTCGCCTGGCCCATCGCGCGCGAATAGGTCTCCTGTCCCTCCTTGCCGAGGAACCAGTTGAGGAAAACTTTGGTTGCGTTCGGATGCGGCGCATTTTTGATGATGCTCACGTTGCCGCTTCCGCCGCTGACGTAAACCTCGTCGCGCGGCGTGTGTATCGATCTAACCGGCAGGCCCGCCTTGGCGAACGGCAGCAGCGAATAGTAACTCAGGCCCATGACGACGGCGATTTTTCCCTTGGCCACATTCTCCGCCAGCAACCGCTGATCGCGGCCGAGAAGCAGTTTCTGCCCCGCGAGCTTTTTCAAATAGTCCTCGCCTTTCAGCCGCAACAGAAACGACCACATCGACGAGCCCGCGCCCGGAGTGCGCGGATCGAGGTAGCCGATCTTACCGGACCATTTGGGATTCAGCAGGTCGTTCAAAGAGCGAATCTCGTCGGGCTTCACCAAATCGGAGTTGCACCAGATGTTCTCGACCTGGTAGGCCTGCGATGCGTAGATAAAGCGCTTCGCGTTGTCCAGCCAGATGTGCCCGCCCCACCACTGCGCCGAATCGCTAACCTCCTTCAGGATCATTGCCGGCTGCAGCGGCGCCAGAATGCCTTCCGCAAGCAGCCCGGTGACCAGCGATTCGCCGCCGCCCATGTGGAGGTCGAATTCGGCCACGCCCGACTTCGCCTCCTGCTGGATCTTGCCGACGATGGAGGTGGATCGTCCGACATTGAGCTCGGCTTCGATGCCGAAGCGCTGCTTGAAATTCTTTTCGATGCCCTTCCTGAGCTCGGCGCTCGCGGGAACGGAAACGACGACTTTGCCTTCCCTCTTCGCGGCCTCGACGGTTTTTTCCCAGTCGCCGGAGGCCGTCGGCTTAGCTTCGCCGGCGTATACAGGCGTGCTTGGTAAAGCCGTCAACGAGGCCAAGAAAACGAGAGTCGAAAAGAATTTCATAGGGTGTCTCACTTGTCTGCCATGCTGGTTGCAATACACGTTGCTTGACATATAAATCCGCCGCGGATAAGTCAAGGAATCGGCCGATTGCTTCGATTACAAGCGGAGGATGACGCATGAATAATACCGCGACAGCGAACGAATCGTCCAACTTCGACCTCCTGGAATCGTACTTCAAAAGATACCCGGACGTACCAAAAGAGACGATCATCAAGCAGCACCTGCTGAGCCTGGGGCACTGGTTCAGCGACGCCGCGCTCAACGCGGCCGAAGGCGCGCTGGTCAAGTCGTATCGGTTGTTTTCCTACGATCTCATCCCGATGTCGGCGTTCAAGCGCAACGAGCACCGGCGCGTGCCCGAGCATTTCGTCGTGCTCGGCGGGCCGTACGGTCTCGCGCCGGTCGCGATCCAGACCTCGCTGTCGCCCGACTCGCCGTATCTGATCGACGTCGTCGACGGACGGCTCGTGCTCACCACCGACGGCCACGTGATCGCCGAAATCCGTTTTCCGAAAACGCCGGCCTATTACGCCGGCAGCCTGCCTGATGGCACGCCGTATCACGAGATCGTCGCGTTCGCCACGTTCATCACGATCTTCCGCAACTGCCAGTACTGGGGCGCGAAAGAAGAGTGCAAGTTCTGCGACATCAACGAAAACGCGAGGCAGATGAAGCTGTCGCGCGACTTCACCCTGAAGGCGCCGGTAAAATCGGTCGCCGACGTCGTTAAAGTCGCCGAGGCGGTGACCGCCGACGCGGACAACCACAATGTCGCTCGCCCGGGATTCCTCGTCAGCGGCGGCACGATTACAAAAACCCTGCACGGTAAGACCGAGACGGAATTCTACGGCGAGTACATCCGCGCGATCAAGGCGAGCAACGGAAAGCCGCGCATTACGTTCGAGGTCAACGCCCGCCCGCGCGAGGACATGCAATTCTATAAAGACGCCGGCGCGGACGCGATCCATCTGAATATGGAGTGCTGGGACAGGAAGCTGTTCGAATGGATCAATCCCGGCAAGGCGAACCGCATCGGCTGGGACAACTGGGTGCGCTGGATGTGCGACGCGGTCGAAGTCTTCGGCACCGGGCTCGTGCAGCCGAGCTACGTCGCCGGCGTCGAGATGGCGCGCCCGCACGGCTTCACCTCGATCGCCGAGGCGGTCAAGTCCACCAGCGACGGCTTCGAGTTCCTCATGTCGCGCGGCATTTTTCCGCGCCCGCAGCAGTGGCGGCGCGAGCCGGCGACCGCATTGGTCAAGGAAGCCGAGCAGCCGCCGGTGCCGCTCGACTTCTATGTCCTGCTGATCCGCAACTGGTACGAGACCTACGACAAGCACCGCGCGATCCTGCCGAAGTTCGGCACGCGCAAGCCGGGCCTGCTGCCCGAGCGCAACCTGCTCGGCCCCGTGCACGGCGCCTACGGCGACTTCGCGCTGATCGTCGACAAGCTCCATCCCGCCGACGTCGTGGAGCAGATCAACCGCAACAGCGTGCCTTACGAAAACCTCGAGGTGGAAACCCGTGTTTCATGATATTTCAGCCGCGATGCAGCAGGTGATGAAGTCGCTGGAGTCGCTCAACGAGCGCGATCAGGCCGGGATCCGCAGCGTCGATACGGACGTCGCGCGCCTGCTGACGATGCTTGCGATCACCGCGCCCGACGGTGCGTGGCTCGAGCTCGGCACCAGCGCTGGCTATTCCACGCTGTGGCTCTCGCTCGCCGCCAAAGCCCGCGGCGTTACGATCACGACCGTCGAGCTCGACGAGAAGAAAGTCGCGATGGCGCGCGAGCACTTCTCCCGCGCCGGTGCGACGGACACCCTAAAATCCGTTCACGGCGACGGTCTCGAGTACGCCGCGCGCTTCGATAAAGTCGCGTTCTGCTTTTCCGACCTCCAGCCGCCGGAGCTGAACGGCGAAGTCTACGACAAGATCGTGCCGCGTCTGGTCCGCGGCGGCTGGCTCGTCGTCGACAACGTGACCTCGCCGCGCATGCAGACCGAGCTCATCAAGCGCGCGCGGCAAGATCCGCGCGTCGACGCCGTGCTCCTGCCCTTTCCCAAGGGCGATCTGATTTGCCGGAAAGTCTGAAGCCGCAGTTCTCGAATTATCTCGCGCCGGGAAAAATCTCCCTGTACTGATTGCCGATCGCGTTGTAGCGCCGGGCGATGTCGAGGACGTCGGGCATGCGGAGGTCGCGGCCTTCGAGCGTCTGCGCCTCTTTCGATTTGACCCGGCTGCTCGCCGGCATGCGGTTGGTCGAGGCGATAATGCGCTGGCCGTCGTCGGAAAGAAGATAGTCGATGAACAGCGCGGCGGCGTGCGGGTGCGGCGCGCCCTGCGCCAGGAACAGCATACTCGGGCTGAAAAAGAGCGGCTGGATCGGCGCGAACCAGAGCGGCGCGCCCTGCGCCGCGAACGTGAGCACGGAATTGAGGTTCGTCTCGACCGTCATGTCGAACTCGCCCGCGGCGATGAGCTGCGTGCCGAGCCGCCGGCCGCGGAAGTGGCGCGGCTCCTGCGCGCTCAATTGTTTCATAAAGCGAAGTCCGGCTTCTTCTCCCAAATACTGCAGCATCGTGCCGAACCAGACGTAGGACTGGCTGTCCATCGCGAGCTTGCCCTTCCAGCGCGGCTTGAGGATATCCTCGATCTTGGCCGGCGCCTCCTCTTTTTTCACCAGCCGCGTGTTGTACGCGGTCGCCATGACGTTCGTCATGTAGACGGTCCAGTAGCCGTCCTTGTCTTTAAAGGCGTCGCGAAAGTTCTGCCGCTCGGGCGAGCGGTAGCGCGCGTAGATTTTTTTATCCATGAGCGCGAGCATGCCCAATTGCCCGCTGTCGATGATGTCGGCGAAAATTTTGCCCGCGCGCGCCTCGGAGTCGATGCGCGTGATGATGCCGGCGCCGGATACGCGCACGGAGTTCGCCTTCATGAAGGGATATTTTTTCATGAAGCCGTCGAGCAGCGTCTGCGTCGCGGCGAGGTCGAGGTTGCCGTAGGCCGTCATCTCGCCTTCTTTCCGCGCGGCCTCGACGAGCCTGGCTTGGCGCTCGGCGGGCGGGAGCGCGTCGAGCCATGCGAGCTTCGATTCGGTGCTTTGGGCGTGGAGACGCAAGGGATAGGAAAGCAGAAATACTAGAAGGACGAGGCTGAATTTTCGCGGCATGTCCGATCCTTCAGAATCGCCGGAGAGATTCTTCGCTACGCTCAGAATGACATTCTGCCTTGGACCGTTGAGATTTCTGTCATCCTGAACGAAGTGAAGGATCTCTCCGAATCACAAATACCCCTTCTCCCGATAATACTTTTTCGCGCCCGGATGCAGCGGGATCGTGAGCGCGCCGCTCTCGCCGCCGCGGCAGAACTCTTCCATCGTGAGGTTGCCCTTGTCGAGGCGGTCGGCCTCGATGTCTTCGTGGCAGCGGTCGACCGCGCGCGCCATATCATGGGCGATCTTCGCCGGCAGATCGGCGCGGCAGAAAAAGAGCCAGCCGCTGAAATCGACCGTCGCGATGTCGTCGTCCATCGCCGGAAAGGCGTTTTTGCCGAGCGTGGCGCCGCCGAAGCCCAAGCGCGACATTTTTTTCAATACGTCGTCGCGAACCGGCAGGAATTTCATGTCGGCGGCGAGCGCCAGCGCACCCCATGTCTTGATGCCCTCGTCGAACACGGCCTGAACGCCGCCCTGCAGATGCTCGCGGCGCCGCGGATCGCTGGGGCTCTCCACGCGCAGCACGGTGCCGCCCCATTTCTCGATGTCGGCGAGGCTCATGCCGTAGGCTTTCAGCACCTGGCCGATGACGTAGAGGGTCGCGTGTTTTTCCGTGCCGGCGCGCGTCGAGACGGTGAGAGGAATTTTTCTCTCGACGATTTCGTCGAGCGATGAAATCCCCGAATCCTTTCTCACGGCGAAGACGAGGCGGTCCCAGGAGGGAAAGACGCCGATCGCGCGGAGCGTCAATTTCTTTTTGTACGGCCCGACGCCGGCGGTCGCCATGCGCGCGAGTCCGGCGGGATTGGCGATGCCGAAATCCCATTCGCCGCGCGCGACGGAGAGCGGTATCGCCGTGCCGCCGAGCCTGGAGTCGCGGAAGCCGAGGCCCAAACGGACCTCGGCGTCCATCGGCATCGACGCCGAGCGGTAAAGCGAGCGCGCGACCGCGATCGCGATCTCCGCGCGGCGCGAGGTCGTCGCGATCGAGACGACCTTTTTCTCGCTCACGAAGCGGCCCGCGACTTCCCCGGCGCCAGCTCGCGCCCGAAGAATTCCAGCGTGCGCTTCCATGCCGTCGCGGCGGATTCGGGACGGAACTTGTCGCCGTGCGGGTCCATGAACGCGTGCCCGGTTTTCTCGTACGAATGAAATTCGTGCCGCTTGCCGAGGCGCGTCATCTCGGCGTCGAGCTTCTTGATATGCTCGGGCGACGGGTTCTCGTCGTCGAGCCCGAAGTGGCCCATCACCGGGCAATGGATCTCCGCAGCGCGCTGGAACGGCGACGGGCCGTCGCCCCACGGCTCGAGGATGTTGCCGCCGTAGAAATCCGATCCCGCCTTGAAGCGCAGGCCCGCGGAAGACATGAGCAGCGTGACGCGCCCGCCCATGCAGAAGCCCATGATCGCGAGACGTTCGGGATCGACCTTCGGGTCGCGCGCGAGAAAATCGGCCGCTGCGTTCACATCCTGGATGACGAGCTTGTCGCGCAGCCGCGCGCGCCGGGTCGGCGCGTTGTCGCGACAGTCCGGCGGATCGCGGTGGTAGAGTTCCGGGCCGGCCGCGACATAGCCTTCGCGCGCAAGCCGCTCGGTCACCTCTTCGATGAAGCGGTCGACGCCCTTCTGCCCCTGAATGACGATGACGCCGGGAAAAGGCCCCGCGCCCTCCGGGCGGCTCACATAAAGTCGCATCGTGCCGTCAGGCACCTTAATCGATTCCCATCCCATAAAGCACCTCCAATCCGCTTTAACGTTTGCGCTCCATCTCTTCCTTGACCTCGGCGGCCAGGCGGAGATTCAGGAACTTCTCCGTATGGACCTCTTCCTTTATTTTAAGCGGCGCCTTGACGTCAAACTCGATCACGTTCTTGAGACCCTGCGCCGACGGCACGCCGGGGACGCCCTCGGGCAGCGCCTGCGCGAAGCGGCGGATGCCCTCGACGATCATCGGCCGCGTGAGCTTCCCGACGGGGAGCTTTTTGATCGCGACGTCGGCCGCCTCCTCGGGCTTCTCCCGGATGAAGACGAGCGACCGCATCATTGCGCGCAGCCAGCGCTTGATCTCGCCGGGCCGCTCGGCGATTTTTTTGTCCGTCGCGAGAAATCCCTGGAACGGATAGGGAAACAAATCGCCGATGAAGGCGAGCGTGCGAAGCCCCTCGCTCTCGCCCAAAATCGCCTCGTCGCCGTTCACGACCGCGGCGTGCACCGCGCCCGACTTGAGCGAGAGGAAAGTCGTGAACGCGTTGCGCGACGGCATCGCGACGCGCGTCAGCTCGCGTGCGGCGACGCCGTGCCGCTCTGCCACCAGCGTGATCAGCGTGTCCTGCGTGTCGCCGATCGTGCCGACGGCGATGCGCTTGCCCTTCAAATCGGAAATCTTCTTGATTTCCGGCGCGCCGAGCAGATACCACGTCACCTTCTCGGTCTGGAACATGATCGCCTTGATCGGCGCGCCGCGGAGCGCCGCGCGCATGCCGCTGCCGCCGGCGCCGCTGTAGTCCACCTCGCCCGCCACGAGCGCGGCGATCGAGGTCGAGCCCGGGATGACGATCGTCTCGTTCTCCAGCCCCTCGTCGTGAAAAAAGCCTTTCACCTCCGCGACCGGCACCGAAAGATAGTTCAGCGTCGCGCGCGGTGTGATCGTGCGGATCTTCTCCGCCGACGCGTGAGCGGCGAAGAGGCAGTACAGAACGCTAACGAGCAGGCGCAGCGTCATCTATTCGCTCCTTCGCGCCGGACGTCTTCGATGACGCTGAAATCGATCATTTTCTTCAGCGGGATCTCGCCCATGCCCTTTTCCGTTTGTCGAATGATATCGGCGTGCACTTTCAACCCCGCCTCGCTAGCCGCGCCGTCCCTGCTGATCGAGCGCAGCACCGAGGCGTAAGATTCTTTAGCAACGACGGCATCCAACTTCCACTCGCGCTGAACAATGGCGACCGTCTCGGCGCTTTTCTCGCGCGCGAAAACGAGGCCGCGATAGAGCGCGCGCAGCAGGCGCTTTGCCTGATCGCGCTCGCTGGATAATTTTTTCTCGGTCGTAGCGAAACCGTTGCTCGGGAACTCGATCGCGTCGCCCAGGAACAAGAGCTCGTTGAACCCCTTCTGCCTCAATAGCACGTTATCGGGCGGGTTCGCGATGGTCGCCGCGACCGATCCGGACATGAGCGCCGCAATGCGCGTCGACGGGAGCCCGATCATGATCACGACCACATCGCGCTGCGGATCGAGGCCGTTCTTGCTGAGCGCGACGCGCGCGGCGAGATCCGTCGTGCCGCCGAAGCGGCTGATGCCGACGTATTTGCCTTTTAGCTCGGCGACCGAGCGGATCGACTGCGCCGACATGAGAAAATAGTTCGGCAGCGCCGCGCCGAAGAAGATCGTCTTGATCGGCGCGCCTTTCGCGGCGAGCCTCAGCGCCGAGTCCGCCGCGCCGTGATAGTCGATTTCGCCCTGGAAGAGCGCGTTGTGCGCGATGTCGGGAAGCATGAGGACGACTTCGAGATCGATGTTCTCATCTTTGAAAAAGCCGCGATTCATCGCAACGAAGAGCGGCAGGTACCCGAGCGACTTCGACGGCAGCGCGAGCTTCACGCGCTCGGCGGAGGCAATATCCGGAAGTAGTAATAAAAGAAAACCGATGGCGCAGACTTTTAACACCGGGGGATTCTGGCAGCTTGGAGAGGGCCGGTCAACACGATGCTATTTCCCGACTCCCAGTTCTTTCTGCACCTCCCTCAGCACAGAGAAGTCCACCACCTTGTTGATCGGCGGCGGGTCTTTGAGCTGCATCGGCGCGGCGATCGTGAGCTCGATGTTTTTTCTGAGCGACTCCTCGCTCGCGCCGCCCGGGTCGCGCGGGTCGATCGCGCGCACCGAAACCGCCGAAGCGCTCTCGGCGACATCGCGAGGATGCTTGAACTCGCGCATCGCGATCCTGATCGTCTCCTCGCGGTTGGTGAGCATGAGCTGGAGCGAGCGCACCATGGCGCGCGTCCAGCGCTTGACCTTGTCGCGCTCCTGCGCGAGCTTTGCGTCGCTCGTCGCGTAGCCCGCCCACGGCCAGGCGCCGATGTCGGCGAGCGAGGCCAGCTCGGTGAAGCCTTTCTTCTTCAAGATAAACGCCGCGTCGGGATTGAACGCGCGCGCGTGGATGACGCCCTGCTGCATCGCCTGGACCGAGGTCTCAGCGCCGCCCGCGGAAAAATAGGTCACGTCCTTTTTCGGATTGAGGCCGTAATGCTCGAGCACCATCGCCGAGGCAATCTCCGTGCTGCCTCCCGGCCCGGTGATGCCGATCACCTTCCCCTTCAAGTCTTGGACGCGCTTGATCTCGGGCGCGCCCATCAAGACGAACGTGCAGCGCTGGTGCGTGAAGAAGATCGCTTTCAGCGGCGCGCCGCGGGTCGCCGCGCGCATCGCCGAGCCCGCCGCGCCGGCGACGTCGATCTCGCCGGCCATGAGCGCCGTCACCACGACGTTCGTGTTGAC
>DATDFN010000127.1:0-21448 GCA_036522615.1 Binatia bacterium | reverse complement strand
AGCTTGTTCTTCCGTCCCGGCGTGTAGTAGTTGAGCCCGACCGAGACGAGCTCGGTGCGCGAGAGCGGCATGTGGCTCCGGCCGCCGGTCAAGTCCGGCGTCGACAATTCGAAGACGTGCGCGTCCATGGAATGCCCTCCTTAGTTACGGTCCGTTTCGTCAATTAGATGAAGCACCGCCCGCTGTCAAGCAAGCGTTGCGCACGCCCGGCGAGCTGTGATTAGAGAAAAGAAAAGGAGAGAACCTTATGCCCAACGTCGGCTTCTGTATGGTGAACCCGCAGCCCGAGATCACTCCGGGTCACGTCGTCCAGGTCGCGCGCAAGTGCGAGGAGATTGGACTCCACTCGATGTGGGCGCTCGACCGCGTGGTTTACGACAACCTCGAGCCGCTGACGCTGCTCAGCGCCGCCGCGGCGGCGACCTCGAAGATCCGCCTCGGCACCTCGGTCCTGCTCGCGGCCCTGCGGCCGCCGGCGCTGCTCGCCAAGAGCGTCGCCACGCTCGATTTCATCTCCGACGGGCGCTTCACCCTAGGCATCGGCTTCGGCAGCCGCCAGAACGACTTCACGTCGACCGGCGCGCCGTGGGAGCACCGCGGCAGCCGCGCCGAGGAGCTGGTGCAAATCATGAAGCGGCTGTGGACCGGCGAGAGCGTCACGCACAAGGGAAAATATTTTCAGCTGGAGAACGTGGCCGTCGGGCCGCGGCCGGTGCAGAAGCCGCATCCGCCGATCTGGACCGGCGGCAGCGCCGAGGCCGTGCTCAAGCGCGCCGGGCGCATCGCCGACGGCTATATCTGCGGCAGCTCGGCGATCCCGCAGTTCCCCGCGATCTGGGAGAAGGTCGCCGGCTACGCGAAAGCGGCCGGGCGCGACCCGAATAAGATTACCAAAGCCGGCCTCACCTTCATGGCGATCGACAACGACAAGCAGAAGGCGATCGCGGCGTGCGAGGCCTATGTGGCGCGCTATTACGGCCGGGTGCGAGTGGACGTCGAGCAGACCTTCGTCGTCGGTCCGCCGGAGGCGTGCGCGGAGAAGATCCGCGCCGCGTTCAACAACGGCCTCGAGACGCTGATCGTCGGCGGCGCGGTGCCGGATTTAAGGCAGCTGGATTTATTGGGCGAGAAGGTGCTGCCGTTGCTTAAATAACGTTTCAGGTTTCAGGTTTCGAGTTGCAAGTTTGCCCGGAGAGATGCTTCGCTTCGCTCAGCATGACAGAAAGGCGCGGACGAAGTCATGTCATTCTGAGCGCAGCGACGAATCTCTTAAAATCTTCTGTGCTACCCTCACCCTTGCCCTCTTCCATAGGGAGAGGGATGGGGTGAGGGTCGAGCTTTTCCCTGAAACCTGAAACGTCTTTACCGTGTTACGACGAGTATCGTCCCGATCACCGTACACAGCGCGCCGAGAACGACGCGGCGCGTGATCGATTCGAGATCCCGCAGAAACAACGCCGACATGACGAGCGAGAACACCGGGTTACTCGACGTGAGCGGCTCGACCACGACCACGTCGCCGTAGCTGAGCGCGTGAAAGACCGACAGCGTTGCCGAGGTGTTCGCTAGGCCCGCGGCGAAGAACCACGGCGCGTTCGAGCGCTTGAGCTTGAGCGCCTTCGTCCCGCCTTGGGACGCGAGCAGCGACGCGGAAAAGAGAAACGCCGTCGCCGCCGTGAACGCCGCCGCCATGAACGGCCGGTTGATCGCCGTCAATCCAACCTTGCGAAGATTAGTCGAGATGCCGAAGGCAAGCGCGGCGATCACCGGAAAGATAATATCCGCGCGACGCCATTCGCTCTTGCCGCCGCGCGAGGCCGAGAGGATCGCGATCCCGGCGATGACGAGCACCGTACCGAGGAAATTCTGCGGCTTCCAGTTCTCCCCCAATAAAAAGACGGCGAAGATCGAGGCGAACATCGGCGAGGCGTTCGAGATCGGCACCGAGCGCGCGACACCGATCCTCTCGATGCCGACGTAGGTGAGCGTGCGGCCGATGCCCGGCGCGAAGATGCCGGCCGCGAGAAAATAAAAGACCGCCGGCTGCCAGAACGCGCCGGCGGGCGTCGTAAAATAAGCCGCGGTCGCCAGGATGAGCGCCGTCATGCCGAGCGAGACGAACGAGCCGGTGACGGCGTTCGACGTCACCAATCCCCGGCGGATCAGGATGTGGGAGGTGGCGAAAAAAAACGCCGCCTGCAGCGCGAAGTATTCGGCCATACAGGCGGCGTTTACCCTCACCTCGATCCTCTCCCTAAAAGGGAGAGGAGGAAATCTCGGTTTCTAAAATGGGCGGCTCCAAGCGCTCCCTCCCCCTCTGGGAGAGGGCTGGGGTGAGGTTATTGCTTCCCCATGCTCTTCGACCACTCGTAGTCGCGGTTCGTGAAGGCTTCGGCGGGCATGATCGACTTGACTCCGCGCTTGGCCAGCTCTTCATCGAACTTTTTCCGGATGAACGGATCCTCGTCCGGATATTCGATCTGATCCTTGGCGCGGTCCTCGATCTTCTCGGCGTGGCCGTGGAACTGCATCGGCGGATGGAGCGCCAAGTAGCGCGCCGGGCCCCCGCCGGCGTTGAAGTGCTGGTGGAACCACTTGTTCGGCGGCACGAGCATGCTGCACTCGTGCCACGGGCAGACGATCTTCTCTTTGCCTTCCTCCCACATGATCGAGTAACCCTCGCCGGCGGGAATGACGATCGCGCGGCCCGGGCCGTGGCGATGGGCTTTTTTATAGGTCAGCGGCGAGAACACCGACATGTGCGCCGAAACCTCGGAGTTGGGGAACTGGATGTAGACGCTTTTGCCGCCGGCGCCGCGGCGCTCGTTAGCGTCGAGCTTCGACCACGCCTTCATGTCCGGGAAAAAGTTGCCGTACCAGTAATAGCGGAGCCCGAGCGCCTCGTCGACCTGGTCCATGTTGACCATCTTCGCCTCGGAGTAATACTCCTGCTGCTCGCTCATGTCGTCCGGCGTCGAGCGCGGGTTGTTGAAGAAATAATCCGGGTCCGGCACCGCCGAGAGGCCGAGCGGCAGGTAGCTGTAGTGCAGCAGGCGCACCGGCTTGTCGCCCTGCATGTTGCTGAAGGTGTGGTGCATGCCGTGCGGGATCAAAAACATGCTGTGCTGCTGCCACTCGAAGCTCTTCTTCTGCGCGCTGCCTTCGTACCAAACGGTGGTGAGGCCGCGGCCGTCGATGACGTAGACGACTTCGTCGAGCGCGAACTTGAGCGGCTTGGTCGTCTCGCCGGCCGGCACCTCGCTCAGGCGCGTCGAGCTGACGCCCTCCTGCCCCAACAATTGAATGAAAGCGGTGTTGACCTGGCGCTCTTCCCACCAGCCGAGCTTCGCCGTGCGCAGGTCGTCGATGAAAAAGCCGGTGATGATCGGCACGCCGGTCGATTCCATCCAGTAGTCGTAGGTGAATTTCTTGCTCCACATCTGGCGCTGGGGCTTGAAGGGTTTTTTCTCTGCCATGGTCGTTCTCCTTATCAGTCGAGCTTGGTGCCGGGAAACATCAGCGATTTTACCGTCACGGGAATGACTTCGGTGATGCCCATCGGCTCGCCGATGTCGATGTAGTCGAGGTCGCCGACCTCGATGCCGTCGATCGCGATGATCTCGCGATCGAACTTGAGCTCTTCTTTGAGAATGCCGCCGAGCGATTTCGCCACGTCGAGGTCGAGCGCAAGGTAGAGCGGCGCGCGCTCGCCGGCCGTCGCCGCGCAAACCGACGCGACGCCTTCGGCGATCGCGCGAATCGTCTTATAGTCCAGCGCGCCTTCGAGCGAGAGCGACAGCGCGAGGCCCTCGCCCCACGACGCGAGGTCGAACTTCGCCAGCGCCTGCTTGAGCGCCGCGAGCGCCGGGCGGTCCTCTTTGAGCGTCGCGCGGATGACCTTGAGCCCGTGCACCGGCAGCACGCCAGCATCCGATATATAGCTCGTGTTGCCGCTCGCCTGGACCGTGTATTCGCCGGCGCCGATGACGGTCGCGCGGATGCCTTCGGCGACCTCGCGCACGAGGTCTTTCTTCGTCAGCGTCTTCAGGTACTCGCGCATGTGCTTGCCGAGGATCGGCCCGACGTCGCCGTAGGAGTTGCTGTCCCGGTCGTAGACGTGCTCCGAGACGCCGCCGGAAAACACGATGTGGTCGATCTGCTGGAGGCCGCGGTAGTGCGTGAACGTCGGCGTCACCATAAGCTGCTTGGCGAGCGGCGTCTTCGGCTCGCCTTCGATCAATTCGGCGAGGACCTTCGCCATCAGTCCGGCGAACTCTTCCTTCTGCTTGGCCGTGATTTTCTTTCCGAGCGCGACCTTGTGGCCGAGCTCGCCCATGAGAATGTGCCCCGCATCCTCGATGCGCGTGATGGTATCTTTCTCGTCGAAAGCGATGAGCCGCGCGCCGATGTTGATCGAGGCGGTCTGCGTCACCGCGCCGTTCTCGACCAGCGAGAACTTCGTCGTACCGCCGCCCATGTCGACGTTGAGCACCGTCTTCTGCTCGGTCTTCGAGAGATCGACGGCGCCGCAGCCGTAGGCGGCGAGCAGCGCCTCGTGGTTGTGCCCGGCGGCGGCGCAGATGAATTTGCCGGAGAATTTCGCGAAGTATTCGACGATCGGCTGCGCGTTTTCCTTCTTCAGCGCCTCGCCGGTGATGATCACCGCGCCGGTGTCGATCTCGTCCGGCCGGAGTCCCGCCTTATGATAAGCGTCCTCGATGAAGCGCTTGACCTTCTCGACGTCAATCGACGTGCCCGAGAGGTAGGGCGTCAGCATGATGTTCGAGCGGAAGATGACGCGCCGGTCGGTGACCTTGAAGCGGCCGGAGAGTGACGCGCCCTCGCGCCTGAGCGTCAGCTGGGAGAAAACGAGATGCGAGGTCGAAGAGCCGATGTCGATGCCCACGCTCTTCAGCGTGAACATCTCCAAACCTTCGATATCTTCGACTATAGCGTCGGGCGGTATCTCGAAATGCTCGTGGTCTTCGTCGAGGTCGTGCATAGAAAATAGTTCCGGGTTTCTAGTTTCGGGTTTCGAGTCCGGTTGCGCCGTTCACCCTCACCTCGATCCTCTCCCTCGAAGGGAGAGGAAGTAAAGTCGGCTCTCGGGCGCTCGCATGTTGTGTTGTCTCCCTCTCCCTCTGGGAGAGGGCCGGGGTGAGGGTCATTGTTTCCCCATCGCCTTCGACCACTCGAAGTCTCGCTTAGTGTACGCTTCGGCGGGCATGAGCGAGGTGAGCCCGCGCTTGCCGAGCTCCTCCTCGAATTTCTTGCGGACGAACGGGTCTTCGTCGGGATACTCGATCTGGTCCTTGGCGCGGTCCTCGACCTTCTCCGCGTGGCCGTAGAACTGCATCGGCGAATGGAGCGCGAGATAGCGCGCGGGCGTGCCGCCGGCGTTGAAGTGCTGGTGGTACCATTTGTTCGGCGGCACGAACATGCTGCACTCGTGCCACGGCACGACGACTTTTTCCTTACCCTCTTCCCACATGATCGAGTAGCCCTCGCCGGCCGGGATCACGATCACACGCCCCGGGCCGTGGCGGTGAGCTTTCTTATAGGTGCGCGCGTCGAACACCGACATGTGCGCGAAGACTTCGCAGTTGGGAAAGAGGATGTAGACGCTTCTGCCGCCGGCGCCGCGCCGCGCGTTCGCGTCGAGCTTGTCCCACGCCCGCATGTCGGGGAAGAAGTTCCCGTACCAGTAGATGCGCCGGCCTTTCGGGTCGGCGCCTTCGGGCAGATGGACCGCCTTCGCTTCCGAGTAATAGGTCTCGTGCTCGGCGAGCTCGTTCGGGCTCTCGTACGGGCTGTTGAAGAAAAATTCCGGGTCGGAGACCGCCGAGAGCGCGAGCGGCAGGTAGCTGTAATGGAGCAGCCGGACCGGCTTGTCGCCCTGCATGTTGCTGAATTGATGGTGCGTGCCGCGCGGCACGAGGAACATGCTGTGCTGCTGCCACTCGAAGCTCTTCTTCGCGCTGTTGTCGTACCAGATGTTGGTGACGCCGCGGCCGGAGACGACGTAGACGACCTCGTCGAGGGCGAACTTGAACGGCTTGGTCGTGCCGCCGGGCGGGATCTCGCTCACGCGCGCCGAGGTGACGCCCTCCTGGCCGGCGAGCTGGATGAAGGCGCTCATGCACTGGCGCTCTTCCCACCAGCCGAGCTCGACCGTCCTGAGATCCTGGATAAAGTAACCGCGGTGGATCGGGATGCCGGTGCTCTCCATCCAGTAATCGTAGGAGAAGAGCTTGCTCCACATCTGCCGCTTGGGCTTCAACTCGGGATTGGCCATGATAATTTGTTAGCCTCTCGCTTCCCGGCTTGCAACCTGTATGCGCGCCAGCGCGCGCGCCAGCGCCGCTTCGCAAATCGCGAACTCACGGTCGTCGACGTTCAGACCCGCGATGTTGTTTTCCGCCCGCTCCTTGGCGCGCTCCGCGCGCGCGACGTCGATCTCGCCGGCGAACTCGGCGGCGTCGGCGAGGACCGTCATCACGTTGTCGAGCACCTCGGCGTAGCCGCCGGCGATCGCGAGGCGCGTCACGCGCCCGCCCTGTTTATAAAACAACTCGCCGGGCTGGAGCAGCGTGAGGAAAGCGATGTGATTCGGCAGCACGCCGAACTGCCCGAGCACGCCGGGCGCCGTGACCTCGTCGACCTCTTCGTCGACGACGAGGCGCGTCGGGGTGACGATGCGAAGTTGGATTTTGTCAGCCATGCTTCAAATAATTATGAATTCTTAATTTTGAATTTTGAATTCAATTCAAAACTCAACATTCAAAATTCAACATTGCGCTAAGAAGCCGCCAGCTTCTTGGCCTTCTCCACCGCCTGCTCGATCGTGCCCACCATGTAGAACGCCTGCTCCGGGATGTCGTCGTGCTTGCCGTCGACGACTTCCTTGAAGCCGCGGATCGTGTCCTTCAACTCGACGTAAACGCCCGGCGAGCCGGTGAACGCCTCGGCGACGTGGAACGGCTGTGAGAGAAAGCGCTGGATCTTGCGCGCGCGGGCGACGGTGAGCTTGTCGTCCTCGCTAAGCTCGTCCATGCCGAGAATCGCGATGATGTCCTGCAAATCCTTATACCGCTGCAAAATCACCTGCACCTGGCGTGCGACGTCGTAGTGCTCCGCGCCGACGACGTGCGGATCGAGGATGCGCGAAGTCGAATCCAGCGGATCGACCGCGGGATAGATGCCGAGCTCGGCGATCTGGCGCGAGAGAACCGTCGTCGCGTCGAGGTGCGCGAAGGTCGTCGCCGGCGCCGGGTCGGTCAAGTCGTCGGCGGGAACGTAGATCGCCTGGACCGACGTGATCGAGCCCTTGCGCGTCGAGGTGATGCGCTCCTGGAGCTCGCCCAAGTCGGTCGAGAGCGTCGGCTGGTAGCCGACCGCCGACGGCATGCGGCCGAGCAGCGTCGAGACCTCTGAGTTCGCCTGCGTGAAGCGGAAGATGTTGTCCAGGAACAGCAGCACGTCGCGGCCCTCGTCGTCGCGGAAATATTCCGCGAGCGTGAGCGCCGTCAGCGCGACGCGCGCGCGGGCGCCGGGCGGCTCGTTCATCTGCCCGTAGACGAGCGCGGCCTTGTTGATGACGCCCGACTCCTTCATTTCGAGCCAGAGGTCGTTGCCCTCGCGCGTGCGCTCGCCGACGCCGCCGAAGACGGAATAGCCGCCGTGCTTCATCGCGACGTTGTTGATGAGCTCCATCAGAATGACGGTCTTGCCGACGCCCGCGCCGCCGAACAGGCCGATCTTTCCGCCGCGCGCGTAGGGCGCGAGCAGGTCGACGACCTTGATGCCGGTCTCGAGCGCCTGGACCTTGGTCTCCTGATCGACGAACTCCGGCGTCGGGCGGTGGATCGGATAGCTCTTCGCCGCCTTGACCGGCCCCAGCTCGTCGACCGGCTCGCCGATGACGTTGAGCACGCGCCCGAGCGTCGCCTCGCCGACCGGCACCGTGATGCCCGTGCCGGTGTCCATCACGTCGATGCCGCGCACGAGCCCTTCGGTCGAATCCATCGCGACGCAGCGCACGGTGTTCTCGCCCAGGTGCTGCGCGACTTCGAGGACGAGATTCCACGGCTGATCGCTGATCGCCGGATTGCTCACCTTGAGCGCCTCGTAAATCGGCGGCAGCGCGTCGTCGGAAAACTCCACGTCGACGACGGCGCCCAGGACCTGGGTGATCTTGCCGGTATTATTCGCCATGCTTCAAAACCTCCGGAATCTACTAAAACTACTTCAACGCCTCGGCCGTGCCGACGATCTCCATCAGCTCGCGCGTGATCGACGCCTGGCGCGCGCGGTTCATCTGCAGCGTGAGGCTGCCCATCATCTTCGACGCGTTCGACGTCGCCGAATCCATCGCCGTCATGCGCGCGCCGTGCTCGCTCGCCGCGGCTTCGAGCAGCGCGCGGTAGATCGCGACCTGAACCACGCGCGGCAAGAGTCCCGCCAGCAGCGCCGCGACGTTGGGCTCGATCAGATACTCCGTCATCTGCTCGGGCTTCTGCTCCTCGGGCAGCGACACGGGCAGGAGCTTCTCGACCGTCGGCACCTGCGAGAGCGCCGAGCGAAAGCGGCTGTAGACGAGATAGACCGCATCGGTCTCGCCGCGGATGAAGCGCCCGATCGCCTTCTCGGCGACCTCGCCCGCCAGTTCGTCGGCGGCGCGCGCGAGGAAATTGATATAGCGGTCCGCGATCGTCGCGCTGCGGCGGCGGAAATAGTCGGCGCCCTTGCGCCCGACGAGCACGAGGTTGATCTCCTTGCCGCCGCCTTCGCGCCGGATGAACGCCTCGGTCGCGCGGATAAGATTCGCGTTGTAGCCGCCGCAGAGGCCGCGGTCGGAGGTGAGCAGGATGAGATCGATTCTCTTCTCGTCGCGCAGCCCGAGCAGCGGGTGCGCCTCGCGCGATACGCGCGCGACGAGATTCTTGAACAACTCCGACATTTTTTCGGCGTAGGGGCGCGCCTCGACCGCCGCCTCCTGCGCGCGGCGCAGCTTCGCCGCCGCCACCATCTTCATCGCCTTGGTGATCTGCTGCGTGTTGCGGATCGAGCCGATGCGCTTTCTTATCGCCTTGAGCGTCGCCATGGTTTACGCTTTGAAATGTCCCTTGAAATCCTCCAGCGTTTTTTTGATCCGCTCGCGCAGCTCGTTGTCGAGCTCGCGCTTCTTCAAGATATCCGCGAAGAGCTGCGGGTGGCGCGACTCGACGAAGGAATAAAGCTCCTGCTCGTATTTCTTGAGCGCGGTCGCCGGCAGATCGTCGACGAAGCCGTTCGTCCCGGCGAAGATGATGAGGATCTGCTTCTCAACCGGCAGCGGCTCGTACTGCCCCTGTTTGAGCAGCTCGACGAGGCGGCTACCGCGGCTGAGCTGCCGCTGCGTCGCCTGATCCAAGTCGGAGCCGAACTGCGCGAACGCCGCCATCTCGCGGTATTGCGCGAGTTCCAACCGCAGCGTCCCGGCGACCTGCTTCATCGCCTTGATCTGGGCGTTGCCGCCGACGCGCGAGACCGAGATGCCGACGTTGATCGCGGGGCGCACGCCGGAATAGAAAAGATCGCTTTCCAGAAAAATCTGCCCGTCGGTGATCGAGATGACGTTGGTCGGGATATACGCCGAGACGTCGCCCGCCTGCGTCTCGATGATCGGCAGCGCCGTCAGCGAGCCGCCGCCGCGCGCGTCCGACATCTTGGCGGCGCGCTCCAGTAAACGCGAGTGGAGGTAGAAGACGTCGCCGGGATACGCCTCGCGGCCCGGCGGCCGGCGCAGCAGCAGCGAGAGCTGGCGGTAGGCGACCGCGTGCTTCGAGAGATCGTCGTAAACGAGCAGCGCGTGGCCGCCGTTGTCGCGGATGTATTCGCCCATCGTGCAGCCGCTGTACGGCGCGATATACTGCAGCGGCGCCGACTCGGAGGCGGTCGCCGCGACGATGATCGTGTAGTCCATCGCGCCGAACTCGCGCAGCTTGTCGACCACCTGCGCGACCGTCGAGCGCTTCTGGCCGATCGCGACGTAGATGCACGTGACGTTGCCGCCCTTTTGATTGATGATCGTGTCGATCGCGACCGCGGTCTTGCCCGTCTGGCGGTCGCCGATGATCAGCTCGCGCTGCCCGCGGCCGATCGGGATCATCGCGTCGATCGCCTTGAGGCCGGTCTGCAGCGGCTCCTTGACCGGCTGGCGCGCGACGATGCCCGGGGCCTTGATCTCGATGCGGCGGCGCTCCTTGGTATCGATCGGCCCGCGGCCGTCGATCGGCTCGCCGAGCGCGTTGACGACGCGGCCGACGAGCGCCTTGCCGACCGGAACCTCGGCGATCCGGCCGGTGCGCTTCACGGTGTCGCCTTCCTTGACCATGTGGGTCTCGCCGAAGAGCGCGGCGCCGACGTTGTCCTCTTCGAGGTTCAGGGCGAGGCCGTAAATATTGTGGGGAAACTCCAGCAGCTCGCCGGCCGCCGCCTTATCGAGGCCGTAGATGCGCGCGATGCCGTCGCCGGTCGAGATGACCGTGCCGACCTCCAGGACTTCGACCGCCTTGTCGTAGTTCTCGATCTGCTCCTTGATGATCCGGCTGATTTCCGCCGTGCCGATTTGCATGTTGGCCTCCGCTAATAGCTTTCCTCGACCTGCTTTTTCATTTTCTCGAGCTGCGCGCGCACGCTGCCGTCGTAGATTTTGCCCTCGAGCTGGACGACGACCCCGCCGATGAGCGACGGGTCGCTCTCCTGCTGCACGATGATCTTTTTTCCGGAGATTTTTTCCAGCGTCTCGCGCAGCCGCTGGAGATCGCTCTCGTCGAGCGGGTTCGCCGCAACGACGCGCGCCTCCGCCTGGCCCTTTTTCTCGTCGAGCATTCTCCGGTAGCGCGCGACAATGTCGATGAAAAAGCTCAGGCGGTCGTTATCGATGAGCAGCTCGAGAAAATGCGTCGCGAGCAGGGACAATTCGAGCGCGCGCGCGATCTGGACGACGATGTTTTTCCGGCTGTGCGTCGCGAATCCGGGGTTGTTGAGCACGTGGTTCAGCTCGGGCTGAGCGAGGACGTCCGCGAAGCGGATGAACTCGGCCGCGACCGCCTCCTCTTTTTTTTCCGCCACAGCGAGCTGGAACATCGCCTTGGCGTAGCGGCGGCTCAAGCTTCCCTGGATCATCGCGCCGCTTCCACTTCGCTCAAGAATTCGCCGACCATGCGCTTCTGGTCGGCCGGCGTGAGGTTCTCGCGCACGAGCCGCTCCGCGGTCCCCGCGGCGCGCTCGACGATCTCTTTCCGAAGCTCCTGGCGCGCGAGCCGTACTTCCTGCTCCCCGAGAAAGTCGGCGTCGGACTTGATGCGCCGCGCCGTTTCCGCCGCCTCCTCCAAAAGCTTCGCCTTCGCGCGCTCGCCGTCGGCGCTGAGCTCTTCGCGAATCCGGCGCAGCTCGTCGCCCAGGCGCGCGAGCCGGCTGCGAAAGTCCGCCAGCAGCGCCTCGGCGCGGCGCCTCGCCTCCTCGGCCTCGTTGATCGCCGCGGCGATCGTCGCGCGGCGGTTCTTGAAATAATCACGGACGAGAGGCAGCCCGAATTTGTAGATGAGAAACAAAAACAGGAATAAGTTGATAGCGGGAAAAATGAGCTCTCCGGCCGAGGCGTGGTGCTCCTCGGCCTCGGAGGCGAACGCCGGCGCGGACAAGAGCAGCGTTGCGAGCGATACGAGCAGCCGCCTCATCCGACTTTCCTCCCGAGGACCTTCTCGGCCATCTGGCGTGCGATCTCTTCGGCTTCTTTGAGCGCCTGGGCGCGCCCCTGATCCATTTCCTTTTTGATTTCCTCGCGCACCGCGGCGATCCGCTCCGCCGCCTGGGCGCGCGACTCGGCGAGCAGCTGCTCGCGCGTCCGGCGCGCCTCTTCGAGGAGCGCGTCTTTCGCCGCGGCGCCCTCGTCGTTCGCCTGGCGGATCGCGCTCTCGTAGTCGGCGCGGAGCCGCTCCGCCTCGGCGGTCAGCGCCGCGGCGGCGGCCTTGAGCCCCTCGGTGCGCTTCTCGCGCTCCTCGACGAGTCGCAGAAACGGCTTGAACAGGATCTTGTTGAGGATCGCCCACAGGAGGAGCAGGACGACGATCTGAAACAGGACTTGAATCGCGTTTGGTATTGCGTTTTCCATGCCTAACGGACTTCTAATGTATATACGCCCCCGACTCGGACCGGGCGCGGACCCGATCACGAAGCGGTTGAAATGAGCGTGGATTGCGGGGAATGCGAGCGGCGGTCGAAGCTACTTCTCCACTGTCACCAGCTCCGGCGCCTCGCCCTCTGAACCCGGCGCGACCGGGACCTCGCGCCGCTTTTTGGCGCTGTCCATTGCACAATCGCCATCGAAAATCACGCCCTCGGAGACGACCAGCCGCGGCGCGGCGATATTGCCCGTAAGCCGCGCCGGAGCGTCCAATTCCACTTTTTCCTTCGCGGCGACGTCGCCTTCGACGGTGCCGCGAATCACGATGACGTCGCCCGCGATGTTGGCGCGAATCTCCGCGCCGTCGCCGACCGTGAGCGTGCCGCCGCGGCAAAGAATGTCGCCGCTGACGTTGCCGTCGATCTCGGCCGTGCCGATCACGAGCAGCTTTCCCGTCATCCGGCTGCCCTTAAAAAAATGGGCGGCCAAGTCAGCCGCCGGCTCCGCGACGATATCTTCCTCGCGCGGCGGCTCGGCGATCAGATTGGGACGGTCTTCGAACAGCGGCGATTTCGTTCGTTCGCCGCGGCCAAACCAAGCCAAGAAAAGCCCTCCCCGAGGAAAGTTTTGCTATAACATTCGGGCTATGCGTTGTCAAAAGATAGCGGCGGAAAATTCAAGCTTTTTTTCGCCCGGGCGAGGTATTTGGGGTCGATCGCCTCGATCATCGTGAAGGCGTTCTTGAGCGCGAAGCCGTGGGCGTCGTTGTTGTAGTAGACATAGACGTCCCGCCCCCCGCGCGCGACGCGCGACGCGAACTCGGCGTCGGCTTTCACCTGCGCGTCGCTGTAAAGCGAGGCGTACTGCGCGGTCGTGCCGTGCCGGCGGATGTAGCAGAAGGGCCCCAGCGCCGGGATATCGCGCGGCAGGTCGCGCCAGTCCGCGAGGCAGACCGTCCAGCCGGCGCGCTCGACGGCGTCGTAAACCTCTTTCGTTAGCCAGCTCTCGTCGCGGAACTCCAGCACGACCTTTAATCCCCTGCGGCGGCTGAGAGCCCGCCGGAGTCCTTCGAGGCGGCCAAGATCGGCCTTCATCCGCGGCGGCAGCTGAAAGAGAATCGGCCCCAATTTCTTTCCCAGCTTGGCGGAGTTTTTGAGAAAGAGCTTGACGCTCTCCTCGGGATCTTTCAGGCGCTTGATGTGGGTGATGAAGCGGCTCGCCTTGACGGCGTAAATAAAATCGGCCGGCGCGCGCTTCGCCCAGGCGGCGAAAGTTTCCGGCGGCGGCAGGCGGTAAAAGCTGTTGTTGATCTCGACGGTGGCGAAGCGCGCGGCGTAGAATGCGAGCCATTCGCTCTGCGGCAAGCCCTTGGGATAGAACGCGCCGTTCATCCAGTGCTTGTAGTTCCAGCCGCTCGTGCCGACGAACACTTTCCCGGCCATCACCTCCTATTCTGGCGCGCGGAGCGGTCGAAGACTATCCCCCCGCCGGCGCCGCGCAGGAGGTGCTTCTGCACCTTCGAGCTCGGCGTCTTGGGCAGCTCGGCGACGAATTCGATGTAGCGCGGCACCTTGAACGCCGCGAGTCGCTCGGCGCAGTGCGACCAGATCGCATCCGCCCCGACATCGTTGGCGCGCGGCTTGAGCACGACGCAGGCCTTCAATTCCTCCTGCCGGATCGGATCCGGCACGCCGAAGACCGCAGACTCGGCGACTTCGGGATGGGAATTCAGCACGCGCTCGACCTCCTCGGCCGAGATGTTCTCGTCGCCGCGCTTAATCATGTCTTTTTTGCGGTCGACGAAGAAGAGAAAGCCGTCTTCATCGACATAGCCCAAATCGCCGGTATGGAGCCAGCCGTCCTCGATCGCCGCGGCGGTCGCCGCGGGATTCTTGTAATAGCCCTGCATGATCGCGGGGCTTTGCTTGACGATCTCGCCGAGCTTGCCGCGCGTGAGCTCGGCGCCGTCGTCGCCGATAATTTTTATCCGATGCACGTCGGGCGCCGCGGGGAGGCCGCAGCTCCCGAGCTTGCGCGCCGATTTATCCGGCGGCCCGAGGACGCTGAGAATATCTTCGGTCAGGCTGTACGAGCCGCACGCGACGAGGCCGAAGCGCTCCTCGAATCTCACGTGCTGCTCGGGCGGCAGCAGCGCGACCGCGAGGCGCAGCGGGTTGTCGGCGTCGTCGGGCTTCTCCGGCAGGCTCAAGAGAATCGTCGGGATCGTGCGCATGAGGCTCGAAGTCGTCGCGCCGCATTCCCGCACCTCGTCCCAGAAGCGCGACGCGCTGAACTTATCCGTCAGCACCATGCTGCCGCCGACCGACAGCATCGCGAGCGCCATGTGGCACAGCGCGTTCACGTGAAAGAGCGGCATCAGCACGAGCGCGCGGTCGCGCTCGGTCCAGCCGAGCGCGCGGGCGCGCGCGCCGGGCGCGAAGGCATAGGCGAATTGCGTGAGCATCACGCCCTTCGGCCGGTCCGTCGTGCCGGAGGTGTAGGTGATCGAGGCGAGATCGTCGGGGCGGATATCTATCTCGGGAGCGGCGCTGCCGCGGAGAAATTCCTCCCAGCCGAGACAGCCGCCGCCCGTCTCGGCGCCGATCGCGATCACGCGCTCAAGACGGGGCGCGTTTGCCCGTGCCTTGGCGACGAGCGGCAGATGCTCCGCACTCGTGAGCAGATATTTGGCCTCGGAATGATCGAGCACATAGCCGACCTCGTCCGCGGCGAACGCGGTGTTGACCGGGACGAAAACCGCGCCGATCTCCGCCGCGGCGAAGACCGCGGCGAGAAACTCGGGGCGGTTATTCAGCAGCAGCGCGACCTTGTCGCCCTTGGCGACGCCGAGGCGCGCGAAGCCGCCGGCGGCGCGCGCGGCGGCGTCGGCGAGCTCGCCGTAGGTCATGCGCCGCGCGCCGTGGATTATGAGCAGCCTCTCGGGATGCGCAGCCGCGCGCTGGCGCAGGAGTTCCGGCAGCGTCGAGGCGGAAGACATCGCTTCCATATAGCCAATCGCGGGAAGGTTGGAAAGCTTGACGCTGAACGCTCCAGCGCTATTTTTTGTTTGGCGCGGGGAATTTTATTCCGCTCGTTCCGGTCAAACAGGACGGAGGCCGCAGAACGGCCGGAGGGGAAGTGAAAAGGAATGAAGCTTGGCAAATCACTCGTGTCCGCCCTGTGCCTGGCCGGGGCGATCGGCCTCGGCGCGGCGCCGACCGCCGCCGCGGCCGCGCCGCAGACGCGCGGCGATGCCGAGCGAGGACAATATATCTTCTCGCTGGCCGGCGGCTGCGGCTGCCACACGATCCCGAACGGGACGCCGAACGCGGGAGCGCGCGAGTTTCCCATCCCGATGGCGAAGCTGTACTCGACGAATCTCACCGCGGACAAAACGACGGGTCTCGGCAATTGGTCGGACCGGCAGATTCGCGACGCGCTCACCAGGGGAATCCGGCCGGACGGCGCGAAGCTTCTCCCGGTCATGCCCTACGAGGCTTACTCGGGCATGTCGGAAGAGGATGTCGGCGACCTCATCGCTTACTTGAGGACCTTGAAGCCGCTGCCGAAGCAAACTCCCGCGCTGCAAACCTTCGCGCCCTTTTACCGCGCCGGCGGCACGTTCGTCTGGTTTCGCTTCTTCAGCCGTTTTTTCGACGCGCCGGCCAGGGGCCCGGCGAGCGGGGTTGCGCGCGGCCGCTACCTGGTCGAGCACGTGGCGCTCTGCGTCGATTGCCACACGCCGCGAAATTTCATGGGCGTACCCGACCGCTCGCTCTACCTTGCGGGGGCGGCGAGCGGGCCGTTGGGTAAAGAGGTCCCGAACATCACTCCCGATAAGGATACCGGCATCGGAACGTGGAGCCGCAACGACATCGCTGACCTGCTCCTATCGGGGACTAAACCGGACCTCGACGACGTTCAAGGGCTCATGGCCGAGGTCGTCGAGGCGGGCTACAAGCGCATGAAGCGCGAGGATGCGCTGGCGATCGCCGACTATCTCAAATCCATCCCGCCGATCCGGAACAAAATCCGCTGACCCGCGATGGAGCGGCGCGCGCCGGCCGGAGGGTTCCGGCGGCGGCGCGGCGGTGCTAGGCTTACACTATCCAATATCGCCGACGGCGGGGCAGCCGTGATCCGGCCTCGCTCGACCGGCGCCTCCCACGGAGGATTTCAAGATGATTTCCGATACCGCCGCGCGAATCGTCTCGGTCAACGTCGGCCGGCCGCGCGCGTTCCAGTTCAACGGCAAGCCGGTCAAGAGCGCGATCTGGAAATCGCCCGTCGAGGGCCGCGTCGCGGCGCGCGGCGTCAACCTCGCCGGCGACGACCAGGCGGACCGCAAGGCGCACGGCGGACCCGATAAGGCGGTCTACGCCTACGCGCTCGAAGACCTGCGCTGGTGGGAGCGCGAGGAAGCGCGCGCGATCCCCTACGGCGGCTTCGGCGAGAACCTCACGACCGAGGGGATCGACGTCAACGCCGCGCTCGTCGGCGAGCGCTGGCAGGTCGGCGGTGTCGTTTTGGAAGTCTCCGAGCCGCGCATCCCGTGCTGGCGCTTGGGCGCGCGCATGGACGACCAGCATTTCATCCGCCGCTTCACCGAGGCGCTTCGCCCCGGCGCCTACCTCCGCATCGTCCGCGAGGGCGAGCTCGGCATGGGCGACGCGATCCGCGTCCTGGAGCAGCCGCCGCACACCGTGACGATCAGAGACGTCTTTCGCATCTATACGCGCGACCGCAGCGAGATCCCGAAGCTGCTCGCGGTGCCGCAGCTCTCCGCAGCCTGGCGCGGCTGGGCCGAGCACATGGCCGAGAAGCAGGAAGGCAGGTAGAGAGCCAGGTCGCCGTGGACGCGACAGCATCGCTCGCCACTTCCGTTCGTCTTGTCAGGCCGACGATAAATCGCTTACAATCCTTGCGACGTAAATCTGATGAACAAGCGACGCCTTCTCAAACGCCTCTCGCAAGGGGCCTTGCACAACGTCGCTTTCAACGACATGATAGGTTTAGTAGAGGGGTTTGGTTTCAACCTTTTACGCGTGGCCGGAAGTCATCATGTTTTCGGCCACCCGGGAATCTCGGAGCTGGTGAACCTGCAAGAGGTTAAAGGGCAAACCAAGCCGTATCAGATCCGGCAGTTTCTCAGGCTGATCGAGCGATACAACCTGAAGCTGGAGGACGAGTGAGCGATTATCACATCAACATTTTTTACAGCGAAGAGGACGGCGGCTATATCGCCGACATCCCCGACCTTGAAGCCTGCTCGGCCTTCGGCGCCACGCCCGAAGAGGCCCTGAGAGAGTTGGAAACGGCAAAAAAGGCTTGGCTCGAAAGCGCTCGGCAGGCCGGCAAGCCCATACCGGCGCCACGCTACCGTCCCGTCATTTATCAAACCGCCCGCTGATCTGAAAAGCCAAAAAAACTCCGGACGTTTTTTCGTCATTGTTTCCGCTCCGGGAGTCGCGCGCCATGAAAGCATTCGCTTTATTTCTTCAACTATTTTTCCTGGCCTTTTCCGCTCCTCTCCGCGCGGCCGATTTTTCCTCGCCGGTGGGAAAGTGGATGACGATCGACGACAAGTCCGGCAAGCCCGGCGGGCTGATCCGCATCGAGCAGGTCGCGGGGCAATACCAGGGATGGATCGAGAAAATTTTTCCCGATCCCGACGAAGACCCCAACCCGAAATGCGTCTACTGCGAAGGCGAGCGGAAAAATAAGCCGGTCGTCGGCCTGAATTTCATGTGGGGCCTGACCAAGCAGGGCGACGAGTATCGGGGCGGCGAGATTCTCGATCCGCGCAGCGGCAAGATTTACCGCGCCCGGATGAAGCTCGCCGACGGCGGCAAGAAGCTCGACGTGCGCGGCTTCATCGGCTTCTCCGTTCTCGGACGCAGCCAGGTCTGGAACCGGGTCGAGTGACCGCGATAACGCCCGCGCTTCTCGCCTTGTAGGAATTCCCAAAGGGGATAAGCTTCATTCAGGGCGCACCTCTCTCTTACGAAGGAAGAGGGATGGGGTGAGGGTTTCGTTCGCGCAAAACGGCTGCCGGCTCCGGCACAAACCGTCGCGCTTGGAGGATCGCTTATGGAAGAAAGCGAAAAGCTCGTCCGCGCCTTCTACGAGGCGACGGCCCCGGGACACCGCGAAGCGCTGTTCGGCATCCAATCGCCGCACATCGTCTACGACCTGCCCGAAGGCATGCCGGCGGTGCTCGGTTGCGGTCACTTCGAAGGGTTCCGGGATCTGATCGAGCGGTTTCTGACGACCTTCTACGGCGCCTTCGACGTCCATTTTCGCGTCGACGAGCTCATCGCGGACGGCGACCAAGTCGTAGCGCTCGGCCGCACGCAGGGCAAGGCGCGGAAAACCGGCGCGCCCGTGGACGTCGCGTTCGCGCACGTGTGGACGATCAACGACGGCTACCTCCAGCGCCTGCGCGCGTTCACCGACACGGCGACGCTGGCGCGGGCGCTGGGGAAATGAGCGGGCGGTAGCACTCACAACGAGACGACGATGGCGCTGTTTCAATCCCTGGCCGAAACCCTGCGGGCCCTCATGGTCGGCGACAAGGTCAAGGTCACGCTCCGGCCCGAGACCGGCCGGCTCTTTCCGCTCGAAGGGCGCATCCTCTTAAAAGACGAAGCCTCCGGAAATTTCTCCCTGCAAACCGAATCCGGCGCGATTCAGATCCGCGCCGGGGACGTGCTGTCGATCACGCGGCTGGAGCGGTAAGAGGGAGAGGTCGCCGCGCGCCTTGGATAGCGTATATCCAATCGCAAAATCCGACGCTGCGCATTCACGACGCGGCGGCAAACTTATCTTTTGAACGGCAGCCTTCTGCGGTAGGCGCGCAGGGCGGCCTGTATCTCGCCGATCGCGTCGGGGCAGTGCTCGACGGCCATCCGATTGAGCTCGTACGCCACCGGCTCATCGCATTTGACCATGAACTGATACGGCGTGTTGCGCATGACGCGGGTGGTATCCACGGCGGCCATGACGGCCAAGTACACTGCCGAGCCGAGCGGCGCCCAGAAAAGAAAGGAGTCGAGCCATTCCGGCGTGAGCAGGATGAAAACGGCGTCCATGGGTCCACGATAAACTGCGCGCGCGCGAAGTCAATATTTTCGCGGATTAAAAAAATGTTAAAAAAGGTATCTAAAAAACGACGGCGGGGGAGATTTTTCGCTCCGGCGCGGTCCGGATCCGTGCCGGCGACGTCCTGTCGACCACGAGGATGGAGCGGTAATCCGCGCTTCGCCGACGCCGTGCGTCGATCGATGCGCCTGTGTCCGAAATAGCGCGGTATTGCTGCGTCACGCCCCGCGCTCGGCGCGAAGCGCCGATTTGCCGGCCGCGAGCGACGGAATCATGGAGTTGACCCCGACGTTCAGCATCGTCCGCACGATTTCGGCGAGCGGGTCGACGATCAGCATGAGCGGAACCGCGATTTCATAGGAGAGGCCGAACGGCCTGAGCACGATCGCCAGCGGCGCCAGCGCCGCCAGACCGCCGACGCCGATCGTCGCGAACGATGCGGCGGCGGCCAAAAACGCCAGCAAGCCCAGGTCGCTCAGGCTGAACTCGCGCCCCATCAAGACACCGACAAAAAGCGTGGCGATGGCGAAGTACGGTATGGCGCCGACCCGGAGCGTCGCGATACCGATCGGCAGATAAAGCTCGCACGGTTCTTTGGGGAGCTTGAGGTCGTTCTCCAGCGTCTCCAGCGTCAGCGGCACGCAGATCAGAGAATTGCGCGTGGAAGCGCCGAGCATGACGGGCTTGACGAGCGCGCTGAACACCCGGCCGGGGCGCGCGTCCAGCGCGAGCGCGGAGACGGCCAGCGCGGCAAGCAGCAATAAAGCGCCGGTCGCGAGAAACGGATAGGCGAACAGCTTGAGCGCGGTGAAAGCGTCCGGGCCGAGCAGCGCGACCTGCGGAGCGATCAAAGCGACGATGCCGATCGGCACGAGCAGGTTGAACCAGTCGAAAATCAACACGCAGACCGCCTGGATATGGCGCAGAGCGCTGAAAATCGAATTGCCGGAGCGGCGCTCCGCCAGCACCATGGCGACGCCGAAGAGCGCCGCGAACACCAGGACGCGCACGCTGTCGTTGGCCGACAACGAGGCGAAGATGTTGGTCGGGATGAGCGCGAGGATGCCGGAATCGCCGCCGACGGCCGCCGCGGACTGGCGCGCGTCGAGCGCGAATTCGACGTCGATTTTGTCCGCCGAGCGCCCGATGAGCGCGCCGATATGCGCGATCGTCCCCTCGTCGGGCGCGGCATAGGCGAAGATCAGGCTCGGAACGATGACCGATACGGCCGCCACGCCGGCGAGCATGACCAGAGCCCAGAACGATAAAGACCGGATGACGCCGGGCGCCGAGCCGCTCGCCATCGCCGAGCGCACCGCGAGAGGAATCGTGGCGAGCAAAAACGGCAGAACGCAGATGTGCAGCAGGGCGATGTAGAAATCGCCGACCGGGCGCAGGTAGTCGAGGAACGGCAGCCGGAGCGCGCCGAGGACCAAAGCCAGGACGACCGCGGCGAGCGTGATCGAAGGCCGATTGATGGAGCGCGACAAGGCGTTGAGCCTGTCGCCGCCGACGGCGGCGGGCGTCATCGGTTCGCCTTCCCCTCGGAATCGAGGAGACTCTGCAGCGTGAACGCGCCGCGGCTCCTGCCGACGTGGTAGTTGAGGAACTCCTGCAGCTTGGAGCAGCTGTCGCAGATGGCGATGGAGAGCAGCGCGGTTTGATCGATGATCACCGCCGAGCCGAGCTTGACGTTGAGCGCGGGCCGGTTCTTGAGCACGCGCCGGACTTCGAACTCGTCGCGGTAGAGCGCGTCCACTCCGCCGGCGAGGAGATGGTCGACGGCCGCCTCCCAGCCCCGCTCTTCCACCACCGCCGCTTCGGGAAAATTCCTGCGCGCGAACTCCACGTACGCGCTGCCGGCGATGACGCCCAGCCGGCCTGAATATTTTTGCAGGACCGCCGCCGGAGGACGGCCGGCGGCCGCGCGGGCGATCGCGGCGCGGTTGAACAAGAGCGCGTGGCGCAGCGTGACGTAAGGGTCCGAGAAGCGCACGCGCTTCAGGCGGTCGTAGGTCTGCGACAGCTTGCTGACGCCGATGTCGGCGCGCCCCTGCGCGACGAAATCGACGACGGCATCGAAAGAATCCGCGCTGTCGACGAACTCGACCTTGACGCCGAGCGCGCGGCCGATCTGCCGCGCCATGTCGATCTCCGGGCCGGCCGGCGTCCCGTCGG
>DATDFN010000126.1:0-2883 GCA_036522615.1 Binatia bacterium | reverse complement strand
GGCGAGAATGCCCGCCGGCACGGCGAACATCGCGATGCCGACGACCATCACGACGCCGCCGAAGAGCTTGCCGGCCGGCGTCACCGGCACGACGTCGCCGTAGCCCACCGTCGCCATCGTCACGATCGCCCACCACATCGTATGCGGGATGCTGGCGAAGACCTGCGGCTGCGCGCGGCGCTCGATGATGAACATAATGCCGGACTCGACGACCAGCAGCACCGCCATGACGAGAAAGGCGGCGAGCAGCGGCCGTATCTCGGCGCGGATGACGGATACAAACAGCGGCAGGCCCGGCGCGTAGCGCGCGAGCTTGAGCAGCCGCAGGAGCCGCAGGACGCGCAGCCAGTCGGGCTGGATCGGCACGAAAAGATCGACATAGAACGGCAGAATCGCGAGCAGATCGATGACGCCGTACGGCCCCACAGCGTAGCGCAGACGCGCGCGCCAGGGCGCGGCGGCGCCGGTCGCCTCGCTCTCGGGCGCGACCCACCAGCGGAGAAAATAGTCGATCGTGAAGAGCGCGACGGCGAGGATCTCGATCGCGGAAAAATGCGCGGCGTAGGCGACGCGGAGCGACTCCATCGTCTCCAGCGCCGCGGCGGCGACCGTGCCGACGGCGGCGACGCAGAGGAACAGCTTGATGCTTTCTTCCAGCGGGGAGGTATGCTCGGTCTCTTCGAGCAGGTCGTAGAAATAAGCGCGCAGACTGCCGCCGGGCTCCGCCATCGCCCCCTGATTACCGTAGCGGGCGAAAAATGTCCACCGCGGCGGCGGACCAGGACAGCGCGAAGGCGTGCGCGAACGTGTCGGATTATTTCAACGGCGGAATGTTACAGCCAGTCGCCGCCGCGCTTGTCCGATCGAAGGATATCGGTCGGCTGCTTCTCGATGACGGCGACGAAAGGATAAAAACAGATCGACCGGATGCAGGACTGAAGCGCGTTCACCTCGCCGGTGAGGTACGACGACGCGTCGCCGGGGGCGAAACGCAGCTGGTGCAGCTCGTTGTCGAGCGCGAACAGGTACGAAAGAAAATCGTTCGGGCGGTGATCTCTCTTTTCGATATCCTCGCAGAGGTAAACGCCTTCGCTCGACAAGTGCGGGAGCATCTCCTCGAGCGCGACGATCTGATGCTCGGCTTTGTGGCTGCCGTCGTCGAGAAAAATATCCACTACGGGAACTTTGGGCCTGAAGCGCCGCCAGAACTCGCGGCTCCCCTGGTCGCCGATGAAGACCTGAATGTCTTCGCGCTCGAATTGCTTGCACGCGGGATTCACGTCGATGCCGTACACATGGCAGCGGCCGCCGAAGTAGTCGCGCCACATATCCATGCTGCCGCCAGAGGCGACGCCGACCTCGACGATGTGCACCTCCCGGCCGACGAATTTTTGGAAATGGCGGTCGTAAATCTCGAAGTAGTGCCGCCACTTCTGAATTCCGCGCCCGCGTTTCGCGTCGAAAAATCTTTCCAGGCGATTCGGCTCCCGCCTTTGCGCCGGGACCGGCCCCTTGCGTGACAGCGCGGCGAGGAGATTCGCCGCCCGGTCTCCCGCGGGCAGCTGCTGAATCAGCTTGTAAGCGCCGCGCGGAGATTTCAGCAGCGCGCCCGCGGAGCGCTTAAAAATCGCTAAATCGTCGCGATTGATTCTCATGGCAAAAGCCCGGTTGCGTCGTCGCTGCGCAATCCCTACCGCCGGCGGATAAATTACGCAAGAGACTCGGGGTCACAGGCGGCCGCAAGAATTGTGACCCCTGAGGCAGAAAAATCCCTTTACTCTGTCCCTCGCGTCGCGATAAAAGACGCGCCGATACACGACAATCGTCCCGCCCCGCAGCGGGCGGATTATCGGGGGAACACATGAATTATTTTCAATCGTATTCTCTGCCGGCGGACGCCGGCGTCGTGGCCGCGTGGGATTCCGAGATCGCCCGCGCGAAAGAAGTCCCGCCGCTCGCGCGCCTCATCGCCGAGCGCGGCGCCGAACTCTATCCGGAATTCGCCAAGCGCTACGCCGAAGTACGCGCGCTGCCGCGGAGCGCGCGCCGCGCATTGCAAAAGCGGCTCGCAAAGTCGCGGGACCTAGCGGCGATTCCGGCGAAATGGCAGCGCAGGCTCGCCTACTCCATCGCCGGCGCGGCGCTGTTGCTGGTCCTGAGCGATGGGCCGTTACAGGCGGCGACGATCAACGTCGGCCCAGGCTGCACGCTCACCCAGGCGATCCTCAGCGCGGAAAACGATATTTCCTACGGCAGCTGCACCGCGGGCTCGGGTCCCGATACGATCGTTCTGCCGGCTGGAAGTAAAATTGGCGTTACTTCCACCTATCCCGGCCCTTACAGCGCGACAGGACTGCCGACGGTTACGACCCCGATCACCATCGATGGCAACTTCTCCACCATAAGCCGCAAGAAGGGACCGCTGATGCGCCTCATGGCGGTCAGCAGCACGGGCGATCTCACGCTGAACAGCCTTACGCTTAGCGGGGGAAACTCGTATCCGAACGGCGGCGGCGCCGTGTACAACGCCGGTATTCTCGAAGTAAACAACTGCATCATTACTGGAAATTTTTCCGGCGGCGGCGCCATATCGAACGCCGGCACAGCGACGATCAGCGGAACGACATTTTCGAAAAATACAGCTTCTTACGGCGGTGCTGTTTATAATTACGGAACGCTTGAGCTCCTAAGCAACACGATTGTCACCGGAAACCGAGCTTTCTACGCAGGGGGCGGCGTCTTCAATTCTTACGGCGAGACGGAGATCACGAGCAGCACGATCTCCAAGAATACAGCTTATTTGGGCGGCGGGATTAGTAACTACAAGGGCACTCTTACCGTCGACCCAACGCTCATCACCGGCAACAAGGCCGCAGGCGGTGG
>DATDFN010000125.1:0-9803 GCA_036522615.1 Binatia bacterium | reverse complement strand
GGACCTGAGCGGTCAGGTTCGCCGCCATAACGTTGACGTTGTCGGTTAGATCCTTCCACGTGCCGGCGACGCCGGGGACGACCGCCTGGCCGCCGAGCTTGCCTTCGGTGCCGACCTCGCGCGCGACGCGCGTGACCTCGGCCGCGAAGGCGTTCAGCTGGTCGACCATCGTGTTGATCGCGTTCTTGAGCTGCAGGATTTCGCCGCGGACGTCGACGGTGATCTTCTTGGATAAGTCGCCCATGGCG
Organism: Binatia bacterium; assembly: GCA_036522615.1. GTDB lineage: Bacteria > Desulfobacterota > Binatia > UBA9968 > UBA9968 > JAJPJQ01. The sequence continues at coordinate 9,555 of DATDFN010000125.1, read as the reverse complement.
ACGGCGATCGTGACGTCCGCGATGTTACGGACTTGGGCCGTCAGGTTGTTCGCCATCAGGTTGACGTTGTCGGTCAGATCTTTCCAAGTTCCCGCGACGCCGGGGACGACCGCTTGGCCGCCGAGCTTGCCTTCGGTGCCCACCTCGCGCGCGACGCGCGTGACTTCCGCCGCGAAGGCGTTCAGCTGGTCGACCATCGTGTTGATCGCGTCTTTCAGCTGGAGGATCTCGCCGCGGACGTCGACGGTGATCTTCTTGGATAAGTCGCCCATGGCGACGGCGATGGTGACGTCGGCGATATTGCGGACTTGGGCGGTTAAGTTACCGGCCATAAGGTTGACGGAGTCGGTCAGGTCTTTCCACGTGCCGGCGACGCCGGTGACAACCGCCTGGCCGCCGAGCTTGCCTTCGGTGCCGACCTCGCGCGCGACGCGCGTGACTTCCGCCGCGAAGGCGTTCAGCTGGTCGACCATCGTGTTGATGGCGGCCTTGAGCTGGAGGATCTCGCCGCGCACGTCGACGGTAATTTTTTTCGACAAGTCGCCGTTGGCGACCGCGATCGTAACTTCCGCGATGTTACGCACCTGGGCGGTCAAGTTACTCGCCATCGCGTTGACGGAGTCGGTCAAGTCTTTCCACGTTCCGGCGACGCCGGGAACGACCGCCTGGCCGCCGAGCTTGCCTTCGGTGCCGACCTCGCGCGCGACGCGCGTGACTTCCGCCGCGAAGGACCGGAGCTGATCGACCATCGTGTTGATGGTGTCTTTCAGCTGCAAGATCTCGCCGCGGACGTCGACGGTGATCTTTTTCGACAAGTCGCCGTTGGCGACCGCGATGGTAACGTCGGCGATGTTGCGGACCTGAGCGGTCAGGTTACCGGCCATCATGTTGACGGACTCGGTCAAATCCTTCCACACGCCGCTGACGTCGCGGACCTGCGCCTGACCGCCGAGCTTGCCTTCGGTGCCGACCTCGCGCGCGACGCGCGTGACTTCCGCCGCGAAGGCGTTCAGCTGGTCGACCATCGTGTTGACCGCTTCCTTTAACTGTAAGATCTCGCCTTTGACGTCGACGGTGATCTTCTTGGATAAGTCGCCGTTGGCGACCGCGATGGTGACGTCGGCGATGTTGCGGACCTGGGCCGTGAGGTTGCCGGCCATCATGTTGACGGACTCGGTCAAATCCTTCCACACGCCGCTGACGTCGCGGACCTGCGCCTGACCGCCGAGCTTGCCTTCGGTGCCGACCTCGCGCGCGACGCGCGTGACCTCGGCCGCGAAGGCGTTCAGCTGGTCGACCATCGTGTTCATCGCTTCTTTGAGCTGGAGGATCTCGCCGCGGACGTCGACGGTGATCTTTTTCGACAAGTCGCCGTTGGCGACGGCGATGGTGACGTCGGCGATGTTGCGGACCTGGGCCGTTAGGTTGCCGGCCATGATATTGACGGACTCGGTTAAGTCCTTCCAGACGCCGCTGACGTCGCGGACCTGCGCCTGACCGCCGAGCTTGCCTTCGGTGCCGACTTCGCGCGCGACGCGCGTGACCTCCGCCGCGAAGGACCGCAGCTGGTCGACCATCGTGTTGATGGTGTCTTTGAGCTGTAAGATTTCGCCTTTGACGTCGACGGTGATCTTTTTGGATAAGTCGCCGTTGGCGACGGCGATCGTCACTTCCGCGATGTTACGCACCTGGCCGGTTAAGTTACTCGCCATCGCGTTGACTGAGTCAGTCAAGTCTTTCCAGGTGCCGGCGACGCCGGGGACGACGGCCTGCCCGCCGAGCTTGCCTTCGGTGCCGACCTCGCGCGCGACGCGCGTGACTTCCGAGGCAAACGACCGCAGCTGGTCGACCATCGTGTTGATCGCTTCTTTGAGCTGGAGGATCTCGCCGCGGACGTCGACGGTGATCTTTTTGGATAAGTCGCCGTTGGCGACGGCGATGGTGACGTCGGCGATGTTGCGGACTTGGTCGGTCAGGTTGCCGGCCATGAAGTTGACCGAGTCGGTCAAGTCTTTCCAAGTGCCGGCGACGCCGGGGACGACCGCCTGGCCGCCGAGCTTGCCTTCGGTGCCGACCTCGCGCGCGACGCGCGTGACCTCGGACGCGAAGGACCGCAGCTGGTCGACGATCGTGTTCATCGTGTCTTTGAGCTGTAAGATTTCGCCTTTGACGTCGACGGTGATCTTCTTCGACAAGTCGCCGTTGGCGACGGCGATGGTAACGTCGGCGATGTTGCGCACCTGGCCGGTCAGGTTACTCGCCATCGCATTGACGTTATCGGTCAGGTCTTTCCAGGTGCCGGCGACGCCGGGGACGACGGCCTGGCCGCCGAGCTTACCTTCGGTGCCGACCTCGCGCGCGACGCGCGTGACCTCCGAGGCAAACGACCGCAGCTGGTCGACCATCGTGTTGATCGCTTCTTTGAGCTGGAGGATCTCGCCGCGGACGTCGACCGTGATCTTTTTCGACAAGTCGCCGTTGGCGACGGCGATGGTGACGTCGGCGATGTTGCGGACTTGGTCGGTCAGGTTGCCGGCCATCAGGTTGACGGAATCGGTCAAATCCTTCCACGTGCCGGCGACGCCGCGGACGACGGCCTGGCCGCCGAGCTTGCCTTCGGTGCCGACCTCGCGCGCGACGCGCGTGACCTCGGCGGCGAACGCTTCCAGCTGCTTGACCATCGCGTTGACGGTTTTCGCGGCGGTGAGGAATTGGCCTTTCAGCGGCCGGGCTTCAGCCTCGAGTGCGACGGTCTGGGTCAGGTCGCCTTTGGCGACCGCGCCGATGACGCGTGCCATCTCCGTCGTCGGGCGGGCCAGGTCGTCGATCAGGCTGTTGATCGCTTCGAGCTGCGTCTTCCAGGAGCCGCGGTGATTGACGAGGGATGTGCGGCGCGACAGCTTGCCTTCGGTGCCGACGGCGTAGCTTACGCTTTCGACTTCTTTTGTAATGCGTTCGTTGGTCTCGATGATATCGTTCAGGGTGTCGGCGATTTTGCCGTTAATGCCGGTCCACCCCGAGGGCAGGCGAACGGAAAAATCGCCTTTTTGCACTGCCAGCAGGACTTGTAAAATCGCGTTGTTGTCCAGCCCTTCACCGTCGTGCTGGACACCACTGATGGGCCGCGATTGTTTGCCGCGCATAAATTTACCCCCTGGGCAAAAATGTTGATTAAAGACCCTGCATTCTAGTCCCGGCCGAAGTCCAGGCAATCAGGTAAATACCTGGTTTCATGCTCGGAATTGACCTGAATGACATTAACTGCGCTTTAGATTGTGAAATATGTTCATAGCCTAAATTTCACTTATGGCAAGGGCTTGTAGCTGCGTTATTTGAATTGCGCATTGACAGCGAAAAACCGCTAACATAATCATGTTTGAGCAATCGGAGGCGGCATGAAATTCGGCGCGCACTATCTGCCAACCTACGTTCCCGATCTCGACGGCCCGGTCGGCGAGTTTTATCGCCGCATGTTCGGCCAGATCGAAGAGCTGGACGGGCTCGGTTTCGATCACGCCTGGGTAACCGAGCATCACTTCGGCGAATACGGCGGGACGGTGCCGCATCCGCCGACTTTCCTCGCCGCGATCGCGCGCACGACCAGGCGAATTCGTCTCGGCGTCGCGATCAACGTTCTGCCGCTGCACCATCCGTTGGACGTCGCGGAAGCATACGCGATGGCCGACATCATTTCCGGCGGCCGCCTCGAATTCGGCGTCGGCAAAGGCAGCGAGCCGATGGAATACCAGCGCCTCGGCGTCTCGCAGGACGAGGCGACCGTGCGCATGAAAGAGGGGATGGAGCTGATCCTGCAAGCGTGGTCGGACCGGCCGGTAAATTTTCGCGGGGAATTTTATCGCTACGAAAATATTCGCGTGCTGCCGAAGCCCGCGCAGCGGCCGCATCCGCCGGTCTGGGTCGGCTGCGCGCGCAGCGAGGATTCATTTCAGTGGGCGGGGGAGAAGGGCTTTCACCTCATGACACTTCCTTACCTCTACAAGACCGGCGACATTTTGCCGCGCCTGGTGAAAATCTACCGTGAATCGCTCGCCGCCTCCGGCCGCGATCCGGCGGCTCACGAAGTGCTGGGTAAATTTCATATTTATGTCTCGTCGAGCTTCGAGCGTGCGGTCGAAGAAGCGACGCCTTATCTGGAAAATTATTTCACCGTCCACGCGGCGCATGATCCCGACCGCCAGGTCGTCGGCCAGCTCGCGCTCCGCGACGTGCGCACGCAGCTCGCCGGCGGCTTCGCCATCGCGGGCGATCCCGAGCGCTGTATCGATACGATCCAGAAATGGCGCGAGGAGGTCGGCTTGACCGCGATCTCGGGAACGTTTCACTTCGGCGGGCTGCCGCAGGAGCTGGCGCTGAAAAACATCCGGCTGTTCGCCGAGAAGGTGATGCCGAAATTGAGGTGATGCGTAAGGGCGGGTCGCGAACCGCCCGCTACATTATGTCCGTCGGGTCGGAAACGCCGGCGGATTGATTTCTTCGACCGATCTGCCCGCCCAATCGCGCTTCGACCAATTGTCCCAGGCTCTTTTGGCGGCGTTTTCGGCGTCGGCGAAAAGCTTCCCGTCGTCGATGCGCTTCGAGCGCCCGCCTTCGATCACGACCTCGCCGTTGACGATCACGGTCTCCACATCCGCGCCGCAGCCGTATTCGACGAGCGCGTTCACCGGGTCGCGCGCCGGGCCGTAACGCGTCGTGCGCAGATCGAGGATGACGATGTCCGCCTTCGCGCCCGGCGCGATCTTGCCCAGATCGTCGCGCCCGAGCGCCCTCGCGCCCCAGATGGTCGCGGCGTTGAAAACGCGGGCGGCGCGTCCGCCGTAATATTTTTTATCCACCAGGCGCGAGATCAGCGACGCGTAGCGCATCTCCGCGACGATATCGAGCGGATACGTGTCCGTGCCGAGTCCCATGTTGACGCCGGCGTCGACGTAGCGGTCGAACGACTCCGCCGCGTTCGCCATCTTGGCGTATTTGTGCGGGCAATGGCCGACGGAGGTGCCGGTGTCGGCGAGCAGCTTGAGCTCGTCGCCGAAAGGGTAGTCGAGCTTCGAATGGCCGGTAATGAAAACCGTGTGGCCGAGGATCGTCTTCGCGCCGAGAACGCCGGCGTCGGCCAAGTATTCGATCGCCGGCTTGCGATATTTGTAGAGAATCTCGATCAGCTCGCGCAGATTGCCCGCGGCGTGCGTGTGGATGCCGACGCCCAATTCTTTCGCCGCCGCGGCGGTCTCTTTCAGCAGCGACGGCTCGCAGGTCTCCGCCTGCGCGGGATTTAAGATTCCCTGAATGCAGCCGTTCTTCGCGCCGTGAAATTTGCGGATGAAATCCGCCGCCCGCTGGAGGCCGGGACGGCCGCCGTCTTCGCGCGCTTCATAGTAATGCCGGCCTTCCGCGTCCGTGAAGACGTCGTGGCTGCGATAGGGCGGGCTGAAAAAGACCCGCGCGCCGATCTGTCCGACGATCTCGACGTAGTCGTCGAGACTTCCGGGACCGCCGCCGGGGTCGAGGATCGTTGTGGCGCCGTTTCGGAGCGCGCTGTAGAGCGCGTAACGCCGCCCCATCGCGACGCTCTCCGGCGGCGGAGGCGCGGCTTTTTCCTTCACCGGCGCGCCGAAGACGAAAAAGTTGGCCGACAAATAATCCTTTTTCGTCGCGTCGGTGATGAGATAGTCGCCGACGTTGAGCTGCGAGTGGACGTGGAGGTTGATAAATCCCGGCGCGACGAGCTTCCCCGCCGCGTCGATGACGCGGTCCGCCGGCCGGCGCTCCGCGCCGATGTAGGAGACGCTGTCGTTCTCTATGAGTACGCTGCCGCCGGGGACGATTTCGTGCGTCGTTCCCGACCAGCCTACAATCGTGCCGCCGTCGATGCGAATCGTCATCATGTCACCTGAAAGAAATACGCGGGGTCGGCGAAACCGCGCAGCGTCAAGATTTCTTTTTTGCCACGGCGCGGACCGTATTCGCAACCTCGCGGCTGAAATCCGCGACGGCCGCGCTCAGCGCCTCCACCGCGGCCTCTTTGGTGGCTCCCTGGATCGGCTTTTTTATGAAACTCGTTTTGCTGGCAAGCATTTGCTTGGTCGCGGTCTCGATGACCGCCCAGCGCGCCGACAGCTGCGCTTCGTTCGCCGCCGTCGCCTCGAAGCGGAGAACCTCGATATCGATCTGATGCGTGACGTACCGCCCGTTGGGCCAGGGGTAGCGGAAGATGCGGTCGCTTTTTAGCAGTACGTATAGATCCTGTGCGAGCACGCGGCTCAAGTTTTCATCCAGCGGCTCGATCCAGCGATCGTTTTCGGAGACGTCGAAGCGGCTCTCCGACACGCGCGTGACCAGCTGTTCTCTGTCGAGGTAGCCGGGAACGCGCACCGGCCCAACGCCCAGAGTCATATCGTCGAGGCCGGGATTGCCCGCCGAATCCGCTTCGACCTTCGCCGTCAGGGTATAGTAGCGCGAGCGGTCGGGCTGCGGCGTCGTAAACGAAGACAGACAGCCGGAAATAATAAACGCAAATGCGACGAGAATCGCGAGGAGTGACATTTGCGACGTTTTGTCATCCTGAGCATAGCGAAGGATCTCTCCGAATAATCTTGCGCCCCGCCTGGGCTGGGTGCTCGGAGAGATTCTTCGTCGCTGCCGCTCCTCAGAATGACAGACCCCGTGTGTCTCAGCGTCTGAGATATTCGTCAACCTCCTCACTTATCCTCCTTCGTCTCCGGCTTGCCGAAGATGAGCGCCCTCGGGTTGCGCTCGAGGTAATTGCTGAGCTGCCGCATCGAGCGCGCCGCCGCGCTTACCTCGCGCAGGCTTCGCGTCAGCTCGTAAAACGTCTGGGAGTCTGGGTCGACGAGCGTTTTGACGTTAGCGATCGCCCCTTCCGCCCCTTTCATCGTTTCGCTTGCCTGTTTGAGCGCCGCCCGCATGTCGCTCGTGGTTTGTTTCAAGTCGCTGGTCACCGTCTGCACGTTGCCGTCGAGCGCTCTGGCGGCATCGCGGACCGTCACGATCGTCTCCTCCAGCTTGGGTATGGCTTTTTGCAGCCCCTGGAGCGACGCTTTGAGCTCGGGAGAGCTGACCAGCGAGTTGACGCCCGACGATGTCTGCTCGAGCGATGTGATCAAAGCTTTGAAATCGACCTCCTGCAGCCGAGCGACGATCGAGCTGACCACATCCTGCGCCTGCTCGAAAATCGAGGGGATCGTTGGAATTTCCTGATACCGTCTGTTTTCCTGAGCGGATTGCACGAAGTGCGCCGGCGTATCGGGAAAGAAATCGAGACCGATATAGAGCAGGCCCGTGACGAAGCTCTCCATCTGGAGCTGGCCGCGGAGGCCCTGATCGATGAGCGCCTTCGCCACTTCGGGGTCTGTGAGCGCCGCGCTCGATCCGCCGCGCTTCTTGATCTTTTCCGCGTCGATGCGGGCGATGACCGGAATCCGCTGCACGCTGAAGTCCGAACTCAGCGACAGTAAGATTTCCTTGACCGCCCCGATCTCGACGCCTTTGAATTTCACCGGCGCGCCGACGCGCAGCCCGTTTACGGAGCTGTCGAAGTAGAGGATGAAGTCGCGCGACTGAACGAAAAGCTTGCCGGAGCCGAGAATCAAGAGGACCGCAACGAGCAGGCCGAGCCCGCCGAGAACAAACGCGCCGATGAGAGTCGGGCTAATTTTCTTCTTCATCGCTTCTCCTGTCCGCGGGTCAAAAAGGCGCGGACCATTGGATTGTCCGAGCGGGCGAGAAGCTCGCGCGGATTGCCCCGCGCGATGATCGTCCTGGTGTCGGTGTCCAAAAAAATGCTGTTCGTGCCGATCGCGAGGATGCTCGCCACTTCGTGCGTGACGACAACGATCGTCGCGCCCAGACTGTCGCGCAGCTCGACGATCAGCTCGTCGAGCCGGTGCGCGCTTATCGGATCGAGTCCGGCCGACGGCTCATCGAAGAAAAGGATGATCGGGTCGAGCGCCATCGCGCGCGCGAGGCCGGCGCGCTTTTGCATTCCGCCGCTTATCTCCGACGGGTAATAATCCTCGAATCCCTTGAGGCCGACGAGCGAGAGCTTGAGCGACGCCACCTCGCGGATCGCCGCGGGATCGAGCCGGGTGTGCGCTTCCAGCAATAGGCCGATGTTTTCCGCCAGCGTCATCGAGCTCCACAGGGCGCCGCTCTGGAACAGCACGCCGACGCGGCGCAGGATGCGGCGGCGCTCCTCCTCGTCGGCGCGCGTGAAATCCTCCTCGCCGAAGAAGATCTCGCCTTTAGCCGCCTCTTCGAGACCGATCAGATGGCGCAGCAGTGTGCTCTTTCCCGAGCCGCTGCCGCCCATGATGATGAAAATATCGCCCTGCTCGACGGTGAAATTCAAGTTGCGCATCACGACAAAATCGCCGTACGCCATCGTCAGGTCGCGCACGGTAATAGGAGGCGGCGCGCCGGCGTTCTTTCCGTTGTGTTCCATCAAACGTTCAGCACGTAGGATAAGACCGCCATGATGCCGTTGGCGACGACGCAAAAGACAATGCTGCTCACGACCGCCGACGTGGTCGCGTCGCCCACCGCCGAAGAGCTGTTGCCCGTATTAATCCCGCGCAGGCATCCGAAGAACGCGATGATCGAGCCGTAGACGACGCTCTTGAATAGTCCGACCATGACATAGGTGATGGTGATCGCTTTGGTCGTCTCGACGTAATAGGACGCAAAGGTGATGTCGAGCATGCCGATGCCGATGAACGCGCCGCCTATCATGCCGACGAGATCGGCGTACAGTGTAAGCAGCGGCATCATCGCTGTCAGTGCGGTGACCCGCGGCAATACGAGGAAGTCCATCGGTTCGAAGCCCATCGCCTTGAAGGCGTCGATTTCCTGCGTCACTTTCATCGTGCCGAGCTGCGCGGCGAATGAGGCGCCGGTGCGCCCGGCCATGATGACCGCGGTCATCAAAGCGCCCATCTCGCGCGTCATGCCGATCGCGACGAGATCGGCGATGTAAATCTGCCCGCCGAACATTCTCAGCTGCACCGCGCCGACGAACGCCAGGATCACGCCGGACAGAAAGCTGATCAGCGTGACGATCGGGAGGGCTTTGGGCCCGGCCTCCTGAATGAATAGCCACATATCCCAGGCGCGGAAGCGCGCCCGGAAGGTGAACAAGCGGCCGTACGAGAGCACCAGCTCGCCGAGGAATGCGAGGGTCGTGCGCGTCCCCTGGACCGTTTTGATCGTCGCAACGCCGACGTCTTCGAGCAGGGGGCGGTCGATATCCTTTCTGCGCGCGTCCTTGCGCTCGGGCACCGCCTCCGCGAGCTCAACCAGACGGCGGATGCCGGGGGAGAGGATCGACAGGTCGACGTCGATGTGTCGCGCGCGCGCAAGCTCCATGATCTTGGTGAGAAGCGCGAGCAGCCCGCTGTCCCACGACTCGAGGCCGCTTGTGTCGAAGGCGATCCGGCGAATTCCGCCGAGGCGCTGCTCGACTTCGGATATCGGAGGAAGCCCGCTCTCGACGCTCCAGCGACCCGACAAGCCGATGACGAG
>DATDFN010000124.1:0-5502 GCA_036522615.1 Binatia bacterium | reverse complement strand
GCCGAAGAGAGTCAGGTTGCCGATCACGATGCCGGCCAGAAGCTCGCCCAGAACCGCCGGCTGGCGGACGCGCTCGGCGAGCCAGCCCGCGAGCTTCGCCGCCGGCAGCAGGACGGCCAGCGCGAGCAGCACTCCGGCGTTTTCCTCGCTTGCGGCGCCCATGAGCAGCGGCGCGGCGGCGAGGGCGAGAGGCAGCAGATATTTAGGCCGTTGTGCGATGCCCTTCACTACAAGTTTCCCGGCGCGCAAGCAACATACCTGAAAGCGAATACCGCCGCCTCCTTGAATTCCGCATTCCATTTTTATAAAGAGCGAAGCGCCCAAAACGGAGGTCCCATGCGTTGTAAAGTTCTAAGCCATGGTTTCGCTCTCCCGCTGCTCTCCTTAGCCATTTTCGCCTTTTCGTCCGCGTCGGCGCAGGCTCCTTATTATCAGGGCAAGACGATCACGATCATCCAGGGGCGCGAGCCGGGCGGCACCGGCGACATGCGCGCGCGCTCCGTCTTTGCCTTCCTGCGCAAGTACATTCCCGGAAATCCGACGATTATCACCGAGTTCGTGCCCGGCGCCGGCGGGCGCAAGGCGGCGAACCATATTTTCAAGGGCGCGAAGGCCGACGGCTTCACGGTCGGCAGCGTCGGCGCGGGACTCATCTCCAACGCGATGCTGCGCGAGCCCGGCGTGCAGTACGACCTCGACAAGTTCATTTATCTCGGCACGCCCAACAGCGCGTCGCACTATGTCTTCGGGACGCGGCGCGAGGCGGGCTTCACGAGCCTCGACAAGCTCCGCGCCGCCACCGGCGTGCGCGTCGGCGCGCAGTCGGTCGGCCACGATATTTACACGACCGGCCGGCTGTTCTCCTGGGTGCTGGGACTCAAAGAGCCGCGTTTCGTCACCGGCTATTCCGGCCCGGAGATCGACGCGGCGCTGCTGCGCGGCGAAGTCGACGCGCGCGCCAACATCGCCGACACCGTCGCGCAGCGCACGCCGGAATGGATCGACAAGAAGCTGGTCGACTTCCATGCGATCGTCGAGATTCCCAAAGGCGACAAGCATCCGCATCCCCTGTTCGGGCAACTCCCCGAACTCGAATCTTTCGCCAAGAGCGACCGCGAGCGTAAGGTTCTCGTGCTCCACCGCGCGTTCCGCCTGGCCGGCTCGCCCTTTATCCTGCCGCCGGGGACGCCGAAAGAGGCGGCCGAGACGCTGCGCGAGGCAATGCGCAAAACTTTCAAGGACCCGGAGTTTCACAAGGAGTTCCGAAAGCTCACCGGCGACGACGCGACGCCGCTCACGCCCGAGGCGCTGGAAAAATACATTCGCGAGATCCCGCGCGACGCCGAGACGGTCGAGCTGTTCAAAAAACTCGCCGGCGCCGACCCGCTGCCGCCGCGCTAGGAGGACGACGATGAAGCGTTTGTCCCTGCTTTTTCTGGCGCTCGGTGTTTTTTTCGCGCCGGTCGCCGCATTCGCCCAGCCGTTCTACCAGGGGAAGACGATCACGATCCTTCACGGGCGCGACCCCGGCGGCTCGGGCGACCTGCGCGCCAAGGCGGTCGTCGCGTTTCTGCAAAAGTACATCCCCGGACATCCGACGATCGTCCACGAGTACATGGCCGGCGGCGGCGGGCGCAAGGCGACGAACCATCTCTACCGCTCCTCGAAGCCCGACGGGCTCACGATCGGCAACATGAGCTCCGGCATGGTCTCGCTCGCGATCCTGGGCGAGTCGGGCGTGCTCTACGATATCGACAAGTTTATTTATCTCGGCTCGCCGTACAGCCAGTATCACGCCCTGTTTTTGAGCCGCAAAGAGGCGGGATTCAGCTCGATCGCCAAGCTCCAGGCGGCGACCGGCGTGAGAATCGGCGCGCAGTCGGTCGGCTTCTCGACCTATAACGAAGGGCGGCTGTTCGCCTATCTCCTTCGCATGAAGGAACCCAAGTTCATTCCGTCGTATTCGGGCGCGGAGCTGGACCCCGCGCTGATGCGCGGCGAGGTCGACGCGCGGGCGACCGGCGCCGATTCAATCGTGCAGCGCAACCGCGAATGGTACGAGAAGAAGCTGGTCGATTTCCACGCCATCATGGAGGTGCCCAAAGGCGACAAGCATCCGCTGTTCGCGAATCTGCCGGAGCTCGAGAGCTTCGCGAAAACCGAGCGAGACCGCAAGATGCTGACGATGCAGCGCGCCTTCCGGGTCGCCGGCGCGCCGTTCATCCTGCCGCCGAACACGCCGAAGGATCGCGTCGAGATTCTCCAGGAGGCGTTCCGCAAGGCGTACCGCGATCCCGAGTTCCACAAGGAATACAAGCGGCTCACCGGCGACGATCCCTCGCCGCTGATGCCCGAAGCGCACGAGAAGACGATCCGCGAGATTCCCCGCGACGCCGAGACGATCGAGCTGGTGAAGCAGATCGTCGGCGCCGGGCCGCTGCCGCAGCATTAAATGGAAGCCTCGCTCTTCACCGCCGCGCTCCAGGGCTTTAACAACCTGTTCGACCCCTTCGTCGTCCTCGCGCTCACCGCGGGCGTGGCGATCGGCACCTTCACCGCGGTAGCGCCGCAGGGCATCGGCATGCCGCTCGTCTACGGCATGATGGTGCCGATCGTCGTGCGCTGGCCGCCGATCCGGGCGATCGCGCTGCTGATCGGCGCGAGCTCGGTGAGCGCCATCTGCGCCGCCTACCTGCCGGTGCTGTTCGGCATTCCCGGCGGCTCGGGCTCGCAGGCGACGGTGCTCGACGGCTATCCGATGGGTCGCCGCGGCGAGGCGCGCCGCGCGCTCGGCGCCTCGTTCATGGCGGGCGGCCTAGGCTGTCTCATCGGCACCTTCACGCTCGCGCTCGCGATCCCCGTGGCGAAGCCGCTGATCTACCTCATGGGCTCGCCCGAGCTTTTCGTCGTCGTGCTCTGGGGCTTGAGTATGGTGTCGGTGCTCGCGGGGCGCCGGCCGATCAAAGGCCTGATCGCCGCCGCCGTCGGCCTCCTCATCGCCACGATCGGACAGCAGGCGCAGAGCGGCACGATGCGCTTCGTCTTCGACCAGGTCTATCTGCTCGACGGTTTCCCCTTGAGCATCGTCGCGCTCGCGCTCTTCGGCGTGCCCTCGGCGCTCGACCTCGCGCTGTCGCGCCTCGGCGTCGAGCAGCAGCCGGCGCCGCTCAAAGGGAGCCTCTTCGAAGGCGTCAAAGACACGCTGCGCGAATGGTGGCTCGTCGTGCGCTGCAGCTTCGTCGGCATCTGGGTCGGCATCGTCCCCGGGATCGGCGCGCAGACGGTCGACTGGCTCGCCTACGGACACGCGGCGCAGTCCTGCAAGGGCGCCGGCCAGACCTTCGGCAAGGGCGATGTGCGCGGCGTGATCGCGCCCGAGTCCGCCAACGACGCGAAAGACGGCGGCGACCTCATCACGACACTGCTATTGGGATTTCCGCAGGGAACCACGACCGCGCTCTTCATCGTCGCGTTGCTCTCGCTCGGCTTTTTGCCCGGGCCGGAGATGGTGCGGAAAAACGCCGACGTCATCTTCAGCATCGTCTGGATCCAGGGCATCGCCGGCATCCTGGGCACGATGGTGGGCTTCATCCTCGCCAACCAGCTCGCCAAGCTCGCGCAGGTGCGCTACTCGATTATGGTGCCCGTCATTTTCGTCTTTCTCCTGCTCGGCGCGCTCAGCGCGACGCGCGACCCGCTCGATCTCTCGGTGCTGGTGGGCTTCGGCCTGCTCGGCTACGCAATGAAGCGGCTCGGCTACCCGCGCCCGCCGCTGATTTTGGGGCTCGTCCTCGGCGATCTCATGGAGCGCTACCTCTACCGCTCGGTCGCGAGCTACGGGTACACCTGGCTCTACCGCCCGGCGGTGATCGTGCTCGCCGTCCTCGCGATCGGGACGCTCGCACAGACGCTGTGGAGTCGGCGCGCGCGCGGCGCCAAGAAAGCCGAGATGACCCCGATGCATCCCGGCGACTTCCGATTCAAGCCGCAGTTTTTCTTAACCCTATTCTTCTTCGCGCTGTTTCTCGCCGCGCTGTGGTTCGGCTGGGAGTGGCCGATGATCGCCAAGCTCATGCCGGTCTATCTCGTCGCCCTCCCCGGCCTCGCGCTCGCCGCCCTGCAGCTCTTCCGCGACGGCAGCGACGAAGGCGAAAAAGCCGGAGCCGACATGGACGAGGCCTTCTCGACCGATCTCGACCGGCGCACGGAAGCGCGGCGCACGCTCGGCTTCTTCGCCTGGTTCGTCGGCGGGGCGCTGGGCGTATGGCTCCTCGGCATCGTCATCACGCTGCCGCTGCTCGTGCTGCTTTACGCGTGGGTCGAAGGGCGGGAGAGCTGGAAGACCGCGGTGCCGCTTTCAGCCGTCGTGTTCCTGCTTATCTGGGGCGTGTTCGAGTATACGATGGAGATCAAATGGCCCGCGGGCGCGCTGCTGGACTAATTCTGCTCCAATAAATCGCGCAGCTTTGCCGCGTCCGTCACCGGCGGCGAGCAGGTATAATTGTGGCAGACGTAAGCGGTCGGCTTGCCGCCGATCTGGCCTTTGCCCTGGAGCAGCGGCGGAATTTTCTCCGGCGGCGTGTCCGGCGCGAGCAGCGCGAGCGTCTTGTTCGGCAGGTAGAGCGCGTCGATCGCGCTCAAGAAATCCTGCGTCGCGGCGTCCTCTTCCCTGCCGACCAGCACGATCTCCCTCGGCTTCTCGAGATAAAAATCCAAAGCCGCGAGCATGTGCGCAAAGCCGAACGGCTGCTGCTCCATCGCGTCGTAATAGATGCGCAGCACCTTCTCGGCCTTCTTCAAATAATCTTCGTTGCCCTCGTAGTAATAGAGCCTCAGCAGCGCCTGCGCCGCGACCGCGTTGCCCGACGGCACCGAGCCGTCGAACGCGGGCTTGGTGCGGCTGATCAGCGCCTCATGCGATTTGCCGGTGTAGAAAAAGCCGCCGCTCTCCTCGTCCCAGAACTCGCGTACCATCGTCGCGGCGAGCAGGCCCGCGTCGTCGAGATACACGCGCTCCAAAGTCGCCTCGTAGAGATCGAGCAGCCCGGCCGCCATGTTGGCGTAGTCGTCGAGATAGCCCAAGAGCTTCGCCTGGCCGTCCTTGTAGACATGCAGCAGCATGCCGTCGCGCCGCATCTCGCGCAGCACGAAGCCCACGGTCATGCGCGCCGCGTCGAGAAACGCGGGCTCGTCGGAAATCTTTCCCGCCGCGGCGAGGCCGGACAATGCGAGGCCGTTCCACGACGCGATGATCTTCTCGTCGCGGAACGGCTTTACGCGCTTTTCGCGCTCGGCGAATAATTTTTTGCGCGCGTCGGCGAGAGTCCTCTCAACTTCCGCGGGATCTTTCTTGAACAGCGCGGCGACCTGCTGCGTCGTCAGCACCGGATGGAGAATATTTTTCTCCTCGAAGTTGCCGAACTCGGTGACGTCGTACATGCGGTTAAAGATTGCGCCGGCTTCTTCGCCGAGAATCCGATTCGCCTCGTCTTCGGTCCAGAC
>DATDFN010000123.1:0-4749 GCA_036522615.1 Binatia bacterium | reverse complement strand
ATCGTGCAGGGCGGGCGCGCGCCGGGCACGACGCCGATCGTGGATGCCTTCGAGCCGAATTGATAGGAAAAATAATCATGGCAACTCCAGTGAAGATCGTAGCCATCCTCGTCGCCAAGCCCGGTAGGGCCGAGGAGCTTCGAGCGCTGCTCGACGGCATGGTGGTTTCGAGCCGGGCCGAGCCGGGGAACTTGCAGTACGACCTGTGGCGCGACCATGCCGACGCCGCGCGCTTTGTGCTCATGGAGCTGTATGCCGACGAGGCGGCGGTGGCGGCGCACCGCGCGTCGCCGCATTTCAAAAACTACCTTGCGAAAATCAACGACCTCGCGGAGCGGACCGCCATTACGCTGGACCCGCTCGAAGTCGCGTGAGGTTATTCCCGCGATCTACTTCAGATACCCGATCTCGCGATAATAGCGCTCGGCGCCGGCGTGCAGCGGCACGGGCGGCAGCTGCGTCACGAGCCGGGAGTCGTAGGTAAACGGCACGTGCGTCCAGCGGAATAGGTCGCGCTTCTCGTCGAGCGACTTTGCGACTATGTAGGCGAAGTCGGCGGGAAGGTCCTGCTTCGCATAGACCGCGCGCGACGACGTGCCGACGCTCGGGACCGGCGCGTTCACGCCGCGGAACAGCGCGGTCGGAATATTCACGAGTTGGCCCTCCACTTCCTTCGCCATGCTCTCGCGCAAATCCTGCGGCATCGGCAGGAAGCGCATGTCGTATTTCGCGGTGATCAGGTAATAGGGCCGCATCTCCGGGGCGCCGCCGAGATAGAGATTGTTCATGATGACGGCGTCGAAGGCATCGGGATCTTCCGGCAGCGTGCCGACGAAGCGCACATAGGAGCCGCCCCACGATTCGAGCTCCTTGCGGGTGAGGCCGTAGTACTTGAGGATCGGCATGTTGCCGCTGCTCTCCGTGGTGATGATGCGCACCGGGAGGCGCTTTTCTCTGATCTGCTTGAGATCGGTGATCCCGGTGGAAGCTTTCACCATCATGACGGCATAGTTGGCGACGTCGACGCGCGCGATCAGGCGCAGCTCTTTATGCCCGCCGTCCTTCGCGTAGTCGTGCGAGCCTTCATACATCCACCGAACGCTCGAGCCCGACGTGATGCCGAATTCGATCGGATGGTTGGGCGGGGGCGGCGAGCCTTCCGGATCGGTCTGCGGCGGCTTCATGGTGCCGACGACATAGCGCGGATTGTTGCCGCGCGAGCAGGTGTAGCAAATCTGCAAATCGTAGCCCTGCGGCTTCAGCGCCTCCTTCAACACGTCCGCGATCGCGCCCCACGGGCACAGTTTGCACGCCGCGGCCACGACCGGTTTTTTCGCGGCGAGGCCGAGATCTTCCGCGCTCGACGGCGCGGCGCCGGCGGCCGCCAACGCCAGCAGAAGCGCGGCTCCGAAGGCCAATCTCAACGCGGCGCGGTTTCGCATACGCATATGAACGCTCCCTTGTGCGGACCTATCGGATGGGAATTTTAAATCGCCTGTTTTTTGAGCGGAGGCATAGCACCGGCGCGCCGAGGCTGTCAATCCTCTGGTCAGGCGCGCGAAGCGCAGCTAAAATGGATAGATGAAAACCCCCGCCCCATCCGAATCCGCCTCCGCAAAAATCGACGCGAAAATCGCGGAGCTCGGGGATTGGCGCGGGAAGGCGCTCGCGCGAGTGCGCGCGATCATTCACGCGGCGGACCCGGAGATCGTGGAAGAGTGGAAGTGGGTGAAGCCGACGAATCCCGGGACGCCGGTCTGGTCGCACGGCGGCATCGTCTGCACGGGGGAGACCTACAAGAGCGTCGTCAAGCTGACGTTCGCTAAGGGCGCCGCGCTGAAGGACCCTGCGGGGCTGTTCAACGCGAGCCTGGAGGGAAACGTCCGGCGCGCGATCGACATCCGCGAAGGCGACGAGATCGACGAGGCGGCGCTGAAGGATCTCATCCGCGCCGCGGTGGCGCTCAATCTCGCGGGCAAGCAGAAGCCCAAGCCCCGGCGCGCGGGCAAGCGCGCCGGCTAGCTTCGGTCTAAATTCGGGTTCAGAGTCAGTCGTTAGAGTGCATCATTTGACCGGGGCGACGACCACGCCGCGTAACCCGGCCCTCTCGACCGCGGTTTTGACCACGCCCTCGGACTTAGCGTTTTCGATAAAGCTGCGCGCGTACGCCGCGCCAGAGCCCCGTCCCTTCGGCAGCGCCATCGCGTGCGGGTCGATGCCGGGCCGACCGTCGAGAACCCGAGAACCGGGCAATTGCTTCGACATCTCGAACAGGACGGGCTTGATGCTGCCCATGACGTCCGCTTTTCCCGCTTTCACCAAGTCCAATGCGCCGGCATTGCTCGATGCCCGGACCATCGCGGTGTTTTTCAGCGTGCGCGAAAAAAAGACATCCGGTCCGGACTTTTCCTGCACGGCGATGCGAATCCCGGGCCGATCCACATCGGCCATGGTCGAGACGGCGGAACTGGCGGGGACGAGGTATCCGAATTCGACTTCCAGATGCAGCGCCGTGAAATCCCACTCCTCCGCCCGTGCGGGACTAAAGCCGACAAAGGCCACGTCCCAAGCGCCGGTTTTCCCGCTGTCGAGAAGAGCTCCGACCGATGGATACAAAACGGGCTCGAAGGGAACCCTTAGACGCCGTGCCAGTTCTTTTCCGAGGTCGAATCCTACGCCCGTCATCTCCCCCGACGCGGAGTCCTGCACGACGTTTAAGGGGTTAGCGAGTTGGAGCGCAACGCGAAGCTTGCCGGTCGGAGCCAACGCCTGGCGCGCTTCCGGTGTCGGAGCGGTGGCGGTGGCCGTGCAGCCCATCATCAGTACGGCAAGTGTCGCCGTCATCAGCCGATGAGTCGTTCGCATGGGTTCCTCCTGTGAAGTTGCTATCTCCGGTCAGTTCCTCCCTGAGACGAATTGCGGCGTATATGACTGTATGTTTAATCTCACCCCTTAACAACGCAAACGGTTGAAGCCAAATAGCACATTCCTCGTTGGACATTCTCCCGCCGCTGCGCTAAGCAGCAGCGGGAGTCATGCAAAAAACCAAACTCGCCGCTCTCGCCTTCGCGCTTTTCCTTTCCTGCGCAGCGCTTGCGGCCGAGCCGATCCGGACGTATACGGTCAGGCCGCGCGACACCGATCCCGCGATCGATACGGCGGGCAATCCGCACGCGGCGCTCGCGGCGGATTGCGCGCGGCAGACCGGCCGCCTGTTGCTCTTCCTTCCCGGCACAGGGGGCGTTCCCTCCGCCGCGAGCCCGCTGCTGCGCCTGGCCGCGCTCAGCTGCCTGCACGCGATCTCGCTCAGCTACCCGAACGAGCGCCCCGTTTTCAACGACTGCGTCCGCGAGCGGGCGGAGCCCGATTGCTACGCGGCGTGGCGCCGAGAAAAGATCGACGGCGTCACCCGCTCGGCCAAGATTCGCGTCGCGCCGCAAAACTCGATCGAGAATCGCCTGATCAAGCTGCTTCAATATCTCGCGGGCCGGCATCCCGCGGACGGCTGGGATTCCTTCGTCGACGATCACGGGATCAAGTGGGACGGCATCATCGTGAGCGGCCACTCGCAGGGCGGCGGCGAGGCCGCGATGCTCGGCAAGCTTCATTCAGTCGCGCGCGTGGCGATGTTCGGATCGGTCACGGACGCAGTCGGCTCGCGCGGCGGCCCGCCGCCGGCGTGGCTGGCAAGCCCGGGGGCGACGCCCGCGGAAAAGTATTTCGGCTTCGCGCACGAGCGCGACGAATTCTGGGGCAGCATCCAGCGGAGCTGGATCGCGCTCGGCCTCGAGCGCTACGGCCCGATCGTGAACGTTGACGGCGCCGCCGCGCCGTTCGGGGAGACGCACCGCCTCACGACCGGCGTCGCCTGCGTCGACCCGCGCGCCGCCAACTGCGCCCACAGCACGGTGGTCGGCGCTAAGTTTTCCTCCGGATTCGCCCCGGCGTGGAAATATATGCTCGGGATCCGGTGATAGGATACCGATTTTTCTCGGAGGCTCGGCGGGAACTGGACGATTTTTGCCGGCGCGGCGCTCCGCTCCGCGCCTTCTACGGCCTTATCACGAGATTGGGATGGCGCCGCCAAAAGTATCCGCCCATGGAAGCCGCCGCCAGCAGGTTGCCGACCAGAACAGCCGGCCATGCGAGCGCTTGGAGCACCGCCTCGGCAAACACGAGGGCGGCGAAAATAAATCCGACCTCGAACACGACGAACAACAAGAGGATGCCGAACCCGACATTGACGTTTTTCTCCGCCAGGCCGAGCAGCCGCGAGGCGACTCCGCCGATGACACAGAAAACGAGAAAATGCACCCAGGTGTACATCAAAGCCATATCGAAGGAGACGGGCATGCTCTCCGGCGAAGCCTGGGATTCTCCGCGACCGAACAGGGCGGTCCCGAGAAGGGAGGGCGTATAAAACGGCCGCCCGTTTATCGAATCGAGAATCAGGAACCAGACGGCGATGGTCGCCGCTCCGATAAATCCGGCGATGATTCCTTCCAAGTAGAGACGGGAGTTGTCGACGGTTTGACTGTCCGGCAAAGCCTGCTCCGCCAGCTTCGTTTGAGGACTCATGGTATCCTCCTTTTTTCAGCTGATGAAAGTTTTTGCCCCTGCTCCTCCTCAATCGCTCCAAGCCGTCATAGGTATGGCCGGTTAACTCAACGGCGCTCCTGAGAGAAAGACTAGCGCTTGCCCGGCTATTGTCAACGTTTCGGGCTGCGCACTGACGGGGGCGAAAAGGGG
>DATDFN010000122.1:0-23394 GCA_036522615.1 Binatia bacterium | reverse complement strand
CAAGCGCGTCGCGCTCGACGCGCCGGTGGTACAAAAACCATCCCGCGCTCTGGCGAAAACCGATGCGCAGCGGAATGCCGGCCAAAGATAATATCAGCGCCGTGCGCAGCGACTTGTGCGGCGAGAGCGCCATGGTGAAGTCGCGCTCGCGCAGCGTCCGGGCCGTCTCGGAGATTCCCGAGCGGCGACCGCCGTCGCGCTTCTTTTTCAGAACGATGATCTCGTCGACCGCGGGATGGCCAGCGAGAATTTCTTCGCCGCGCGGCGTACAGAGAACCGCGATGTGCGCGCCGGGAAAGCGCCGGCGCACCGCGGCCAACAGCGGCGTCGTCAAAACGACGTCGCCGACGAAGCTCGTCTGCGCGACAAGGATTTTTTCCACGACGGCCATCGAAGGCCCTTTGACATCGCGAGTGATTCTCGGACTCCGCATCGGCGGGCGGCGGGTGCGCGCGGCGCTCGGCGGGATTCGCAGGGATTAGCCGAGCTTGATCGCTTCGTCGATCAGCATGATCGGGATGTCATCCCGGATGGGATACATCAGCCGGCACGCCTCGCACACGAGACCATCGCCGGCGGGCGTCAGATGAATTTCCCCCTTGCACTTGGGGCACACCAGGATTTCCAGGAGCTCTTGGCTGATCGGCATCCGCGCTTTTCTCCAGGGGGCATCATAGCAGGAAACGCCCTCTAGAGCCAATCGATTTGCCAGGAACGGCGGAGGTTAATCGCCGATCTTCTGCATCCACTCCCACTCTTGGGCCAGGCCGTCGTAGAGCTTGACGCGCGGGTTGAAGCCCAATTTGGTCCGCGCCTCGTCGAGCGCCGCAGCCGTGTGGCGCACGTCGCCCTGCTGCCGCGCGAGCATGTTGAGTTTCGCCTTTTTGCCGGAGATCTGCTCGACCATGCGCACGACCTCTTCGACGGTCGTGCGCGAGCCGCCGCCCAGGTTGAAGACCTCGCCGGCGCCGGGATATTCCGCGGCGGCGATATTGCCGTCGACGATATCGGCGCAAAACGTGAAGTCGCGGCTCTGCTTGCCGTCGTCGTAAATGGGAATCGCCTCGCCGAGCCGGTGCGCGCGCATAAAGATATGAAAAAACATATCCGGCCGCTGGCGCGGACCGTAGACGGTGAAATAGCGGAGCGACACCGTCGGCACGCCGAATTCCTTCCAGTAGAGATAGCAGAGCTGCTCGGCCGAGAGCTTGCTCACGCCGTAGGGCGAGACCGGACGGGTCATGCCGCTCTCGCGCATCGGCAGGTCCTGCGTGTCGCCGTAAACCGATGACGAGGAGGCGTAAACGAATTTTTCGATCTTCGATTTCTTGCTCGCCTCGAGCAGGCGCTGCGTCGCGAGAATATTGTTGTGCGTATACTCGCCGAACTCTTCGCCCCAGCTCGAGCGCACGCCCGGCTGCGCCGCCTGATGAAAGACATACGTCGCGCCGTCCAGCAGCGCGGGCAGATCGACATCGACGAGGTCTGCTTCGATGAATTCGAGGCCCGGGCGGCGCACTTGGGCGAGATTCCATTCCTTGAAGCGCCGCGGATAGTTCCCGAGAAATTTATCGACTCCGCGCACGGTATGGCCGGCGTCGAGCAGCTTTTCCGCGAGGTGCGAGCCGATAAAACCGGCGACTCCGGTCACGACACAAATCATGTCGGTTTCCTCCTTAGCCGCGCGCCCGCGCTTTGAGGTCGGCGACGATGCGCTCGGCGGCCTGCCAAATATCACTGACGGCGATAGCGGAATTCGCCGCGAGCCCGGCGTCGAGCAGTATCCCGCGCGCGCCGACGCGCGCTGCGAGATCCATGTCGCTCGGCTTATCTCCGATCATGTACGAGCGGGCGAGGTCGAGGTTCAGCTCTGCGGCCGCGCGCAGCGCCAGGCCGGTATCGGGCTTGCGGCAGTCGCAGCGGATGCGATAACTGCCGAGCGCCTCCGTCGGATGATGCGGGCAATAATAGATACCGTCGACCGCCGCGCCTCCGGCGGCGAGGCGTTTCACGAGCTCGCGATGGATCTCTTCGAGTCCCTTCTCGTCCAATAGCCCGCGTCCGACCGCGGACTGGTTCGTTACGATCGCGATCTTGAGCCCGCGCTCGCGCAGCAGCCGGAGCGCGTCCGCCGCGCGCGGCAGGACTTCGATCTGCTCGATGCGGCTCAGATGGCCGACGTCGCGGATAAGCGTACCGTCGCGGTCGACTAACACACCGGGCGCGGCGGCGCTAGGCCGCTCCGCGTTTTTCAAGAATCGCCCTTTCCACCGCGGCGATCAGCGCGCCGCCGTTTTCGACCGCCATTTCGACGCGCAGCGCCATCAGCTTTTCGCGCGCGAATGGAAAGCGCGCCAGCTTCACCAGATCTTTTTCCGTCGTGAGCACCATGTCGACGCGATGCGAGGCGCGCGTGATACGCTGCCAGTCGCGCGCGGAATAATTATGGTGATCGGGAAATTCGATCGTGTCAACGATCTCGGCCTCCCAATCGTGGATCATGCGATAAAACGGTGCGGGATCGGCGATCGCCGAGACGACCAGCACTTTGCTGCGGTCGAGCAGCGTGAGCGGGAACTCCTTCAGCCGGCCGCCCTCGAAGGCGAGCAGCGCGCGCGGCGCGAGCGCCCCGTAAAAGACGGTTTCCGGAGAACGTTTCCGCAAAAGCTTCGCCCAGCGCTCGCGCGCGCCGGTGACAAGGCAGTAGTCCGCCCGCTTGAGCGAGGCGCGCGGCTCGCGAAACGCGCCGGCGGGCAGCATCCAGCCGTTGGAATCGGCGCCGAGCAGCACGAGATCGACATCGCGCGCGAGCTCGCGGTGCTGAAAGCCGTCGTCGAGGAGGAAAACATCGACGTCGGCTTCGCGAAGAACCCGCTCTGCGGCATCATAGCGATTTCTGCCGACGCCCACGCGCTGGCCGAAGAGCCGCGCCATCATGACGGCCTCGTCGCCGGCGAGCAGGTCCTCGGCATCGCCGGTGGACGGTGAAAATTCCGGCGGCGGACTCAAGACGACGATGTCCTTCGCGTCGCCTTTATAGCCGCGGCTTAGAATCGCGATCCTCAGTCCGAGGTTGCCGAGCTCGCGCGCGAGCCAGATCGTCGTCGGCGTTTTTCCCGTGCCGCCGACGCTCAGATTGCCGACGCTCACGACCGGACGCGGCAGACGCCGGACTTTCATCCAGCCCCAACGGTAGCCCAGGTTGCGGACGCGGACCCCGACGCCGTAAGCCATCGCAAGCGGCGCGACGGCCGCCCATTGAACGGAGCCGGAAAGGCCCTCCCTCGCCCAAACTTTTCGAGCCCAGAGCGCGCTGCTCATCGCCTCGATCGATTAATCCCGGCTCAGAAATAGCGTGAGACGAGTTCCATGCTCCCTTCGACGATTTTGCCGTCCGCGCCGGCGATCCGGTAGGCGATCTCGCCGACTTTTTTTGCCTCGGCGGGATCGCTCAACAGGCGGTCCGACTGGCGCACCAGATCCTCTTTGCCGTGGACCTCGATGCCGCCGCCCGCAGCCTTCAGCTCTTCGGCGATGTGCGAGAAATTTCCTGTGTGCGGACCGAAAATAACCGGCTTGCGGCAGCGCGCCGGCTCGAGCACGTTGTGCCCGCCCGCCTCGACGAGGCTCCCGCCGACGAACGCCAGGTCGGCCATCGCATAGAAGTCCGAAAGCTCTCCGAGGGTGTCGAGAAAAAGAACTTCGGGCCGCGGCTGGCCGTTCATCTCGGTTCTTTTGATGTAGCGAAGCCCGCTCTGCTTGAGCAGCTGCTCGACGTCGGCGAAGCGCTGCGGATGGCGCGGCGCGAGCACCATCAGGAGGCCGGGAAAGCGTTCACGCAGATCTTTGAACGCGTCGATCAATATTTCGTCCTCGCCGCGGTGCGTGCTGCCGGCGACGAGAACGCGCGCGTCGGGGGCGGCCTTCCAGCGAAGCGACTTCTGCGCCTCCCTGGCCCCGCGGCGCCCCGGCCGCGCCGCGCGCTTGAGATTCCCCGTCACCGTCACGCGGCCCGGCTCCGCGCCGAGGCGCTTGATCCGCCCGGCGTCCTCCTCGGACTGCATGCCGATTGCGCTCAGCCGCGCGACGACCACAGAGAAAAGCCCGCGCAGTAAATAATAGCGGCGGAACGAGCGCGGCGACAGCCGGCCGCTGAGCAGCAGCGTCGGGACGCCGCGGCGATGGCAGAGGCGCAGCAGGTTCGGCCACAACTCGGTTTCGATGAGAATCAGCGCCGCCGGCTTGAAGGCGCGGAGCGCGCGGCGGACGATCCACGGATGATCGAGCGGCGCCAGCGCGCACGCGTCGGCGCCGGCGCTGCGCCTCGCGAGTTCCCGCCCCGTCGCGGTGAATGTCGTGAGCAATATTTTCCGCCCGGGAAAGCGTGTGCGCAGCGCTGCGATAAGCTCTTTCGCGGCTCCGACCTCGCCTACGGAGGCGGCGTGAAGCCAGAGAGGAGAATCGCCGCCGAGCCCAGCGCGCACGCGCCGCGGGTAGAAGCCGAACCGCTCGGGCAAACCGCGACGAAACCGCTCGCCGAAGAGAAACAGCAGCGGCACAAGCGGCAGGCCGGCGATGAGAACGATCGTCCCGAGGATATTGTAAAGCGCGTAGAACATCCTAGTGCAGCAGGTTATCCTCGCCGGGACGGTCTTCCTCGAGCAGCTGCAGCGTATACAGCCGGCTATACTCGGATTTCAGCGCCAGAAGCTCCTCGTGCGTCCCCTCCTCGGCGATCCCGCCGTCGACGAGCACGACGATGCGCGTCGCCTTGCGGATCGTGGTCAGGCGGTGCGCGATGACGAGCGTCGTGCGCTGCACCATGAGGTTCTCCAGCGCCTCCTGCACCAGCCGCTCGGAATCGGTGTCGAGCGACGAGGTCGCCTCGTCGAGAATCAGGATCGGCGCGTTTTTGAGGATGGCGCGGGCGATCGCCAGGCGCTGCCGCTGCCCGCCGGAGATCTTGAGGCCGAGCTCGCCGATGATCGTGTCGTAGCCCTGCGGCATCCCCACGATGAAGTCGTGCGCGTTCGCCGCCTTGGCCGCGGCGACGATGTGCTCCATGCCCTTCGTAGGATCGCCGTAGGCGATGTTGTTCCGCACGGTGTCGTTGAAAAGAAATGTATGCTGCGTGACCATGCCCATCTGCGCGCGCAGCGATTCCAGCGTGAGGTCGCGGATATCGACGCCGTCGAGCGTGATTTTTCCCGAGGCCACGTCGTAGAAGCGCGGCACGAGATCGGCGAGCGTGCTCTTGCCGACGCCGGAGACACCGACCACAGCGACCATCTCGCCCGCGCGCACCTTGAGGTTGATGTTCTTCAAGACGAGCTTGCGCGCGTAGCCGAACGACACGTTGTGGAACTGGATCGCCTCGGAGAACGGCTGCGCCGACTTGGCGTCGGGCGCGTTCCTGATCTCCGGCTCGCTGTCGAGGACCTCGAATATTCTCTCGGCGCCGGTGATGCCCTGCTGGATAACGGCGTAGGTCTTCGCGAGACTGCGAAACGGCTGGTACAGCAGGAACATCGCCATCATGAACGCCATGAATTGGCCCTGCGTGCGGCCGCCGGAGATGACACTCATGCCGCCGTACCAGACGACCGCGCCGATGGCGAACGCCGCGAGCATTTCCATCGCCGGGCTCACGAACCCCTGCGTGCGGCTGGTGCGGATCGCCTGCTTGAAGATGCGCTTGTTTTCGCGCTGGAAGCGCTGGACCTCGTATTCCTCCATGCCGAACGCCTTGACGATGCGGTTGCCCTGGATGGTCTCCTGCAACAGGCTCGTCAGCGCGCCTTTGGCGACCTGGCCTTTCTTGGTGAAACGCCTGATGCGCTTGCTCATGCGCGTCAGCGGATAGACCGACGCGGGAAAGACTACGAAGGCGATGATCGCAAGCCTCCAGTCCATGTAGAACGCGGCGCCGATGAGCGCCACGAGCGACATCGAGTCGCGCATCAGCGAGGCGACGGAGTCCGTCAGCGCCGAGCGCACGAGCGCAACGTCGTTGGTGATGCGCGAGATCAGCGTGCCGGTCGGATTACGGTGAAAGTAAGACAGCGAGAGAAACTGCAGGTGGCGGTTCATGCTGTCGCGAATGTCGTTCAGAATGCGCAGCCCGACATAGTCGGTGAGATATCCCTGCCCGAAATTCGACAGCCCGCGGAAGATCGCCAGGCCGACGATCTCCCACGGCAACCACGCCAGCGCCACCTGGTCCTTGCGGCTGAAGATATCGTCCATGACCTGCTTCAGCAGGAACGGCAGCGCGCCGTTGGTGGCGCTGAACGCCGCCATGCAGATCATTGCGAGCGTGAAGTAGGGCCACCAGTAAGGCCGTAGGTACTTGAGCAAGCGTCGGTAGGTTTGCACGTTTCTCCTCCGGAACCTCAGCGCATCATGCCGAGCGCGATGTCGGCCACCCGCCCCGCGGCGCCCGGCTCGCCGAGTCGCGCGCGCACCTGCCCCAGCCTCGCGACCATCCGCTCGCGCGCCTCGCGGTTGTCGAGGATATTGCGGCTCTCGGCGGCGATGCGCGCCGCCGTCATATCGTCCTGGATCAGCTCGGGCACCACTTTCTCTCCCGCGATGATGTTGGCCATTCCGATGTGCTGAACGCGCACGAGGCGGCGCGCCAGCGCGAACGTCGTCGCCGACATGCGGTAGACAATGACCATCGGCCGCAGCATCAGCGCCGTCTCCAATGTGGCGGTGCCCGAGGCCGTCCAGACGAGATCGGCCGCCTCGAGCACATTGTACGCGTCGCCGTCGCTGAGCGAAACCGGCACCGGCGCGGCGGCCAGGCGCCGCGCCAGGTCGTCGCGGCCGAGGGTGCTCGCGCGCACGAGCACGAACTGGAGCGCGCTCTCGCGGCTCAGCATCGCCGCCGCTTCGAGCATCACTGGCAGGTGATATTCGACCTCGCGGCGGCGGCTTCCCGGCAGCAGCGCGATCGTTCGCACGGCGGGGTCGAGGCCGAGGCGCGCGAGCGTCTCGGCGCGCGGCCGCGTCGCGCGCGCCGTATCGAGCAGCGGATGGCCCACGAACTCGGCCTTAAGGCCCGCGCTCTCGTAGAAGGCGGCCTCGAACGGAAAGACGACCGCGGCGCGGTCGATCGCGCGCGCCATTTTCTTGACGCGCCGCTTGCGCCAGGCCCAGACCTGCGGGGTGATGTAATACAGCACCGGAATCCCGAGGCGCTTGGCGATCGCGGCGACGCGCATGTTGAAATCCGGGAAGTCGATCAGCACGAGCAGATTCGGCTTTTGCTCGCGCAAAACTCTTTTCACCGACGCGTAGGCGCGCCACAGATTCTTGAAATTCCCGGCGAGCTCCGTCAGTCCCATGCCGGCGATGTCCGCGACGTCGAAGACGACGCGGACGCCCTCTTTCTTGAGTCCCTCGCCCGCCACGGCCCAGACCTCGACGTCCGGCGCGCGCTCGCGCAGCGCGCGGACGAGATGAGCGCCGTGGAGGTCGCCGGAGGCTTCTCCCGCGACCAGCAGGATGCGCCGGGGCGCTGCGTTCGGCTGATTCATCGGCTTCGCCATCTCAAGCGCTTCGAAGGCTTTCGCTCACCATCCACGCGATCTCCAGCGCGCGAAGGCCTTCCTCGCCGCTCACGAGCGGATCGCTGCGGCGCGCGACGCAGTCGAGAAACGAATCGATCTCGTCGGCGAGCGCGTCGCTGTCGGGAATCTCGACGCTCTCGGCGCGGATATCCATCCACGAGGCGCCTTTCGCCGGCCGGTGAAAAATCTGCGCGCGCTTCTGGTCGTAGTCGATCGAGATGTAGGCGTCCGGCTGAAAGAAGCGGATCTTCCGCTCGCGCTTGATCGAGACGCGGCTCGACGTCACGTTGGCGATGCAGCCGTTGGCAAAGTTGATGCGCGCGTTGGCGATGTCGGGCTTTTCGGTCAGCACCGGCACCCCGACCGCCTCGACGCGCTCGACCGGCGCGCGCACGAGGCTGGCGATGACGTCGATATCGTGGATCATGAGGTCGAGCACCACATCCACGTCCGTGCCGCGCTCGACGAACGGCGCGAGCCGGTGGCATTCGACGAACTTGGGATCGCGGATCACCTTGTCGAGCGCGCGGATCGCCGGGTTGAAGCGCTCGAGGTGGCCGACCTGGAGCATCAGACCCTTTTGCCGCGCGAGCGCAACGAGATCGCGCCCTTCCTCGATCGTCGCCGTCATCGGCTTCTCCACGAGGACGTCGATGCCCGCCCGGAGAAACTCCGCGGCGATCTCGTGGTGCAGCCGCGTCGGCGCGGCGATGCTCACGCCGCGCACACGGCCGAACAGATCGCGATAATCGACAAACGCCTCGGCGCCGAGCGGCCCGGCGACCGCGCGCGCCCGCTCGGCGTCGATGTCCGCGACCGCCACGAGCTTCGCCTTCGGCGAGCGCGCGTACTTCTCGGCGTGGAATTTACCGAGATAGCCGACGCCCACGACGCCCACGGGAATTTTATCTTCGCCCGACATGCCTTATGCGCTGCGCGTTTTTTCTTCCAGCAATTTTTCGCTCACCCCGACGACGGCGATGGCGGCGCGCTCCGCCTCGGCGATGAGCTCGTCCTTCTCGATCAGAATCGTCTTCCCCGCCTCCACGGCAAGCACCGCGCCTTTGAGCTCGCGCATTATCCTTATGGTCTCGAGACCGACCGCCGGCACGTCGAAGCGAAGATCCTGCTGCGGCTTGCTCACCTTGACCGCGACGAAACCGTCCCTGCCGAGCTCGCCGCCGCGCCGGATCGCTGCGTCGGTTCCTTCGACCGCCTCGACCGCGACTACGACGCGCCGCTTGACGACGACGCACTGCCCGATGCCGAGCCGCCCGATCTCTTTGGCGGTCTCGAAGCCGAGACGGATGTCGAGCCACTCCTCGATCGTCGGCGCGTGCCGCGTGATCGCGCCCTCGCCGGGAATAATCTGGGACAGAAACAGCGTCGATTCGAGCACGCGGATTCCGTCTTTCTCCAGCTCCCCGGCCACGCCGCGCAGCAACTGGTCGTCCTCGCGGCTGCGCACGCGCGCGAGAAACGCCGCGCCGCGGAGGTCGGGGCGGAAATTGGAGAACAGCTTGACCTTTTTAATGCCGCCGACCATGACGGCCTCATTGACGCCGGCGCGTTGAAACGTGCGGATGATCTTTCCCAGCTCGCCGACGTAAACCCACGTGACGTCGCCGGCGAGACGCTCGATCTCCTCGAGCGTTTCGCCGCGATGGGCGACGGTAACGAGCTCGACGCCTTCGCGCTTCGCCTGCTCGGCGAAGATCAGCGGGAACCTGCCGTTGCCGGCGATGAGGCCGAGCTTACGCATTAAAACCAGTTTCGGGTTTCCAGTTGCGCGTTTCGAGTTGCCCGGAACCCGAAACCCGAAACTCGGAGCGGTTTACCGGCATATGCCGCGCGCCGACGATTCGACGAAAGCGGCCATGCGCTCGACCTCCGGCGAGCCGGCGAGATCCTTGCGCACTTTTTTGAGCGCCGCTTTGACCGTCAGACCCGACTGAAAAATAATCCGATACGCTTTGCGGATCGCCTCGATCTGCTCCTTGGCGAAGCCGCGCCGCCTCATGCCTTCGACGTTCAGTCCTTTCAGCTTGGCGCGGTCGCCGGCGGCGTTACAAAACGGCGGCACGTCTTTCGATACCATGGAGCCGGCGCCGAGCAGCGCGCCGGCGCCGATCTTGACAAACTGGTGAATACCCACGAGCCCGCCCGCGATAACATAGTCTTCGAGCGTTACGTGCCCGCCCAGCGTCGCGCCGTTGGCGATCACGTTGCGGTCCCCCAGAATGCAGTCGTGCGCGATGTGGCAGTACATCATCAACAAGTTGTGGTTGCCGACGCGCGTCAGCATGCCGCCGCCGGTCGTGCCGGGATTGAGCGACACGAACTCGCGGATCGTATTGTGATCGCCGATGACCAGGCGGCTGTCTTCCCCCTTGTATTTGAGATCCTGCGGGATCGAGCCGACGGTGGCGAACTGGAAAATGACGTTGTCCTGTCCGATGCTCGTGTTCCCCTCGATGACGACGTGCGCCTTGATGCGCGTGCCCCGGCCGATCTTGACCCCGGCGCCGATGATGCTGTAGGGGCCGACCTCGACCTCGCGGTCGAGCTCGGCGCGGGAATCGACGATAGCCGTCGGATGGATCCTGCTCATGACGGACTCGCCCGCTTCCTACTCCCGCGGGACCTCCATCGCCGAGAGCTCCGCCTGCGCGGCGACCTTGCCGTCGACCGTCGCGGTGCCACGCATTTTCCAGAACGACCCACGGCGCTTGAGGCAGCAGATTTCGAGTCTGAGCTGATCGCCGGGCTCGACCGGTCTTTTGAACTTCACCTTGTCGAGCCCAGTGAGCAGGAAGATATTCTCTCCGTTGCCGCCGCCGCGAGAGACGTACGCGAGAATCGCCGCTGCCTGCGCCATCGCTTCGCAGATGAGCACGCCCGGCATGACGGGATGGTCCGGGAAGTGCCCCTGAAAAAAGTCCTCGTTGGCGGTCACGTTCTTGATGCCGACGATGCGGTCGCTGTCCACCTCGACGATGCGGTCGACCAGAAGAAACGGGTACCGGTGCGGGATCCGCTTAGCGATTTCTCTGACGTCGAGCATGGCCTTTGACTCCCTTTTTGCCTCCCTGCGATTTCGGGTTGAGGCGCCGTTTCAGCTCGCGCACCTCATTCCACAGCTCCGGCAGACGCGGCACCAGCGCCATTACCTTGATCCACTCCTGGTGCGGCCCCGCCTCGAGAGCGCCGGAAACCACGGCTCCCGGCGGAACGGCGCGCGCGATGCCGGACTGGGGACCGACCTTCGCGCCGTCCCCGATCGAAACGTGGTTCACGACGCCCGCCTGGCCGGCGAGGATTACGTCGTTGCCGATCCGCGTACTGCCGGCGACGCCCGCCTGCGCGGCGATGATCGCCCGCTCGCCGACCACGACGTTGTGCGCGATCTGCACGAGATTATCGATCTTTGTGCCGCGTCCGATGACGGTCTTGCCGAACGTCGCGCGGTCGATCGTGCTGTTGGCGCCGATCTCCACGTCGTCGCCGATCTCGACGAGGCCGACCTGCGGAATCTTCGTGCGCGCCGCACCCTCTCCGGCGTAGCCGAACCCGTCGGCGCCGACGACGACGCCGGCGTGTAGCACGACGCGGTCGCCGATGCGGCATTGCTCGCGCACGGTCACGTTCGGATGCAGAACACACGCCGCGCCGACGGAGACCCCCTCGCCTAAAAACACGCCGGGAAACAGCACGGTGCCGCTGCCAACCGAGACCCCCTCACTAATATATACGAAAGGAAAGACAGTGACGCCGTCGGCGAGCTTTGCCGTCGGATGGACGCTCGCGAGCGGGCTGGTGCCCGCCTCGTAGCGCCGGGACGGATTGATCAGCCCCAGGACCCGAGCGAAAGCGATATACGGGTTGACGACTTCAAGATAGCCCCGGCCCGCGGACGGCGAGTCTGTGGAAGAGCCGGCGGCGACGATAACGGCGCTCGCCTTGCAGCTTTTTAGATGGGCCGCATAACGCGGGTTCGCGAGAAATGTGATGTCGCCGGGGCCGGCCTCCTCGATCGAGGCCGCTTTCCATATTTCAGCGTTTCCGTCACCTATGACTTTACCGCCAACGATTTCGGCCAGCTCGAAAAGGGTTTTTCGAACCGTTGTCACTTTCCCTTCGTTGGTGGAGCAGGCGCCTTGGCGCTGCCGCCGCCGCGGCTATTGTAGATTTCGATGACCTTGTTCGTGATGTCGATCGCCTGATCGCCGTAGAGAAGCTGGTTCTTTTCCAGGATGAACGTGAACTTTTCGTTTCTGCCGATCTCCGTGATCACGCCCATCAAGTCTTTCAGGATGACGTCCTGCGCCTCGCGCTGCTTGCCCTCGAGGTCGTCCTGCAGATCGCGCGCGTTCCGCTGATAGTTGACGATTCGTTTTTGCAGATCGCCCTCGATGCGGCGGCGATCGTCCTCTTTGAGCAGCGGTCCTTTTTTCTCGAAATCGGCCTTCGCCTTCTCGATCTCCTGGCGCTCCCGGTTCATGTCCGCTTCGGCCTTCTTGACCTGCGCCGCGAGGCGGTCTTTCGCCGACTTGCCGGCTTGAGATTCGTTGATGGCCCGCTGGACGTCGATGAGCCCGATTTTAACCTGCTGGCCCCAAGCGGGGACGGCGAAAAAAAGAAAAAGTGCTGCCGCAAATAACTTATACACCAATACCTCCGAAATTTCCGAGATTAGAAATACTGCCCGCGATCAATTCCCCAGGGCGAAGCCGATTACTGACGTGTCGTCGTGCTTCTGCTTGTTGAGCGGGAAGCCGAATTCGACCCGCAGCGGCCCGAAAGGCGAGAGCCACCGGCCCCCGGCGCCGACCGAGCGGCGGAGATCGCTGAAGCGGAACGTATCGAACGCGTTGCCCATATCGAAGAAAGCGACGCCGCGAAGCCCGTACTGCTCCATGACCGGGAACGTCATTTCGACGTTTCCGACAGCCTGCTTGCTGCCGCCTACCAAGACTTGATCCGCGTGCGCGTTGAAGCCGACCGCGCAGCCATCGTTGGGGTTATCGGTTCCGTTTTTGACCTTTTTGCAGACGACGCGGGTCTCGCGCGGCGCGAGGCTCCTGTCGGTATAACCGCGCACCGAGTTGATGCCGCCGGCGAAGTAGCGGTCGAACAGCGGCAGATCGTGCAAGTCGCCCGTAAAGCCTACGCCATAGCCCAAGGTGCCGCCCACGGCGAGCGTCCAATTCCCCATGTTCGTGCTCTTGAGGAGCGGATAGAAATACTTACCGGAAAAGTCGCTCTTGATGTAGCGGCTGTCCCCGCCGAGCCCGGCGAATTTAAAGTTGAAGGCGGAGTTCACGCCTTCGGTCGGGAAGAAGAAGTGGTCGCGGCTGTCGTAAGCGAAATTCGGCCCGATGCTGCTCGTCCAGATCGGGGTCTTGTCGCCGGCGAACGGATCGTGCGCCGTTATGGGCTTGCCGTTGACGACCACCTGGCCGCCGTCGATCACTTCGCCGCCGGTGTCAAAGCTGCCGAGCTTGCTGCGCAGCAGCTCATAGGCGAATCCGCCCTTAAGGAAGTCCCAGAAGCCGAGCGGCTGGTCGATCAGCAGGCTTTCGCCGGGGTTATCGAACCGGCTGTGAATACCGAGCCATGGAATATTCAGCCGATTCATCGGGTAGTTGCCGCTTATGTCGAAGCCGAGCTTGCGGACCGAGAAGTCGGTATAGGTCCGCTGCGTGTTGAAGGCGTCGAATCCGACACCGAGCGGCGTATCGAGAAAATAGGGCTCGTTGAAGCTGAGGTTGAAATCCTGGCGCCGCGAGCCGAGATCGGCGCTTAGATTGACCGACTGGCCGCGTCCGAAGAGGTTTTTCTCGTTGATGCCGGCGTTGAAGACGAAGGCGTCGCCGCTGCTGTAGCCGGCGCCCAGATTGAAGGAGCCCGTGGCGCCCTCCTTCACGTCGACGAGCAAGTCGACGGTGTCGGGCTGGTCGGTCTTCTTCGTGCTCATCTGCACGTCTTCGAAATAGCCCGTGCGCTGCAGCGCGCTGCGGCTCTGCTTGACCTTGTTCGCGGAATAAAGCTCCTGCTCGGCGGGCACGATCGAGCGCCGGACCACCTTGTCGCGCGTCTTGTTGTTGCCCTGGACCATCACGCGGTTGAAATAGACCGGCGGCCCCTTGGTGATGACGAGCGCGATGTCGACGTTTTTCTCCTTCGGATTGATGTTGGTTATCGGCTCGACCTGGGCGAACGCGAAGCCTTTGTCGGCGTATAGATCGGAAAGATTGGAAATGTCTTCGCGCAGGCGGCTGCCGCGGAAGATCTGGCCCTGCGTGAGCTGCATCTTCTTCAGCAGCAGCTTGGGATCTTCGACCATGTCGCCGCCGATCTCGACCTTGCCGACTTTATACTGCTCGCCCTCATCGACGCGGATGACGACCTCGATGCCCTGGCGGCCGTGGAGGATGACCGGCTCGGAGATCTTATGGTTGATGTAGCCGTGATCGTAATAATGCGACGAGAGAACCGCCATGTCGTTCGACAGCGCGTCGTGGTCGAGCACGCCGCGGTTGGTCACGAGCGACAGGATGTTCTCCTCCTTGGTGCCCATGACCCCTCTGAGCTCTTTTTCGGAGAAGGCCTTGTTGCCCTGGAAGGTGATCTTTTTCACCAGCAGGCGCGAGCCCTCGTCGATGTCGACGGAGATCACCGCCTGATTGTTCTCGATCGCGGCGACGTTGTAGTCGACCTTCGCATTAACGTAGCCCTGCTCGCTATAGAGCTTCTTCACCTTCTCGACGCCTTCCCCGACCTTGTCGCGGTCGAGAATCGTGCGCGGCGAGATGCCGAAGGCGGTCTCGATCTTCTCCTTGGAGAGCTTCGAGTTGCCGAGGAACTTCACTTCTTTGACGTAGGGCTTTTCTTTGATGTTATAGGTGAGAACGGCGTCGTCGGAGAGATCGGCGCGCACGTCGTCGAAGAAGCCCATGCGGTAGATCGATTTCACGTCGCGCTCGACGACGTCGGTGTCGAACGTGTCGCCGGGACGCGCCTGGATATGAAGGCGGATGCCCTCCTCTTCCACGCGGATATTGCCCTGGATTTTGACTTCTTTCAGCTTGGGAGGATCTTGTGCGCGAAGGGCGGGATTGAAAAAAGGCGAAAGCGCAAACGCGAGAACGATCGGGAAAAATAAAATAAATTTGCGCGCCCTTCGATGCATACGGACGGATCTCCTTCCACGGAGACTTGCCGAGGGCCTTTTTCTAACAAATCCAGGTATTTTTGTAAAGACAAAAATGAGCCTTTAAGGTAGGGGGGTTAGACCCCCCGGGGGCGGGGCTCCGAGGCGGTTTTTGGGGCCATTTGGCCAAGAACCGGGCGGGGGCCCGCTATCGCTCGACCGCGCCGATGTCGCAGCCGCCGCCCTGGGGACGCAAGGTGCCGCGTTGATCCTCCGGCCTTTACTGGAAGCTTCTGATGTGAGTTTCTGAACTGGATATAACCCTATTCAAGCGGATAAAGACCGAACTCCGCTTCGATGGCCGGGGTCAGAGGCTCGGAGCAGAGCAGATCAAGGATGCTTTGTTTAGCGTAATGCAGCACCCGCGGCGATCGACGCCGCAGCGTCCAGGCGATCACGCCGCGAGTATGGGTCGCTTCACCGCGTTTCGTCTGCACATAAACGGCGCCGGGAAAAGGAAGCGGCGCCAGCGCGGCGCCTTCTTCCGCGAGCTTCTCTTTCACCACGAGGTGCCGGAAAGAACGGACGTCGAGCCGCGCGATCTCGGCGCGATCGGGCAGCTGTAGCAGATCGTATCTCACGATATTGCTCGTGCCGCACCAATGGTAGAAATCTTCCTGTTTGCGATAGATGCGGCGCGAGCCGTCGCGATAAATATAGCCGCTTTCGAAAAACCAACCGGGGCTCTTTGCATTCCGCTCGATCCACTCGGCGAGCTTGTTGCTGATACAGTCGTCCGCGTCGACCGCCATGACATGGCTCGGACGGAATTCGCCCGCCGCGATGAAGCCGGCGGCGATCTTGCGGTGTTGGTCGCGATTGAGACCGCTCTGGTCGTCGAAAACCGGCAAAGGAAAGTCGACGTTCACGTAAGAGACCGCGGGATGCTGGAATTCTATATCGGGTTTTTCGTGGCACACCACGATCGCTTTGAACGCGGGCGAGTTTTGGCCGCAGATCGACTTGAGCGTCCGCTCGCAGAGCCGCGCGACGCGGTCCCACGACTTCGCGAGACGGCGGCTTTTCAGAGGCACGACGAAGACCAGCACGATGGAGCCAAATCTAGCATCATAGATTATGGGATGTAAAAAGAGCCCGTCAGCTCGCGGTTGGGCGCGCGTTTTGTTGGTCGATCTGGAAACGAAGACCGATAACAGAATTATCCCTCGAACGCGCCGATGATGGAGCACGGCGCTCCGTGCCCCTTATCTCTTAACCGAACGGGTGAAGACGGCCGTCCCGCAGCTCCATCTGGCGGCCGATCTTCTCGGCGAAGGCGCGATTATGCGTGGCGACGACCAGCGCGATCCGCGCCTCTTCGTTCAGGTTGAAAAGCAGGTTCTGGATCTCCTCGCCGGTGCCGACGTCGAGGTCGCCGGTAGGCTCGTCGGCGAGGATCAGCTGCGGCGAGAGGATGACGGCGCGGGCGACGGCGACGCGCTGCTGCTCGCCGCCCGAGAGCTTCCCGGGCTGGTGGCCGACGCGCTCCTTGAGGCCGACCTTTTCCAGCAGCTTGAGCGCCGCCTCCTCGGCTTTGTCGCGCTCCCAGCCCTGGATCAGCGCCGGGAGCATGACGTTCTCCAGCGCGTTGAAGTCGGGCAGCAGATAGTGAAACTGGAAGACGAACCCGACGTCGTGGTTGCGGAAGTCCGCCAGCGCGTCTTCGTCGACGTTAGACAGCTCCTTGCCGCGATAGAGGATGCGTCCGCTCGTGGGCTTGTCGAGCGTCCCTAAAATATGCAGCAGCGTGCTCTTGCCCACGCCCGACTCGCCGACGATCGCGAGCCGCTCGCCCTCGGCGAGGTCGAGGTCGAGACCGCGGAGGACCTGGATCTCGGCGCTGGTGTCGAGGTAGGTCTTGTGCAGGTCGCGGACCTCGATCAGGTTACTCATAGCGGATGATCTCGACCGGATCCAATTTCGACGCTTGCCGCGCGGGGTAGATGCTCGCGAGCAGGCAGATCAGGAACGACGCCGCCGCGACGAGCAGGAACGTGCTCGGGTACATCCGCACCGGCACGGTGGTCACGAGGAAGACCGGCGGCAGGTCGATGAATTTGTACTGCTGGATCAGCACGCAGATGATGTAGCCGATCAAAAGACCCAGCGTGGTGCCGGTGCCGCCGATGATGCAGCCCTTGATGAGAAAGATGTTGCGCACGCTCCTCCGCTTGGCGCCCATCGACTGTAGAACCGCGATGTCGCGGCGCTTCTCCATCACGACCATGACGAGCGTCGAGATGATGTTGAAGGCGCCGACCAGGATCATCAGCAAGAGGACGAGAAAGTAGACGGTCTTCTCGAGCCGCAGAGCGGAGAAGAGGGCCGGCCAGCGCTTGGTCCAATCCTCGGCGAAATAAGGAACGCCGCGGCTCGTCGCGGAGAGCTTTTGCTGGATGCTGCGTGCGATGTTCTCGGCCTGGTAGACGTCCTTGACGCGCGCCTCGACGCTCGTCGCCGCGCCGGGAATGTCGAAGAAGCGCTGCGCGTCGCCAAGATTCATGTACATGAGCGTCGCGTCGTAGTCCTGCATTCCCGATTCGAAGACCGCCACGACGACGAAGCGGCGGATCTTCGGGATCATGCCCATGACCGTCGCCTGGCCCAGCGGCGAGACGACCTGCACGGGGTCGCCGATGCCGACGCGGATCTGGTAGGCGAGCTTCGAGCCCAAAATCACGCCCGGCAGTTCGACCGGACGCCCCTCGACCTCGACCGTGCGCGGCTTTTTCAAGTCCTGCAGCGTCCCGCCCCGGAGCGAGGACTCGATATCGAGCACGCGGTTGGCGCGGTCGGGATCGATGCCGCGCACGACCGCGCCGGAGACGCGGCTGCCGGAGGTGAGCATCACCTGGCCTAAAATCGCCGGTGAAGCCGCGACGACCCCGGGCTCGCGCGCAACCTCCTGCGTCACGGCTTCGTAGTTCGTGATCGTGTCGCCCGCGCTCAAGACGGAAAGATGCGAATTGATGCCGAGCAGCCGGTCGCGCAGCGTCTCCTCGAAGCCGGTCATGACCGACATCACGACGATGAGCGTCATGACGCCGATCATCACGCCGAGGATGGAGATCACCGTGATGAGCGAGATGAAAGTCTGGCGGCGGCGGCCGCGCAGATAGCGAAGGCCGATGAAAAGTTCGTAGTTCATAATTTACTGTTCAATCGCGAAAGCTCACCGCTCCGGACGGAGCAGCGGGAAAAGGATCACGTCGCGGATCGACGGCGAGTCGGTAAAAAGCATTACGAGGCGGTCGATGCCGATCCCCTCTCCTCCCGCCGGCGGCATGCCGTACTCCAGCGCGCGCACGTAGTCGTCGTCGACCGCCTGCGCCTCCTCGTCGCCCGCGCGCCGCGCCGCCGCCTGCTCTTCGAAGCGCGCGCGCTGGTCGGCGGGGTCGTTGAGCTCCGAGAAAGCGTTCGCCAGCTCGCGCCCGCCGATGTAGAGCTCGAAACGGTCGACGAGCGCCGGATTCTTCTCGCTCTTGCGCGCCAGCGGCGAGACTTCGAGCGGATAATCCATGATGAAAGTCGGCTGAATCAGATTCGGTTCGACCAGCCGCTCGAAGACCTCGATCAGGAGCTTGCCGTGCGGCAGCCCCGGCTCGATCTTGAGGCCCTTCGCGTCCGCCATCGCCTGCAATTTACGCGGGTCGTCCACCTCGGCGCGCGAAGCGCCGGCGTGTTCCGCGACCGCGTCGGCGAGCGGCAGCCGCCGCCACGGGGGTGTAAGATCGATCTCGTGGCCGCCGGACTGAACCTTAAGCGCGCCGGCTGCTTCGTTGGCGATCGCAACGAAAAGCTCCTCCGTGAGCTTCATCAGATCGTCGTAGGTCGCGTACGCCTGATAGAACTCCAGCATGGTAAATTCCGGATTGTGCCGCACCGAGATGCCCTCGTTGCGGAAGTTCCGGTTGAGCTCGAAGACGCGCTCCAGCCCCCCGACGAGCAGCCGCTTGAGGAATAATTCCGGGGCGACGCGCAGATACAGCTCCAGGTTGAGCGCGTTGTGATGCGTGATGAACGGCCGCGCCGCGGCGCCGCCGGCGATCGCCTGCATCATCGGCGTTTCGACCTCGAGAAAATCCCGCTCCTCGAAAAAGCGCCGGATGATGCGGATGATGCGCGAGCGCTGCTCGAACAGCGCCTTGACATCGGCGTTGACCATGAGATCGACGTAGCGCTGGCGGTAGCGCGCCTCGACGTCGGCGAGGCCGTGCCACTTCTCGGGCAGCGGCCGCAGGCACTTCGCGAGCAGCTTCAGCCCGGCCGCCTCGATCGTCAGCTCTTTCGTCTTGGTGCGGAAGAGCTTTCCCCAGACGCCGACGATGTCGCCCAGATCGAGCTGCTCGAAAAGCTTGTAGGCCTCGTCGCCGACGCGGTCGCGCCGCACGTAAACCTGAATGCGCCCTTTGCGGTCCTGGAGATGGAAGAACGACGCCTTGCCGAACGAGCGAATCGCCATGATGCGCCCGGCGACGGAAAAATCCGCGGGCAATTCGGCGAGCCGCTCGTCGGGCAGCGCGCCGTACTCGGCGAGAAGGCCGGCGGATTGATGCTCGGGCTTGAAATCGTTCGGATAGAGCGGAGCGCCGGCGTCTTTCAGCTTCTGGAGCTTCTGCCGCCGCACCTCGGTCTGTTCCGTCGTCTCGTCCATGGCTCCTTCACGCGCGTCCGCGCAAAAAAATATCTTTCTACCTTACTATCGGGGAACGTCTAATTCAATTCGTTCGAAAATTGGGCGGTGTCCCGATTCGATAATCCGATTAAGTGGTTCTCGTGACTTGCGATGCGACATAAGCTCTAACCGCGTCTTGCGGTGAATTAACGGGCGGGATTCCCAAAACAGCTACATGGTGCTCTTTCCCATCATCGTCTCGATAGCTCCACGCATACGCGAAGCCCGCTCGCTTGTGATGATGAATCTGGAACACTTCCACAACGCCCTCCCACACTGTTTTACCCTTAAACGTTTCATGGATAGGCACCGATTGGACGTGTGTAGAGCTGAATCCGTGCAGGTCTTTAATCGCCCGCGCTAGCCGCTCTATTTTCGCTTCATCCGTCATTGCGCCGGTCTTTGTCTGATCGCCGCAGACCGGCCTTTTCAGCGGCCCAGTCCGAGGTTGTTGAAGATCGCCCGCACCGACCGCGCCTTGTTGAGGGAATAAAAGTGGATTCCCGGCACGCCCGCGTCGAGCAGAGCGCGGCATTGTTCGGTCGCGTACTCGATGCCGAGCTCCACCGCGGCCTCGTCGTCGCCGTCGACGCGCGCCAGCCGCTCCTCCAGAGGCGCGGGAATTTTCGCGCCGCAGAGCGCGGTGAAGCGCCGCACCTGCGCCGTCGAGAGGATCGGCAGCATGCCCGGCACGATCGGCACTTTGACCCCCAGACGCCTGAGATCGTCGGCGAACCGGAAAAAGTGATCGTTGTCGAAGAAGAGCTGGGTGATGATCACGTCCGCGCCCGCGTCGACCTTCTCTTTCAAGTACCGCAGATCTTCTTCGCGGCTCTTCGCGCGCGGATGCACCTCGGGAAAACCGGCGACGGCGATCGAGAAGCAGCCGTAGGCGAGCGCTTCCCGCACAAGCTCGATGGAATGGCGGAAGCCGTCCGGGTGCGGCCTCCAGTCCGTCACGCCCTGCGGCGGGTCGCCGCTCAGCGCGATCAGATTCTCGATGCGCTTTTCCTTCAGCCGCTCGAGGACGGAGCGCACCTGGTCCTTCGATTGCCCGACGACCGTGAGATGGCACATGACTTCGAGGCCGCATTCGCGGTGAATGCGGTCGACGAGGTCGACCGTCCGCTCGCGCGTGCTGCCGCCGGCGCCGTAGGTGACCGAGCAGAACGCGGGGTTCAGGCTCTTGAGCGAATCGATCTCCCGGAATAGGCTCTCGTCGCCTTTTTCGGTCTTCGGCGGAAAAAATTCGATCGAGAAGACTTTTTCCGGGCCGGCGTATATCTTCTTAAGCTTCACGCCGCGTTCGGCTAGGAGGCCGCTCCGGGTTTTTTCCGCGCCTCGGCGGGGTCGCAGTCGGAGCCGCGATTGGGCGTGATCAGTGCGCGCAGCCGCTCGTTGTGCTCGAGCCAGGCGTCGCGCACCGCGGCGGGAACCTGAAAGTCTTCCAGCGTGTCGCGGAGAATTTTCAGCCGCCGCTCGAACTGCCCGCCCATGATCGGGTGCTTGGCGTGCGCCAGATCCAGCGGTCGGCCGGTGTACTCGACCGGCGCGCCGAGAAACTGCGCCGTCAGCTGATATTCCATCTCCTTGATCCTGGCGCGGTCGGCGTTGCGAAAGAAAAATCCGATCATCCGGTCCTCGAACACACGGTCGATAAATACTCCTATGATCTCGCGCAACTTCGCCTCTCCGCCCACTTGCTCGAAAAGCGTCTCGGCCATCGTAAAGTCTCGGAATGTCACGATACACGCCGAAGGCGCCGAATTCAATTCGCGCATTCCGAATCTTAACGGACTTATACAAAACACCCGATTTACATGGATGCGGCGATCATTGTTTGCCCTGAAAATGCCGCCCGGCGATTGACCGCACGATGCGGCTGTTATAAAGTGGGGCAAATTTCGCGCCGGAGAAGCTCCACCGGTCCCGCCCGTGCCTGCTCCTGCCCGGCAGTCGTCGATGAGAGGTAGCATGAAAATCCGTTATACCGTCGCCGCCGCTATGTTTTCGCTGCTGTTTCCGTGGAAAAGCGCGTTCGCGCAGCTGTCGTTTCCGACGTCGGCGGCCACGAGCTACGAAACCGGCACCGTCGACACGGCCACCGGAATTACTCCGTGCCCCGTTCCGGCCGCAAAAACATGCTTGACGCTCAACACCCCTTCGTCGATCGCGGTCGGCGATTTCAACAACGACGGCAAGCCCGACCTCGCCGTCATCAACCAGGTGCCGGTCAAGGTCGGCTCCGAGTTTAAATTCTACGTCTCAGTTCTCCTCGGGAACGGCGACGGCACCCTCAGCACCACGCCGATTCTGATCGATACCGCCCCGCCTCCAGCGTCGTGCCCGTCGAACACGAATAATCTCGCCACGTGCGACCGGGGCGTCGTCGTGCTCGCCGGCGATTTCGACGGGGTCAACGGGGACGACCTGCTGATCGTCTATTTCGGCAACCCGACCGGCAACAGCGCCACGAACGGCAAGGTGGGATTATTTTTGAGCAACGGCGACGGCACGTTCGCCGCGCCGACGTACACCACCGTCGGCCTCGGCGCCGTCAACGCGGCGATCGGCCAGCTCACGTCGAGCGGCCACCTCGACGTCGTCGTGGTGAACCGTGAAGAGGATTCGTTTTCCGTTCTGAAGGGCAATGGTCTCGGCGGACTCAGCGTCGCGCTCTGCGACGGCGTGAATGCAAAGTGCACCACTGGCGTTGGAAAGAAACCCGCGGCGGTCGCCATCGGCCAGTTCGATGCCGACGGCAAAGCCGACGTCGCGGTCACGAGCCTGATCGACGCCGAGATTACGCTCTGGAAGGGCGGCGGCGACGGCAGCTTCACGCCGTTCGCGACGCCGACGATGGACGTCGCGCTGCAGTCGATCCAGATCATCGCCGACGACTTCAACCGCGACGGCAAGACCGATCTCGCGGTGCTCAACCAGCAAACCAAAACCGTTTCCATGTTCTTCGGTAACGGCGACGGGACCTTTACCGAGGCCAAGAAGGCGCTGCTGCTGGGAAAAACTCCCGTGGGAATGGCGGCGGCAGACTTCAACGGCGACGGCACGCTCGATCTCGCCTTCGTCTTTTTCCCGGGCAAGCTCGCCGGCATCTTCCCCGGCCTCGGCGACGGCACTTTCTCCACCTCGGTGGTCCAGATCAAGGTCCCCGGGACCAGCACCGGCAACTTCGCGATCGCGGCCGCACCGTTCGACATCGCCGATCCCGGCCGGCCGCATCTCGCGTTCGCCAACGGCACCATTGTAGTATTCGAAAACCAGACGCCGTTTCCGACATTGGTCACGGTGCACGTGACCTCGCCCAACGGAGGAGAAATCTTCACGGTCGGCTCGACGCAGACGATCACGTGGGATACCGCTCTGGACCCGGTCGACTTTCCTTTCGGCAGCGCAACGGTCTCCTTCTCGATCGACGGCGGCGCTACCTTCAAGACGATCAAGAAGGCGCCGAACACGGGAACGTTTCTGTGGAAGGTCCCGAAAAACGTGACTACGCAGGGGCGCATCCGTGTATGCAGCGCGAACTATCCCGGTATCTGCGATACGAGCGACGCGGACTTCACGATCCAGTAGGTTATGTAAACAGCCTGTTTCCGCTGCGAGCCGAGTGCTTTCGATCGCGAACGCGCGCGTGCGCGTCTGCAGTGTGCTCTTTCCGGGAATCTGCGGCGAGAACCCCGACTTCACGCTCTCGCCGTGAGCAATACGCGCGCAGCGGAGGAATCTCACATCCGCGCGCATGCCGCTCTCGAGTCGTTTTCGCCCGTAGGCGCTCTACGTAAAAAGTTCGTTAATTCTCCGCTTTCGTCTTGAGGCCGCGTAAATCCAGCGCTATCCTTTTCGGGCGATATGGATTCGACTGATCTTCCACATTCGCGTAGCCGCCGTCTTCCCGCTTAGACCTTGACGCC
>DATDFN010000121.1:0-4354 GCA_036522615.1 Binatia bacterium | reverse complement strand
CAGCCGGCGCGCGGCGACGTGGAAAGCGTGCTGAGCGAGATCAACCGCAAGCCCGCCGAGGAGCGCACCAAAATTCTCGTAGACGGGGCGCGGAAAGAGGGCATCGCCTACTATTTCGGCTCCTCGGGTGCGAGCGACATCCAGGAACTCATCAAAGGCTTCAACAAGAATTATCCGTACATCGACGTGCGCTATGCGAGACTGGGCGGGCCTTCGGTCGTCAGCAAAGTCACCACCGAATATCGAGCGGGGGTATTCAACGTCGACCTGATCTCGGTGCGGGGCACATTGATTCCGGACTTGATGAGCAACAAAGTCATCGCGAAATATCGCAGCCCGATGACAGCCTTCTTGCGCAAGGGTTATTTCGACACCGAAGGATACCTGTCCGGCTATTACGCGACAGGCTACACGCTGGTCTACAACACGAACCTCGTCAAACCCGCCGAGGTACCCAAATCGTTTGATGACCTTCTGCATTCCAGATGGAAGGGAAGGCTCGTGATGGACAGAGAAGAATACGACTGGCTCGCCGCGATGATCGACCTGATGGGCGAAAGCCGGGCGACCGTGTTTTTTAAAAGATTGGTGACGGAGCAGGGATTAAAGTTTAAGCGCGGCCATTCTCTTATCACGCAGCTCGTGGCCGCCGGCGAGCACGACCTGCTGATCGACGGCTATGTGCACAGCGCGATCCAATTCAAGGCCAAAGGCGCGCCGATCAATTTTGTCTTCATGAATCCCACGGCCGTCAAACCCCCGAGCAGCGTCGCCATCGCGGCGCGCGCGCCGCATCCCTACGCCGCCGCCTTGCTCGCCGATTATCATTTGTCGAAGGAGGCCCAGGAGATCATGGCGCACAATCAGTTCTACTGGACCTCGCGGCGCGACGTGAAGTGGGCGGTCGAACCGGGCACCGAGCTGCACGTCGTCTCCCCGCTGGAATGGGGCGGCGCGAAATACAACTACGTAAGCGCGCTGTTCCGGAAAATCATCGGGGACTAGTTTCGGAAATAGATCTCGCGAAATTCCTTGCTGTAGCGGTTGAGGTCCTCCGCGACGCCGGAATCGATGGCGAAGAGTTTGAGCTTTGCGGGATTCATGTCCGGGACCAGCGGCTCGATGTCGAGCCGTCCGGAGATCCGGTTCGCGCCGCGCAGGATCGTCTGCCCTTCCTTGGATAGCACGAAGTCCATCAGCAGCCGCGCCGCGTTCGGGTTGCGCGCCTTGGCCGATACCGCGACCGGCGATATCGTGACAAACACCGGATCCGATGTCTTCGCCCAGTCGATCGGCGCGCCGGACTTTTTCATCGATTCCACGCGATGCGCGTAGACGATGCCGAGCGGAAACTCGCCCGCGGCCATCAGCTGCGCGACCATCGTGTGGCCGCGGTTCCAATGGATCTGCTGCTGCGCGAGCGCGCGGTGGAACTTCTGCGCCCTTTCTTTTCCCCAGGCATTGAGCGTGCCCGCGTACCACTCGTACTCTTCCTGGTC
This sequence comes from Binatia bacterium, assembly GCA_036522615.1. GTDB lineage: Bacteria > Desulfobacterota > Binatia > UBA9968 > UBA9968 > JAJPJQ01. The sequence continues at coordinate 2,855 of DATDFN010000121.1, read as the reverse complement.
CATGCCGATCTTGCCTTTCCACTTCGGATCGACCAAGTCGTCCCAGTTTTTCGGCGCGTCCTTCGGCTGGACCATTTTCCGGTTATATCCAAGCACGTAATAAATGTTGTAGAGCGTCGCCCAGTAACCGTCCGGGTCTTTAAACTGATCCGGATAGGCAGCCATTTCCGGCGAGCGATGGGCGTGCAAGAGTCCGCGCTTCTTGAGCGCGTTGATCGTCGTGAGGTTGACCAGGTCGTGCGCGCTTCTGCCGGCGCTGTCTTCGGTGAGAATACGGTTCAACAGCTGCTCGGACCCGGCGCGGAGCAGCTCGGTTTTGATGAACGGATATTTTTGCTCGAACCGGGCGAGCAGCGCGTTGCTGTCGTTGATGTTGAGCGACGTATACCAGACGACTTTACCCTCTTTTTTGGCGGCTTCGATAAGGCTCGCGGGCTGACACCAGGCCGCGGATGCGAAACCGATCGCGAGCACCAAGATCGACGCGCAGCGAAACAGTTGCCGGATTTTGCTTCTCATTTCTCTCCGTCGCTCCGTTCTATTAGATCGTCGAGAGTCATCGCATCCTCCGGTCAGCGGAGCTTTTTAAAAAACCCTTCGCGCTCCAACTCATCGAGCAGGCTTTCGTCAATGAACTGCTCGACGTTGATATCGCGCTTCGCTTCGCGGTCGCGATCGCCCACGAGCTCAAGCGCGTTTCGGATGCCGTCGCGCTCGATACGCGGGGGAAAAGAGAACCTCGGCGCAAAATAATCGTAGGTCGCCTCGATTATTTTCGCGTCGGGCTGCTTGAGCCATTTGTTATACACCGCCATTCCTTTCGTTTTGTCGGTCTTAAAGGTATGGATCGCTTCGCTGTAGGCGCGCACGAAGCGCTTGACGGTATCGCGGTTCTTTTCCAGGAACGAGCGCCGCGTCGTGATGACCGTCTGGGGAAAGCTCGCCTTCAAATCGCTTAGGTTGGCGAGAATACTCATGCCCATGCGCGCCGCCGCGATCGTTTCGGGCGGCGACAGGACGGTTGCGTCGAGCACCCGCGACGATAATCCCGCGAGCCGCTCGGGCGCGCCGCCGGCCGCGAAGATCGTCATCGACGAGCGCGGCAGGTTCCATTCCTTGAGCGCGAGCGCCACGGCGAGATCGGTCGAGCCGCCGAAATTGAGGATGCCGATTTTCTTGCCGACAAGGTCCGCCGGCTTGCGAATCTCTTTTTGCGCGATGAAGCTGAAAGGAAATTTGTTGAGCGCCGCCCCGAGGATGACGACGTCGCCGCCGCGGAGCCGGATCGGCAGCGACGCGGTGCCCGAGCCCATGGCGAAATCGATGCTGCCGGACACGAGCGCCGCCATCCCGCGCGCCGCGCCAGTGATCAAGACTAGATCGCCGTTGAGTCCGTGCTTCTTGAAGAGGCCGAGCTCGCGGGTCGCCCAGATCGGCCCCTGAAAACCGGCAAAACCGTCATATGCGGCGACGACGCGCTCGTCGGCGCGTGCGACACCGGGCGCAAAGACAAACAGCGCGACGGCCAAAAAGGCACATGCGCCGAGCTTCACTTGCGCGCAGCCTCGTTCAGCGACGCCTCGAGGATCGCGCCGTGCAGATCGATCGAGGTGAGCGCGCAATATTCCAGCGTGTAGCCGGGCCGCACTTCCGCGCCCTCTTCGAGAAGACGCTGCAGCACCATGCGGCGGAAACTCCCGTGGCCCATGACGCCCTCGTGCTCGCGCGTGTCGGCCTCTTCGTGGAGCGAGAAGTAGACGGCCTGCTCGGGCGTGAGGCCGTAATGTTTCGTAAGCGCCGTGTAGACTTCGCCTGCCCAGTGGCCGAACACTTCTTCGGTCGCACCCGCCGCGTAAAACTCCGCGACCGTTCCTTCCCAGACGACGGCGCGGAACCAATCAATCTTGGCGCGAAACTCGGCGAGCATCGGCGAAAGGTATATCTCGTCTTCCGCGATGCCGAGCGCCTTACCGGTCTCGACCACGACGTGAATATGTCCGGGGGGCTTGGGGTGGATCAGCTCGTCGGCAAGCTTCTCTGCCATCGCCGCCATCAAGTCGCGGTGGTTGCGAAAGAAATGGATGTGCTTGTGATAGGTGGCGGCTTCAAGGGTGTTGATCTCGATCGTGTACGCGCCCCAGTTTTTGTAGAAGATGCGAAAGGCTTCCTTCGGCAGCTTTCCCGCCACGAGCGCGGTCATGAAGCGCGAGGTCGTGACGCGCTCTTTCCAGCGCTGAGCGACCTGGCGATAGATTTCGTCGACGTACGCTTTGGCGTCGGCGCCGCTCATCTGCACTTGCATCTGTCCTCCTAGCGATCAGAACTTGAGCCGTACCTCGACGCCGCGTTTGGCGCACTCGGCGACGAACGTCGCGTGAATCTCCGGGTCCTGGTCCTTGTAATCGATCTGCGTGCCGCCTGCGGCTTCGACTTCCAAAGTCTTCACCAAATCCTCGACCTGATAGGTGAAGCCCCACGGCTTGAGCGCGAGGTAGCGCGCGGGCTCTTTGCCCGGATTGAAGTGCTGGTGGAACCATTTCGCCGGCGGCACAAAGTAGCTTCCCGGCCGCCAGTCGATCCGCGTGCGCGGCCCGCCCGGCTCCCAGAGCAGCGAGTAGCCTTCGCCGGAGAGAATCAGAATGTGCGCTCCCGGCCCGTGCCAGTGCGCGCGTGGATAGGTCCCGACGGGATATTCTTCGATGTGCGCGCTGATCGTGTTGGCGGAAAAATGCAGCAGGATGCCGCGCGCGCCTTGCCCGCGCCGGCTGTGGTCCATCAGGCGGAAGCCGGGCACGTCGGCGATGAAGTTGGAATCCCAGGTGCGGTGCTCTTCGACCGTTTTGCCTTTGCCGTTG
>DATDFN010000120.1:0-13011 GCA_036522615.1 Binatia bacterium | reverse complement strand
GAACGCGCGCTTGAGAAAAACGCCGACGAGATGCCGCTTGTACTCGGCGCTGCCTTCGAGGTCGTCGACCGGATCGGCGACTTTGGCGAGTTCCTGCCCGGCATCGGCGAGACGTTTCTCGACTTCGGCGCGCGAGCCCGCGAGCATTTTATCGACCTGATCGGAGCGCGACGGCTTGGGGCTGACGCTGCCGACGACGGCGCGCGCGCTTTTGATGTTGCCGCCGTCTACTTCCAGCACCAGCGCGAGGCCGAGCGTCGGCCGCTCTTTGATCTGAAATTTGAGATAGGCGGCGCGCTTGTTTTCCGCGGCGAGCGGGACGTCGATGCCGGTCAAGATCTCGTCCGGCGCGAGCGCGGTCTCATAGGCGCCTTGGATCAGGTCGCCGACGCCGAGCGTGCGCTCCCCGCTTTTCCCGGCGATGTGAACGTGCGCTTCGAGCGCCAGCAGCAGCGCCGCCGGATCGGAATGCGGCTCCGCGAAGCAGAGGTTGCCGCCGAGCGTGCCGGTCGCGCGCACGCGCACGTTGGCGACGTTGTGCTCCATATCGACGAGGACAGGGCAGTGCTCGCGCGCCTCGGACGATCTTTCGACCGCGCGATGCGTTGCCGTCGAGCCGATATGCAGTGAGCCGTTGCCGACCGATACGCGGTTCAGATCGGGTATCGTTTTCACGTCGACCAGGTGCTCATAGCGCAGTAGGTCGTGCTTCATTGCGAGCAAGAGCTCTGTGCCGCCGGCGTAGAGCCGCCCGTTCTCACCGTAATGCGAGAGCATCTCCGCTGCTTCCTTCGCGGTCTTCGGCTGATCGATGGTGAAACGTCTGAGTGGCATCATAAGATTTACTTCGCTTTCTGCTCTTTGAGCGCGCGCCACACCCGCTCGGGCGTCAGCGGGGCGTGGCGGATGCGCACGCCGGTCGCGCGCGCGACCGCGTTGGCGATGTTCGCCGCCATCGAGTTGAGCGATCCCTCGCCGCCGCCCTTCGCGCCGTAAGGGCCGGCGCCGTCCTGGTTCTCGACGAGATTGAGATCGATTTCTTTCGCGGTGTCCTTAAAGCGCGGCAGGCGGTATTCCAGAATCGAACCGTTCATCAACTGCGCGCCTTCGTACACGAGCTCTTCATACAGTCCCGTGCCGAGGCCCATCGTCGCCGCGCCGATGTCCTGTCCCTCGGCGAGCGCCGGGTTGATCGCGAGACCGACATCGCCGACCGTGACGAGCTTCTCGACATCGATCTTGCCGGTCTCCTCGTCGATCGCGATCTCGACGCCGGTGCTGACGGTCTCCCAGAAAACCGGGATTTGCGAGAAGCGGCCGGCCTTGCGGATGTAGGCGCGGCCGATGACCTCGCCGTCGGGCAGCGCGTAATATTTGCTGATGATCTGCGACCAATCGAGCTGGATCTCGCCGACGCGGACGCCGCCGCGCACGACCTGGATCTGCTCGATTTTCACTTTCATCACGTCGGCCGCCATGACGACCATCTGCTGGATCGCCTCGCGGCAGGCGTCGACCATCGCGCTGCCCATTAGGGTCGTCGTGCGGCTCGCGCCGGTGGAGCGGTCGTACGGCGTGATCGCCGTGTCCGAAGACATCACGTGGACTCTATCGAACGGCACGCCGAGCTCCTCCGCTGCGATCTGCGGCAGGACCGTGTGACTTCCCTGGCCCAGCTCGGTGCTGCCGGTGAGGATCGTCACCGATCCGTCGGCGTGGACGCGCACCGCCGTCGAGGTCAGCGGATAGGCGCCCGCGTCGCTGGTCGAGCAGGCGATGCTTTTGGCATGCCCCTTCGGGGCCGGCTCTTTCCAACGGAGCGCCTTGGCGGCGATGTCGAGGTCTTCCTTGAGCGAGCCTTCGAACGGCCGCATCTTGGGGAAGAACTCCTCGCCGTGCTTGGCCGCGTTCATGACGCGGAACTCGTAGGAGTCCTTGCCGATCTTCGCTGCCAGCTCGTCGATCTGCGATTCGCCCGGCAGCGTCACCTGCGCGCAGCCGAAACCGCGGTAGGAGCTCGCGGGAACCGTGTTGGTGTAGAAAGAATAATTATCGATCTGCACGTTGGGGATCGAGTAAGGGCCGACGCAGCGGTTGGTCGATTTCTCGACGACGAGCGGGCTGTTCTCCGCGTAGGCGCCCGTGTTCATGTAAATCCGCGCCTGGCGCGCGATGATCTTTCCGCTGGCGTCGACCGCCGTGCGCATCCAGGTGTAGGCGTCGTCGCTCCGCGTCGTCAGCATCGCCTCTTCGATCGTGAGCTGGAGCTTCACGGGGCGCTTGAATTTCCACGAGCAGGCGGCGGCGAGCGGCTCGATCTTCGTGTACGACTTGCTACCGTAGCCGCCGCCGACGAACGGCACGATCAGCCGCACCTGGCTCACCGGCAGATTGAAGATCGCCTTCAAATCGTGACGCACCATGAACGGATGCTGCGCCGACGAGTAGACCGTCACGCCGTTGTCGTTGACGTCGGCGATGGCGACATAGGCCTCCATCGCATAGGCATACGTCATCGGAAAATAATATTCGCCCTCGATGACCGCAGCGGCTTTCTTGAAAGCTTCCTCGACGTTGCCCCACTTGATGTGGTGTTCCTGACAAACGTTGCCGCCTTTGCCGGCGGTTGTGTCGCCTTCGAAACCGCGCAGCGCGCCGGCCTCGAATACGCGGTCGTGCAGGACCGGCGCGTCCTTTGCCATCGCTTCTTCCGGCGTCAAGACCGGCTTCAGCTCTTCGTATTTGACCTCGATGAATTCCAGCGCCTCGAAGGCGGTGCGCTCATCGACCGCGACGACGGCGGCCACCGGCTCGCCGATGTAGCGGACTTTACCGATCGCAAGCAGCGGGTGGTCTTTGACGGCGTGGCCGTAGTAGGGATTGATGCCTTCGAGATCGTTTCCGGTGAGCACGCCGTAGACGCCCGGGCGCGCCGCAGCCTTGGACGTGTCGATCGAGACGATTTTCGCGTGCGGGTACGGACTGCGCAAAACTTTCGCCCAGCCCATGCCGACAAGTTTGACGTCGCTGACATAGGTGGCGCGGCCGGTCACCTTCGCGCGGCCGTCGCGGCGCGGAACGGGATGGTTGACGATCTGAAACTCACCCTTCTTCTTCTCTTGTTGCATGTCTTTGCTTTTACTTGTGGTGCTTGGTCTCCAGCGTGCCGGCGACTTTCTGGATCGCACGGACGATCGGCACATAGCCGGTGCAGCGGCAGATGTTGCCGTCCATGAAGTGGACGATCTCGTCGCGCGACGGCTTGGGATTTTCGTCGAGCAGCGCCTTGGCGGCCAGAATCATTCCCGGCGTGCAGAAGCCGCACTGGAAGGCGAACTCGTCGATGAAGGCCTGCTGGATCGGATGCAGCGTGCCGTCGGGTTTCGCCAGCCCTTCGATCGAAGTGACGTTCTTTCCGCGCGCTTCGTACGCGAGCAGAGTGCACGAGCTGACGGGGAGACCGTCGACAAGCACCGTGCACGCGCCGCAGACCTGGACCTCGCACGAAATTTTCGTGCCCGTGAGGTTCAGCCGGTCGCGCAGGACTTCGGCGAGCGTCTCCTCCGCTTCGCAATCGACCTCGACGGCTTTGCCGTTCAAGGTGAACTTCAAATTTAGAATTTGTTTGACGTCAGTCATAGTGGGGTAAGATCTCCTCTGACCAGAGAGTCATCTGCCGGATTAGGCTGTCGATCGTCGGGTAAATGATCTTGAGCTCGAAGTGCTGCACGCCCGCCTCGACGAACTCGTCGATGCGCTTGCGCACGTCGCTGACCGAGCCGAAGATGTGGCGGTCGAGCGCGAACTGCATGCTGTTGATGTCGCGCTCGTAGCTCTCGCTTGAGGTCTTGAGCGTCGGCATCGCGAGGTTGAGCCCCTCGTCGCGCGTCTTCGCGATCGTCGCGAGCTTCTCGACCGCGATCGTGATTTTTTTGGGATCGCGCCCTTTCTCGCGCGCCGCTTCGGCGAGAATCCCGCAGCCGACCTTCATCTCGGAGGGGGAGAGCCAACCGGGAATCCACCCCTCGCCGTAGCGCCCGGCGCGCTTGGCGGCGAGCTTCATCCAGCCGCCGACCCAGACCGGCGGGTGCGGTTTTTGATACGGTTTGGGGAAAACCTCCGCGTCCTTGAATTGGATGAATTCGCCTTTGTACGCGGCGAGCGGCTGTGTCCAGACTGCTTTCATCGCCTCGATATACTCGTCGGTGCGGTCGCCGCGCCGGTCGTAAGAGACCCCGAAGACGCCGAACTCGTCCGACTCGCGCGTCGCTTTCGATCCCAGGCCGACGCCGACGACAAGGCGGCCTTTGGCCAGCCAGTCGAGCGTCGAGTACTGCTTGGCGGCATAGATGGGATTGCGGCAGGGCATGACGAGACAGGCGACGCCGAGCGTGATCTTCTTCGTCTCGGCGGCGAGATACGAGAGCATCGTCGTTGCCTCGAAGAAATTGGCCTCCTGATCGTCGGCGAGCGCCTCGGCGGCGCCGGAGGAGATATGATGCTTGTGCATCTCCGAGCTCCAGACGACGTGGTCGTGCACCCAGATCGAGTCGAAGCCCAGTTCCTCGGCCTGCTTCGCCGCTTTGACGATGTTGTCGATGCTTGAGAGCGGACCCGAGTTGGGCACGCGCACGCCGAATTGGATCTTATGCATGGAAACTCCTAGCCTTGCTGCGTGACGGCGATCTTGTGGTACTTCAGATGTTGATTGTACCAGTCGACGACGTTGGCGGCGACCTCGTTGAAGTAATCGTTATAAATGCCGTAGTGCGTCGTCTGGCGGAAGATCACGAGCTTTTTGGGCTCGCCGGCGAGGTCGTAGAGGCGTATCGACTGCTCCTCGGGAGTGACGGCATCATTCTCGACGGCTACGAACAGTGCGCCGCGCGGCGCGATACGGTGAACGACGGACTCGGGACTGTATTCGATGATCGCCTCCGCGCACTGGAGCGGCATCATGTCGGGAATCTTGTCGGCGACTTCTTTTTTGATGGTGGTCGTCTTGCGCTCGGGCGTCGCGATCATGATCTCTTCGCGCGCGCTGACCAGCTCGCCCGCGCCCTCAAGCGCGCGCTTCTTGCGGTCTTCCTGGATGCGCTTCAGATAATCCACCCACTCGTACTCGCGGCGCATCGAGTGGAGCCAGTCCCGGCCGTTGCTGACGCCGAGATAGCAGACCGTGCATTTGACGCGCTCATCGATCGCCGCGACGTAGACGGCGTTGCCGCCGCCGGTGCCGCCCGAGCCGTAAGTGGCGATGCGGTTCGGGTCGACGTCTTTGCGCGTCTGCATGTAGCTGATCGCGTTGCGGATGTCCTCGACCTGCCAAGTCGGCATGACCCAGCCGCGCTTGTCGCCCTCACTCGCGCCCCAGCCGCGGTAATCGAAGCAGAGGCAGGCGTAGCCGGCCGCGCAGAGCTTTTCGAACATCAACGCGTAATGCTTCGCGTCCTTAAGGCCCAGAAAGCCTGGGCCCTGAACGATACCCGGCCAAGGCTTGCCGTCATCGCGGTCCGGCAGGTAAACGTCCCCGGCGATTTTTACGCCTTCGCTGTAGAAAGAGACCTTCTCGGTGCGCATGGCGAGTTCCTTCCCTTACGCCCGGACTTTGGGCAGAACTTCCTGGCCCAGCAGATCGATCTGCTGGTACCAGTCGGCGTAGCGAAAGCGGAGATCGAAAACGATGTGGTTCAGTCCCGCTTCCTCGTAACGTTTAGTGTCGCGGGCGATGTCCGCCGGAGTTCCCGCCATGAGCAGCCCCTCGATGTCCTCAACCGTGGAGAACGTGCCGGACTTCGGCTTGACCCAGGTCTTCTTGCTCGGGGCGTTGCCTTCGTTGATCAGCCCCTTGACGTTGACTTTGCTGAGCGCGACGTCGCGGTTCTTGTCGAGGCTGGTGATCGGGATCGCGCCGGTCGTCACCATCGGGCGGCCGGCGAGCTTGCACTGCTCCTCGAGGTATTTGACCATTTTATTGAAGGTGGCCGTCGGGATACGACCGGGCATCCAGCCGTCGCAGTAATCCGCCGCGCGGCGGACGGACGCCGGCGTGCCGCCGCCGTACCAAATCGGGATTTTTTTCTTCGGCGTAGGCTTCAGCTCGACATCCTTGAAGTCGTAGTACTCGTCTTGATAGCTGACCTTCTCGCCGGACCAGAAGCGCCGGCAGAGCAGCGCGTTGACCTTGGCGATATTGGCGCGATCCTGCAGGGTTACTTTCTTGTAGCCCGCCGCCTCGAACTCGTGCGGGAACGTGCCGAGGCCGAGCCCCATGATAATGTTCTCGCACAGCGTGCTGAGGCCCGCCATCGTCTGGGCGAGATGGATCGGGCTGCGGTGCGAGATCATCGTGCCGGTGCCGAGCGTCAGTTTTTTGCAGACCGCTGCGATGGCCGCGAGGATCAGCGTGCCCTCGATGTGCGTGTTGTCTTCGCCCTCCATCCCGTGGGGCTCGAAGACCAGGTGGTCTCTGACCCAGACGGAATCGAAGCCGTAGGCCTCGGCCTTTTTAGAGCCTTCGATGCAGCTTTCGGCCGAGCCGTACTCGCAAAAATGGGGCAGCAGCAGGCCGAATTTCAATTTTGTCGCCATGAATATTCTCCTTTAGATTAAGTCCCGTATCCTTCCAAGAGCTGGTCGAGATCGTTTAATGCCTTGATGGAATCGCCCTTCTTCGTCCATGCCACCGCGATCGCGAGCGCGTTCACGAGCGAGAACGCCGGCGTGAGCGAATTCACCGTGCTGTGCAGACCGCGCTTCGCATAGAGACAGACGTCCGCGGCCTTGGCGATCGGCGAGCTCGGAAAATCCGTAATGCCGAGGATCGGCGCGCCGACTTTCTTGGCGTAATGCAGCGCGGTCTGGACCTCGCGCGGCACGTTCACGAAGTCGATCGCGATCAGCACGTCGTCGCGCTCCATGAACGCGAGCTGCTCGAGCAGCGACGTGCCGCCGGTCAAAAAGACCCAGTGTGCCTCTTTCTTGACGCGCACGAGCCGGAAGTGGAGCAAATACGCGAGTGCCATCGAGGCGTTGAGGCCGATGATGTAGACCTTGCGCGCGCGCCAGATAATCTCCACCGCCTTGTGAAAATCCGGCAGCGCGACGGCCTGCAGCGTCTCCTGCAGCAGCTCGATGTCGCGTTTGATGAGCTTGGCGAAAATGTTCTCGTCGTTGCCGAGCTCGGCGAAGGTCTGCTCCATCCGCGAGGAGGCGCGGAGCTGGCGCCGCATCTCTTTTTGGATGTCACGCTTGAACTCCGGAAATCCCTTGTAGCCGAGGCTTTTCGCAAAGCGGACGACCGTCGCCTTGCTCACGCCGACGGCATTGGCGAGGTCGCTCACATTCGAGACGAGCAGCGCCGAGCTGTCGTTCTGCAGATAGCGGCCGAGCCTCTTCTGCGCCCCGTTCAGCCGGTCGGTGCGGGCGAAAATCTGCTTGATGGGCGGCATGAAACTTTTGTTTCAATTATCCCACCGAAACTTTCTTGTCAATGCTGTTGACAGAATATTTTCCGCACGATAAAGAGATTATCTCCCACGGAAAGCCGTAATCGTTTCAAAAAATCAGGAGGAAGCGCTCATGGCGACGAAGATGACCAAAGAATTTCCCGTCCATCCGTACGTCCAGTACATGATGGACCACTACAGTCCTTATAAAAAATGGGTCGAGTCCGAAGGCATTCCGATCATCAGCGGCTCGTACGTCCCCGACGTGCGCGACACGAAGCTCGGCGATTGGAAGCGCCGCGGGGTCAAAGGGGCGTACCTGAGTTTCTCAGATCAAATGGTCGCCGACGCGTACATCTGCGAGATTCCTCCGGGCGGCAACACCAAGCCGCAGCGCCAGCTCTTCGAAGAGATCGTGCTCGTCGCCTCGGGGCGCGGCGCGACGACGATCTGGTACGACGGCACGCCGAAGCGGACGTTCGAGTGGGAGCGCGGCAGCGTCTTCGCGATCCCGCTCAACGCGTACCACCAGCATTTCAACGCGACCGGCAGCGAGCCGGCGCGCTACGTCGCGCTCACGAGCCAGCCGGTGGCCTTCGAGCTCTTCCGCGATCCGGAATTCATCTTCAACACGAATTATATGTTCAAGGACCGCTTCGACCCCAAGGCCGAGGACTTCTTCAGCCGCGAGGGGAAATACCATACCGAGTATTACGGCGGCATCCTGCACACGAACTTCATCGCCGACATCCGCAAGATCAACCTCGTGCCGCGCGAGAAGCGCGGCAAGGGCACGCGTAACATGTACATCCACATGGCGGGCAGCGCCATGCTGGCGCACGTCTCGCAGTTCCCCGTCGGCCGCTACAAAAAGGCGCACAAGCACGGGCCGGGCGCGCACGTTTGCCTGCTCGACTCGACCGGCTACACGCTCATGTGGGACGAGGGACAGGAGCCCAAGCGCTACGACTGGCACGAAGGCAGCATCGTCTGCCCGCCGGCCGGCACGTGGCACCAGCACTACAACACCGGCAACGTGCCGTGTAAGTTCGTCGCGCTGCACGCGAACACCGCGGTCCAGCGCGAGGAAGGCGGCATCGATCAGATCGACTTCGACAACGAGGACGCCTCGCTCCGCAAGATGTACGAAGAGGAGTGCAAGAAGAACGGCGTCACGCCGGACATGGGCGATCAGTAAGAGGGGACTGGTTCCTCCGGGCGAGGCTCTCGGCCGCAGGCAATGGGCCTCTGCCTTGAGCGGATTTCTCACACTTCTGCGGTGAGTCGACCGTCTAGTTAGCACGGCGGTCGACTCACCAGCTTCACAATAGCTAATCTAGCTGCACGGTCCTGTGCCTGCGGCCTCGACCCTCGCCTCCTCGGAACCGGGAGGGAGGGAGAGGGGAAAAACCCTAGCGCAAGTGCGATATCCCCACTGCTTGAAACTTGCAGCCTGAAACTTAGGCGAGTTGAATCTAAAACGGCAGGACAGTCCCGATTCGCTTCTCCGCGGCCCGCCGGTAAATCCACTCCGCCAAAGCGATGTCCTGATTGACGAGGCCGATGGCGCGGACGAAAATCCGTTCGCGGTCGGTTTCGCGCGCGGGCTTCCTGCCGGTGAGCAGCTCGGGCAACTCGGCGTATAAATCTTTCTCGTCGAGAAATGCTTCCTTGATCATTCGGTCCAGATCGGATTTTTTCTTGCAGTGGACCCAGCTGTCGACGACGAACTTGTCGCACTTCTTATAAAAAGCGTTGTCGAATTCCTGGTTCTTGCCGATCGAATAGACGGTCGCGCCGGGCTCGATCCATTCGTCCTTGACGAACGGCGTCGCGGTTGTCGTCGCCGAGATCACGATGTCGGCGCCGTCAAGCGCCGCTTCCGTCGACTCGACGGGGCGGATCGCAAGGCCGTATTCGCGCCCGATCTCATCGGCGAAGCGCCGGCGCGATTCGGGCGTGCGCGAGGTCACGCGCACTTCCTTTAAATTGAACGCCGTCGCCATGACCGGCACCGCGGCGCTCGCGGTATCGCCCGCGCCGAGCATCGCGAGCGTCGCCGCGCCTTTGCGGGCAAGTGTTTTTAGCGCGACGGTCGCCGCCGCGGCGGTGCGCACGGCGTGCGCCCAGTCCTCGTCCATCATCGCGACGATCTCGCCGCCCTCGCGGTCGCTCAAGATCAATATCCGCCGCGGCCCGCGCGGCGGGCGCGACGCGTCGCGGCTGCCGCCCGCGGCTTTGATCGAGCGGATGCGAAAGCCGGCGACGTTCTCCAGCGCGCAGCCGGTCACCCACGACTGCCAGCCGCTTTGCGGCTTGATGGCGAAATCTTCGGGAATCGACCACGTCACGCGGCCGGCGCCCTGGTCGCCGAGCGCGCGCTCGGTGATCGCCACCGCTTCGCCGAGATCGACGATACGCTTGACCTCGTCGTTCGAGAGATAAAGAATGCCGCTTTTCATGTTAATCGATGACGCGCAGGTCGCGTCGGCCCGTCGTGAGAAATTCCGCGCCGCGCTCGGTGATGAGAATATCTTCTTCCAGATGCACCGCGCTTTTTTCCGAGCGCACCTTGGGCTCGAGCGCCAGCACCATGCCGGGCCTGTAGACTTCCGTCTCGACTTCGTTCAGCGACGGCGGCTCGGCGCGCGACATGCCGATGCCGTGGCCGATGCGCTTCGGGCTCTCGACCGCCTGGTAGCCGCGCTTGACGAGCTCGCGGTTGGCGACGCGCGAGACCTCGGCGATCGCGCCGCCCACCTTCATCGACTCGAAGCAGCGGTCGATCACGTCGCAGTTGGTCTCGTGATCGCGCTTGTGCTCGTCGGTCGGCTTCCCAAAGACCGCCTGGCGCGTGACGTCGCCGTAATAGCCTTCGTAGCAGGCGCCGAAATCCGCGACCATGCGGTCGCCTTTCTCATAGCGGCGGTCGTCGTAGCGTGTGGAAGCGTTGAGCATGAGAAATCCGGGATGGCGCGGGTGCGCGCCTTCCTCGATCATCGAGATGAACAATCGATCGGCGACTTCGCGCCGCGTCATGCCGGGTTTCAGCTGCGGCAGGCAGCGGGCGTAAGCTTTGACGGAGATGTCGCACGCCTTGCGCATGAAGCCGACTTCGCGAGCGCTTTTTAAAATGCGCATCTCGGTCAGCGCGGCAGTGCCGTCGCGGATCTCGGCCTTCGGCAGCGCCTCGGTCAGCGCGGAAAGATAGTTCACCGGAAAGCCGAGCCGCTGGTCGTCGCCGAGCTCGAAGCCGAGCTTCGCCTCGCCGAGGCCCATTTCTTTGATGCAGCCGGCGATCATCTCGCGCGGAAACGGCACGTCGACGTAATCGCGCACCTCGCCGACCCACGGCAGCGCCTTCGCCTTCGATTTGTCGTTGCCGTAGATGAGCAGCAGCGGCTTGCCGCTCTTCGGCAGGATGCAGATCTGCGGACGCTGGATGTGGTCGAGCTGATAGCTGATGAGGCCGGTAAAGTACCAGTAGTTGTTTTTCTCCGAGACGATGAGCGCGTCGAGGCCGTCGCGCTGCATCAGCGCCTGGGCGCGCTCGTGGCGCTCGGTGTATTCTTTATCCGGGAACGGAGACTCGGTCGCCATAGCGTCCTCCGTCGGCGCGCAAAGTTATCGCTTGATGCGGCCTTCGACCCGCTTCAGCTGATTGACGTACTCCAGCGCCTCGTCGAGCGGGATGACCGTCGCGTACTTGCTGTTCATCTCATAGAGATTGACGAGGTGCGAGGTGCGCGAGCGGTCGAAGACGCATTCCTCGACGACGAAGACCGGAAAGCCGTAGGAATAACCGTCGAGCACGGTGCCGCGCACGCAGCCGCAGGTCGTCGTGCCGGTGACGAGCAGCGAGTCGATGCCCTTGCTCGCGAGATAAGTGATCAAGTGCGTGCCGAAAAACGCGCTCGCGCGCGCCTTGTGCACGACGAACTCGCCTTCGCGCGGCTTGATCGCTTCGGGAAACTGCGTGCCGATGTCGACGAAGTCTTTGTCCTCGACCTTGCGCTTGGTCGCGTTGCCCATGACCGCCTTGAACTCGGGATCGCCGGTCGAATAGACGACCGGCACGGCCGCGTCGCGGCACGCGCCGATCAGCTGCTGGATCTTGGGAATCGCCTCCCACGCCGCTTTGCCGCAGCTCGTCGGGAACTCTTCGATCGCCTCCATGATCTCCAGCGGCTTGGTGCCGGTGAAGGCGAGCTGCATGTCGATCACGAGCAGCGCCGGGTTGCGGCCGAAAGGCTGCTTGCCCTTGTAGCCCGCCTTCTCGTAAATCTTGCGCTCTTCTTCCGGAAAAAAACTTTCCCATTCTCTCATAACGATTCTCCTGGCGGTTTAGCGAATGCCCAGCGCGTCGTTGTGGATCTTCGTGAGCTCGCGGAGGTTTTTGTAATTTTCCGGCGCGACGACGCGGCGGCGGAAACCTTCGAAGAGCTTCGGCGGATCGGGCTTCACATCTTTCCGCGGCCCGATGCGTCGGAAGGTCTTCAAAAATTCCTGTCCTTCCTTAGAGAGCAGATAGTCGACGAACAGCCGCGCCGCGTTCGGGTGCGCGGCTTTCGCCGAGATCATCGCCGGGTTCACCTCGACCGCGACCGGCTCCAGCGGAATCCAGTCGACCGGGGCGCCGGTCTGCTTCATACGCTCGATCACCTGCGCGTAAACGAACGTGAGCGAGCGCTCGCCGACGCTCACCATGTTGGCGCGGTTGGTGTTGCCGCGGAGAAACACCGGCTCCTGCTTCGCGATGCCTTTGAAATACGCGACGGCCTTTTCCTGTCCCCACTCCTGGCTGAGGGCGACGAAGACGTCGTGGTTCTCGATGTCGATAATGAATTTCTGCTTGAACTGCGGCTTGAGCAAATCCTCATAATTCTTCGGCAGGTCGTTTTTCGCGATCACCTTCGTGTTGTAGCCGAGGACGAGCGTGTTGAGGTAGACGGTCGACCAATAGCCCTGCGCGTCGTGCGTGTCGTCGTAGAGGCTCGGGAACTCCGGTGATTTGTACGGCGCAAGGAGATTTTTCTCGCGCATCGGCATGTACGACGGCGAAATGCCGACGGCGACGTCGAAGCGGTTCGCGCCGGCCTGCGCCTCGGTCATGATGCGGCTCACCATGGCGGTGCCGCCGAGACGGACAAGGTCGCCTTTAACGAACGGATACTTCGCCATGAAAGCGTCGAGCAGAGGCTTGCTGTTCTGGATGTCCATCGTCGTGTAAAAGACCAGCGCGCCTTCTTTCTTCGCGCCTTCGACGAGCGCGGGCTCGGCCGCGGCGGCGATGGTCGCGGCGAGCCAATAGACGCACGATGCGATGAACAGCAGAAATTTCATCGATGGTTCCTGTGGGCGATACGATCAGGGTGAAAAGAGCTTGTCGCCTCTCTTGGTCATGAAGAGGTCGAGCGGCAGTTCGACGCCGATGCCTTTCTGCTTCGCTTTCTCGTAGATGAGCCGCGCGGTCGCGGCGAACTGAATACCCATGCCCGTGTTGTTCTTGAACAGCGTGATTTCCTTGTCGTCTTTGCGGCCGCGGCATTTACCGGTCAAAAGC
>DATDFN010000119.1:0-2499 GCA_036522615.1 Binatia bacterium | reverse complement strand
CGGCGTTCGTGACGAATCCGCTGCACCTCTCCGCGTTCGGTCCGGACCGGCTCGACCGCAACCGTTTTTTCTTCCGCGTCGGTCTCCGTCGTATGTTCACAGGCTCGGCCTTCGTCGCGCTCGACGGCGGCGCAATCGTCGGTTACGTTCATTTCAACACGTCGCCGCTATGCCTTCCGCCGCCGGAGGCGCTCCCGGCGTTCGCCGCCGCGGAGCTGCGCCCGCTGGAGGACGCGGCGCCGCGCGTGATCGAATGGTTCGCGCGCTGGGCGCGTCTCGACCCGGCAGAGCCGCACTCCCACTTGGGGCCGATCGGCGTCGTTCCCGCATATCAGGGGCAGGGCGTCGGCAGGACGCTGATGAGCCGTTATGTCGAGCATCTCGACGGCGAGAAGATCGAGGGATATCTGGAGACCGATCGGGCGGGCAACGTGGATTTCTACAAGAAGTTCGGCTTCGTCGTAGTCCGCGAAGAGAAGGTGATCGGCGTGCCGACCTGGTACATGCGGCGGCCGCCTCCCTGATGCGTCAACAGCCGGTTTACTTGGTCTGCAGGACTTCTTTCACAAGCTTCAGGATCGGCGCCAAGTCCTGAAACTCCGGCTTGGCGAGATCGAAATACTTTTTGCCGGGCTCGAGGCGGTTGTAGGGATCGACATCGTCTTTGGGAATATCGATCCGCCGCGAATTGTGCGCATCGGGTCGGCCGAATTTCTGCATCGCGATCTGGCCTTCGCGGGAAAGAAACCAGTTGATGAAGAGCTTGGCCGCGTTCGGATGCGGCGCGCGGCTCATCAGACCGAGCGTGCCGCCGGCGGCGCTGGAGCTGCCGCCTTCCTTCCAGCTGTCGCTGTCGAGATACTCGATCCGAAGTCCCTGCCGCTTCGCTTTGGTGACCTCGCCTCCGGCGGTGCAGCGGATGCACAGGGCGTACTTTCCCGACGCGAGCCAGTCGGTCATCTGGCGCGCGTCACGGCTGAGCGCGGGCTGCATCTCGCCGTAGAGTCTTCGGATGAATGCGGCCCCCAGCTCGGGGTTGTAGTAGAGAAACTGCAGCGCGGCCCCCATGCCGAAGCTCGTCGGATCGAGCGACACCATTTTGCCTTTCCACTTCGGCGCGAGCAGGTCCCAGTAGGATTTGAATTCGGCGGGATTGACGACGTCGACGTTATAGCTGACCTGTCCCGACTGCGAGTTGGCGACGAACGCGAAAATATATTGCCGCTCCGGATCGATGTAGCGGTGCTCCCGCTCGTGCCATTTCGTCTGATCGAGGACTTCGGGAAGAATCAGCGCCGGCTTGAGCGGCGCCAGCGCGCGCGCCGTATAGAGCGCATCGTGCAGCGTGTTCGCCCCGGCGCCGACCACGTCGGGAAGGTATTTTTCGCCCCGGCGCTCGGCGAGGATCTTTGAGCTCAGCTGCCCGCCGGGCTGGGCGACAGTCGCGACCTTTATTTTATGAAACTTTTTCTTGAAGCCTTCGAGAATGCGATCGTAGTCGTAGCAGCAGCCGTAGATCGTGAGTTGTCCCTCGGACTCGGCGGCGCGCAGCGTCGTGTCCCAATCGTTCTGCCGGTCCGCTTGGGCGCCGAGAGCGTTGGTGCGCGGCTCGACGCATAAGGATAGGGCCGCGATCACAACGAGAGCGCGCACCGTGATCCGGAAATGCATGAACAACATGCCGTGCGATCAGGTCAGCGAGGCGAGCGCCTTTTGATAATAGCGCTCCTCGACGTACTTCTCCGCCTTCGGCACCGGCGGCTTCATCAGTCCCGCGGCCTCGCGGAGGTCGAGGACCGCGCGGATGCCTTCCGTATCGATACGCGCCCGCGGCATAAGGCCGAAGCGCGGGCTCACGGTCTCTTCGTAGGCTTCTTCGGCGCGGCCGCGGTTGTTTTTGTTTTCCGGCAGCAGCAGCGCGATTACGGCGTCCTTATTATTTGCTGCGAGCGTCCAGTCCGTCGCGCGCACCATCGCGCGGATGAAGCGGACGAGCAAATCCTCGTGGGCCTCAGCCCACTCTCGCCGCGTCGCGCCGAGCCCGCGGGCATAATATTTCACGTAATCCTCGGCGCGTGCGAGAACCTTGAGGCCGCGCTTTTCTATATCGTCGTCGGCGAGATTCAGCATCCCGGCCCATGCCTCGCCGCCCTCTAAAGCATCCGCGCGCTTGGTCGTGTTGCCGAACATCTTGAGCGTATAGTCGCGCCCCTGCTCGAGACCGTGCTGTTTCAGCATCGCGATCATCACGATGGCGAATCCGGTGGTCGGAGCATCGACGGCGAGGACTTTGCCTTTGAGATCGCCGAAAGCATTAACATCTCGTACGACGACGAGCTTCTGCTTGAGTCCCTGCTGGCCGCCCATAAAGATGACGAAGTCGTTCGGCTGCGGATCGGCGCCTTGGCCTTCGGCCCACGCGATGACGTTGTCGGCGTTGTTGAGGATGAGGTCGTAGCGGCCGGAGATGAGATTGCGCAGCAGCGTCGGCGAATCCGT
>DATDFN010000118.1:0-3326 GCA_036522615.1 Binatia bacterium | reverse complement strand
CGCTACGATCCGGTCAATAAACGGTACTGGCAAGGCTACGGACCGATCCAGATCCCGTACGAATTCAAATGAGCGAGAAGCGCGCGCACAGCGAAGAAGACGTCGGCAACATCGTCCTGCTGGAGCACCTGAACGTCCAGGTCTCCGATCAGCCGCAGGCGATTCTCTTCTACGTCGTCGGCCTCGGCCTCACGCGCGATCCGTATCTCACCGTCGGCCTCGACAACATGTGGGTCAACGTCGGCGAGCAGCAGTTTCACCTGCCGACGCGCGGCGCGCAGCGCTTCGCGGGTCACGCGGGCCTCGTCGTCCCTGATCCTGAACATCTCGAACAGCGGCTCCAATCCATCGAAGAGCGCCTGAAGGGCACGCACTTCAAATGGGCGCGCGATCGCGATCACGTCGCGGCGACGTGTCCGTGGGGCAACAACTTCCGCTGCTACGCGCCGAGCGAGAAATACGGCGACATGGCACTCGGGATTCCCTATATCGAATTTCTCGTGAAGCGCGGCGCGGCTGAAGGGATCGGAAACTTTTATCGCGAAGTCTTCCGCGCGCCGGCCACAATCGAGAAGGACGGCGGCTTATCCGCCGCGCATGTCGCTATCGGCCGCAACCAAGAGCTTATCTTCCGCGAGACGAACGACGCGATTCCGCCCTACGACGGCCACCACGTCGCGATCTATGTCACGAACTTCTCCGGCCCGTACGATTTTCTCAACCGCCGCGGCCTCGTGACCGAAGACGTGCGCGGCCACCAATTCCGCTACCAGAAAATCGTCGATCCCGAGACCGGCGCGACGCTCCACGAGCTCGAGCACGAAGTGCGCAGCTTCCGCCACCCGCTCTACCAGCGCAATTTCGTCAACCGCAATCCGGAGCAGACGCAGCGAAATTACCATCGCCGCCGCGATGCCATCACGCCGTTCGGCGCGAAATAGGCTGACGCTTAAAGCTCCTTCGCTTTTTTCCTTGACACCCCAGCTCTGGTTGACATAAATGAGTTGCATTTATGTCATTTAAAGCTTCCGCGGCGCATAATCGCGCGCTCGCGTCGGCGATCAGTTGGGTTATTGCCGCCGGTATTTACTTCGGGACTTCTCTTACCGTTCTAGCTGCCGACGGCGCGACGACTCCCGAGAGCGATACCTATGATCTCCTTTACCAACCGGGTAAAGGAGTGCGGCTGCGCAGCCCGGGCGACTTGTGGTCTCTAAGATTCTCCCTTGAAACCCGCCTTGACCTTCCGTTTGAAAGCGGTCGCAAAGAAGCCGGCCGAATCAAAGGCGAGCCTTACGACCGGCGTCTTCGACCTTTCCTGAACTTATGCATCTTCCATTGTATTTTCGAGCAAGAGTTGGAGGCCGATCTCGACGAGTTTAGATCGGACGAAAGACACCCCACGCGTCTTTTCGTGCTGATGTTGCAGCGAAGCATCGGTTATCTTCACCTCGAAAATTTGCATCCCTTGCTGCCGACCTTCTATTTTGGTTTTGGTTACACGTTTGAAATCAACCCTTACCGACGCGGAGAGTTTACGTCGACGGCTCAATTGGAGTACGACCTGCTTTCCCGCAACAACGGCTTCAACGAGGGTCGATACGTCAACAGCGCCGGCCTTCGATGGCGGGACGTCTCGCTGGCGCCGGTCGGAGTGCCCGGCACGGCTAATGTCGATGTTATTTACGGACGCGTCGGGCTTCCGGGCGCCGGAATCGCCGGATCGGAATCGGTAAGAGATGTCTTTCAAGAAAACTTGAAGGACTTCCATCACTGGAAAGATGTTTCTCTCCTGGGCCAGGTCGAACCTTTCAAACAATCAGAAAATAAATGGTTCAAAGGGTTGGGCTTCAGCGTCGGAGCGTGGTTCTGCCCGACCAGGCCACGCCTGTTCGACTTTCTAAGTGACGGTCCATGCGATCGTCTGATCGCGCTCGATCATGGTCCCGGAGGCAGACAAGAATTGTTTTCCACCCTGCTGATCGGCCGCGGCTTGGCCTATTTTCTAACCCCGGGATTCGGCTGGAGCGTGGGACCCTATAACCTCCGTATCAGCGGCGGATTTCAGCGATTCGGTGAAAATAAAGATACGGCGGCTGGCCTGACGCACGGCAACAATTTTCTTATCGCGAACGAGCTTTTTCTCTGGAGTCCAAAGGGCTTTCTAACCGGCAGCGCGGACGAAGCGGGGTCGCTGCTTTTCGGCATGCACTTCGAGCGTACGGATCTCGATTGCAACGTTGGCGGCGGGAGAAATTTCGGCCCAGCGGGGTGCGGCGTGCCTCTGAGCCAAACCTTCGGCTCGCCTCCTGTAACCGTCCTAGGCGCGGCCGGATTCAATCGAAACACAATCCTGCTTCGGGAATGGGACCTCTGGTATTTTATTACGACGCGAATGAGCGTCGGCGTGAGTTGGCTCTGGTATCGAGCGACGAACCTGCCGCTCGCGGCGCAATTCAACTTGGGCCTCAAGAGCAAATCGTCGCTCCTTGCCAATCCGAACCAAGGCAAGGGCGGCGATTGGCTGGACGTTAATCTTGCTTGGAGATGGAGGTTTTAAGAAACTTTGCGTTTTCCCCGGTTTTCGCCGGCGGTGGGAGCGCTTCAAGTATTGGAAATAGAGTCGGCGGCCCCGCTCCTCAAATACTCCGCGATCAGCCTCTCTCCTCTCCGCATCGTCCATTCATGATTCCACCGGAACACCGGCTTCAGCACCGGCGATAGAAATTTCACGACCGGCTTCTCGACGCGCGGGTTCCATTCCAGCGTCACCGCCGTGCCTTCGCCGCGCGGCTCCAGCACCCAGCGCGAGAGGTTCGTCACGAAATCGCCGGAGGCGCGGAACGCGATCAGCCGCGGTTTTTCCTGCATGATCGATTCGATCGTAAAGCGGAGCTTATACGGTAGGCGGCCGCGGGCGACGACGGCGACGCGCTTGCCTTCAGAATCGAGAGGGGTCGCGCTCAGATAAACGCCCTTCCACCAGCGCGGATATTCCTCCGGGCGCGCGAGCACGTCGTAGACTTTTTCGATCGCAAACGGCACGTACCAGCGGTCCTCGAAGTGGTAGGCGTTGGAGGCCATGCGAGGCCTTACGCGCGCCCGGCTTTGACGCGATTTTCGCAGTAGGTTTTCAAGCTCGCGATCGTGCGGTCGATGAGCTCGATCAGCTTCTTTTCGAACAACGGCGCCGTCAGGCGTCCGAGCCAATTCGGCTGGTCGCTGAGGTCGTACCAGATCGTCGTCGTCGGGCCCGACATCGCGAAGCTGTAAACTTCGAGGCCCTCGCCGAAGATGCTGCGGTTGGCGATCTGGAGCGCCTTGCC
>DATDFN010000117.1:0-4200 GCA_036522615.1 Binatia bacterium | reverse complement strand
AGGAGGGCATTCCATGGACGCGCACGTCTTCGAATTGTCGACGCCGGACTTGACCGGCGGCCGGAGCCACATGCCGCTCTCGCGCACCGAGCTCGTCTCGGTCGGGCTCAACTACTACACGCCGGGACGGAAGAACAAGCTGCACACGCATCCCGGCGAGGACCACACCTTCGTCGTCATGGAAGGCGAGGCGACGTTTTACGACAAGGACGAGAAGCCGACGGTGCTGAAAAAAGGCCAGGGCATCATGCTGCCGGAAGGCTGGTACTACTGGTTCGCGAACAGCGGCACCGGCCCGCTCGTGCTGCTGCGCTTCTCCGCGCGCAAGGGAAAGCCCAAGGTCACACGCATCGAGGCGGACGGCCGGACGCGCTCGGACGACTCGACCGAATACATCAACGTCGACGGCGAGACGATCCCCGGCAAAGTATGGAAGCTCGCACGATGACACGGAGAGCGTTCATGCGGGCCGCACGTGAGTCTACTGAGGAAACGCAAGTTACGGAGAGATCCTTCGCTTCGCTCAGGATGACACATAGCCGACGGAGCCTCTTCGGTGTCATTCTGAGCGCCAGCGAAGAATCTCTCTTAGCGTTCGCCCTTTTGTTTTTAGCCGCTGTCGCTCACGCGCAGACGACGCCGGACCCCAAGCTCATCGAGGAGGCGAAGAAGGAAGGGAAAGTCGTCGTCTACGCCGCCTACTCGGCGGCGGACGCGAACGCCTTCAAGGCCGCGTTCGAGAAAAAATATCCGTTCATCCAGTTCGAGTACTTTCGCGCCGGCAAGGACAAGCTCCTCGCGCGCTACGTGACCGAGGTGAAAGCCGGCCAGCACCTGCCCGACGTGTATCAGTCGAGCATCTTTCCCATGATGACCCTCATGCAGCGCGGCCTCATCGGCAAATACGCCTCGCCCGAGCGCGGCGTCTACGGCGATCAGTTCAAGGACAAGGACGGCTACTGGACCGCGGCCTACATCAACGCCATGACGATGGCGTACAACACGCGCATGGTGAAGCCGGCCGAGGTGCCGAAGAGCTACGACGAGCTGCTCCAGCCCAAATGGAAGGGCAAGATGGGCATGGACCTCAACAAGACCGAGTGGTACGTCGCGATGCTGCAGATGATGGGCGAGGAGAAGGGCAAGAAGTACATGGAGGCCCTGAGCAAGCAGGATGTGCAGGCGCGCGACGGCAACACGATCACCGGCCAGCTGCTCGTCGCGGGCGAATTCCCGCTCGTCGTCTCGCAGTACCCGACGAGCGTCGAGGAATATAAGAAGGTCGGCGCGCCGATCGAATGGGTCGCGCTCGACCCGCACTTCGTCTATTCGATCGTCATCGGCGTCACCGCCAAGCAGCCGCATCCGGCCGCCGGGAAGCTCTTCATCGATTTCGTCCTCTCGCAGGAAGGGCAGAAGATCATGCGCAGCTTGAGCCGTATCTCGGTCCGGAAAGACGTGCCGCCCGACCCGCCGCGCCTGATCGAGGGGCGGAAGCTCCTCGTCGTCAAGCCCGCGTCGGCCGAGGATTACAACCGCTACAACAACGAGTATCACAAGTATTTCCGCTGAACTCCCGTGAAGATCACCGACGTCCGCGCGATCCGCCTCCGCGCGTCGATCCCCGCCGAAGGCCAGGTGACGAGCCGGAGCGGCGTCAGGGAATCGCGCACGACCGCGCTCGTCCGCGTCGAGACCGACGCCGGCATCCACGGCTTCGGCTCGTGCTCGGGCAACGGCGCGATCGTCCAGTTCATCATCGAGCAGGTCGTCAAGCCCGCCGTCGTGGGCATGGACCCGACCGATATCGATCGCATCTGGCAGAAGCTCTACTTCGGCCCGCGCGCGCGTCAGCTCGGGCTCCGCGGCATCGGCTTCGTCGCGCTCTCGGGCTTGGACGTTGCGCTGTGGGACATCCGCGGCAAAGCCGAAGGCGCTCCCATATATAAGCTGCTGAGCGACAAGCCGCGCGCGCGCGTCGAGGTCTACGCGACCGCGCTCTACCCGGACGATATCAAGAAAGTCGTCGAGCGCGCGCTGGCGCTGGCGGAGCTGGGCTACCGCGGCATCAAGATGAAGATCGGCTTCGATGTCGCGGGCGACATCGAGCGCGTGCGCGCGGTGCGCGAGGCCGTCGGTGCCAAGTTCCCGCTCATGAGCGACGCCAACATGGGCTACGATCTGCCGACGGCCGAGCGCGCGGCCACGGCGCTCGCGGAGCTCGGCGTCGGCTGGTTCGAGGAGCCGATGTTCTTCGCCGACGCGGCGAGCCACGCGAAATTGAAATCATCCACGAAAATTCCCATCGCGCTCGGCGAGAATCTCCATACCGTCTACGACTTCGAGCAGTTCATCGCGCGGCCGGCCGTGGATATTCTCCAGCCCGACGTCGCGCGCGCCGGCGGCGTCAGCGAGATCGTGCGCATCGCCGCGCTCGCGGATGCGCATCGCCTGCCCGTCTCGCTGCACACCTGGGGCGACGGCGTCGCGCTCGCCGCGAGCCTGCACCTCTCGGCCGCGCTCAAGAACGCGATCGTCATGGAGCTCGACACGACGCACAATCCGCTGCGCACGGAGATTCTCCGCGCGCCGCTGGAGCCGAAGAATGGATTGATGGCGCCGCCGGACGGGCCGGGTCTCGGGATCGACGTGGACGAGCGCGCGCTCGAGCGCTTCGCGTTCAGCGGCCAAGAAGCCTGAGATGAAAAAACTGTTTATCATCGCCGCGCTGCTGATCGCCGTTCCCGCCGCCGCCGAGGAGCCGCCGCGCATCCGCGCGGCGTACACGTCGATCGCGATCCAGATGACGCCGCTCTATCTCATGAAAGAGCTCGACCTGGGGAAAAGACAGGGGCTCAACCTCGACATGCTCTACGTCCCGGTCAGCTCGCGCGCCGTCCAAGCGGCGCTCGCGGGCGAGATCCACTTTCTCACGAGCGGCGGCGTCGCCAACATCAACGCGAACATGTCCGGCGCCGACTTCGTCGGCCTCACCTCGACGCTGAACACGTTCACGTTCAAGATCGTCTCGCGGCCCGATCTCCGCGAGATCGCGCAGCTCAAGGGCAAGCGCGTCGGCATCTCGCGGATCGGGGGCGCGAGCGATTTTTCGATTCGCTACGCGCTCGAGCGCTGGGGTTTGGCCCCGGACCGCGACGTGGCGATCCTCCAGATCGGCGGCGAGCCGGAGCTCGCGGCGTCGCTCCAGGGAAAAGCGATCGACGCGGCGGTCATCTCCGAGCCCTTCGCGACGATTTCGCTCAAGGCCGGCGGCCATCTGCTCTATGACCTCAGCAATCTCGGCGTGACCTACACGCTCCACGGCCTCGGATCGCGCAAAAGCTTCGTGCGCGAGCACCGCGACGCGACGATCAAGTTTTTGAAGGCGTATCTCGAAGGCATTTACATCTTCAAAACCAACAAGGAATTGAGCCTCAATACGATGAAAAAGGTCGCGCGCCTCGACGACGTGTCGATCATGAACACGGCCTACGAGGAATATTCCAAGCGCCTCATCCGCGAAGTGCCGTATCCGAATCCCGAAGGCATTCAGATCATCATCGACCAGCTCGCCAAGAGCCGGCCGCAGGCGAAAGGCCTCAACCCCAACGACTTCATCGATCCCTCGCCGCTGCGCGAGATCGAGCAGAGCGGCTTCGTGAAAAAGCTTTACGGCCGCTGAAAATCCTCAAGCGGACACGGCACGCCGTGCCCCGACAAAAAACCGGCGCTCCCTTCTGTCTTATTCCCGCGGAATCAGGAATCCGGGCTTTTAGAAAAGAACCCGCCCTCATCTCGGCATACGCCGCACCGTTTTCTGCTCAGGAAGAAAAATCGAAATACTACTTGACGGAGGATGGGTTACATACTAAGACTTTATACTCAGGAAATGGCATTATAGAGGATAATATACGACTTTATATGTAGGTAAGAAGGCTTCCAGGCAGGCAGTAATATCAATGCCGCCAGATATGGCCGGCATCACCGCTATCGGTACCACGCTCGCCAAAAGACTAAGGGCGAGCCCTCACCCGGCGGTTACAATCACGTATCGAGCGACACGAAAAAGAGGCCCGCCCGAATTCAATGACAGTTCGTAAACTCGGGCCGGCACCGTGATGGGCACTACATGACATGAGCGGAAACGAAGTAATTTGAAAATTTTAACGAGGAGAAAAGTCATGAAAAGATTATCGTTAT
>DATDFN010000116.1:0-9521 GCA_036522615.1 Binatia bacterium | reverse complement strand
GGATGGAGTCGACAGCCATAAACGACAACGAGATCGCCGCGATCGAGGAGTTCGCCGCGAAGCGCGACGCCATGCTCGCGGAAATCGGCAAGGTAATCGTCGGCCAGGACAAGGTCATCGAAGAGGTCCTGACAGCGCTTTTCTCGCGCGGCCATTGCCTGCTCGTCGGCGTCCCCGGCCTCGCCAAGACGCTGCTCATCAGCACGCTCGCCGAAATTCTCGACCTGGATTTCAACCGCATCCAGTTCACGCCGGACCTCATGCCGTCGGATATCACCGGCACCGACATTCTTCAGGAGGATCCCGCGACTGGGCGGCGCAAGTTCCAGTTCATGCAGGGGCCGGTCTTCACCAACATCCTGCTCGCCGACGAGATCAACCGCACGCCGCCGAAAACGCAGGCGGCGCTATTGCAATCGATGCAGGAATACAAGGTCACCGCCGGCGGCCAGACGTTTCCGCTCGATCTGCCTTTCTTCGTGCTCGCGACGCAGAATCCAATCGAGCAGGAAGGAACGTATCCTCTGCCGGAGGCGCAGCTCGACCGTTTCATGCTCGAGATCGAGATCCAGTACCCACCGTTCGACGACGAGGTGCAGATCGTGATGCAGACCACGTCGATCGGCCGGCCGAAGCCGAACAAGGTGATGGATGGCGCGGCGATCCTGCGCTACCAAGAGCTCGTCCGGCGCGTTCCCGCCTCCCCTTTCGTCATCGGCTACGCCGTCGCGCTCACGCAGAGCTCGCGCCCGAGAAACGGCGCCGCGCCCCAGTTCGTAAAGGACTACATCGAATGGGGAGCCGGGCCGCGCGCGTCGCAGTATCTCATCCTCGGCGCGAAGGCGCGCACGATTCTCCAGGGGCGCTACGCCGTTTCGATCGAAGACATTCAGGCGATGGCGCCTTCGGTGCTGCGCCACCGCATCATCCCGAATTTCAAGGCGCAGGCCGACGGCCTCTCGTCGCTCGACATCATCGGCCGCCTCCTAACCGAAGTGAAGCCGCAGGAAGACGGGAAAGCGAAGCGGTAAGGTCGAAGATATCGATTGCCGCCGCTTCGCTCACTAGCACTCATCCTTTTCCGAAGATCCACAATCATCACTGGCATCGAAGTCCGCGGCGGGGCCGAGTTCATCCGCCGCACTGAGGAAGCGCTGGAGCTTCTGCGGAATCTGCCGCATTTTGCGGAAATCCGGCGCCACATCGCGGTCATTCGACAAGGACGGCGCAGCGGCATGTGGGCGCAGGCGAAACGGCCCACGTTCGTCGTCGGCAGACGGACGTGGAGCCACTCGTCGCTCTGGTACGCCGGCGCGATCGCGCACGACGCCTATCACTCGAAGCTCTATCATGACGCCAAGCGCGGCACCGCGCATCCGCCGGCCGATTGCTGGACCGGGCCGGAAGCGGAGCGCAAATGCCTCGCGTTTCAGATCGAGGCGCTGACGGCGCTCGGCGCCGACGACGCGACGGTTGCTTATCTGGAGAAATTGAGAAAAAATCCAACCTACCAAGGTCACCACAAAGGCTGGCGCAGCTGGCGGGACTACTTCCGGCGGCGCTGGTAAAGCGACCGGGATTTAACGGCAAAAATGGCTGCCACGTCCGACGGCAACAGAAGTTATTTCGACCCGCTCGTCCTCGCGCGGCTGTCGAATCTCTATCTCAAGGCGCGCTGGGTCGTCGAAGGAATGATGTCCGGCATCCACCGGAGCCGCTCGAAAGGCTTCAGCGTCGAATTCGAGGAGCACCGGGAGTATTCGCCCGGCGACGAGATCCGCCGCATCGACTGGAAGGCCCTGGGAAAATTCGACCGCTACTTCATCAAGGAGACGGAAGACGAGACGAACCTCCGCGCGACGTTGATCCTCGACGGCAGCGCCTCGATGGACTACGGATCGAACGGTATCACGAAGTTCGAGTACGCATCGATCCTCACCGCCTCGCTCGCGTATCTGATTCTCAAGCAGCAGGACGCGGCCGGCGTCGCGACCTTTTCGGACAAGATCGAGTCGTTCGTGCCGCCGCGCGCGAAGCGCGGGTACATCTTCGAGATCCTGCGCGCGCTCGAAGCGCATCGGCCCGCCGGCGAGACGAGCACCGGGAAGATTCTCCAGCAGATCGCCGCCAAGATGAACCGCCGCGGGCTCGTGATTCTCGTCTCCGATCTCCTCGACGATACGGACGAAATGCTCAACGGCCTCCGGCTCTTTCGCTTCAGCGGCCATGACGTGATCGTCTTTCACGTGATGGACAGCGCAGAG
Organism: Binatia bacterium; assembly: GCA_036522615.1. Lineage (GTDB taxonomy): Bacteria > Desulfobacterota > Binatia > UBA9968 > UBA9968 > JAJPJQ01. The sequence goes on along the minus strand of DATDFN010000116.1, from coordinate 7,257 downwards.
ATCGAGCTGCCGTTCGACGGGAATATCTTGTTCGAGGACCTCGAGCTGCCGGACCTCAAAGTCACCGCCGACCCGCAGACGATCCGCGAAGTCTATCGCGGCGTCGTCGACGAGTTCATCGATCACGTGCGCAAGGAATGCCACGCGGCGATGATCGACTATCAGCTCGTCTCGACCTCGACGCCGCTCGACCGGGCGCTGGTGAGCTATCTGGGCTGGAGAGCGTAGCCGATGTCCCTGTTTTTTCTGAACCCGCTATACCTCTTCGGCCTCCTCGCAGCGTCGCTTCCCATCATCATCCACCTGCTGAACCGCCGCCGCATCAAGCGCATTCGCTTTCCCGCGGTCAAGTTCATCCTGCTGTCGCAAAAGCGCATCTCGCGCACCAAGCGGCTGCGCCATTGGCTGCTGCTCGCGCTCAGGACCGCCGCGATCGTCGTTCTCGTCTTTTTGCTCGCGCGCCCGATCTTCCAGACCGGCGCGGGGCTTTTCGCGAGCGGCGGCCCGACGAGCGTCGCGCTCGTGCTGGATAATTCGCTCAGCATGACGTGGAGCCGCGACGGCGAAGGCTTCAAGCAGGCGAAGGAAGCCGCGGCGCGGCTCTTCGCCTCGCTCGGCGCTGGCGACCGCGCAGCGCTCATTCCGACCAACACGAGCTCGAAGGAACCGATCCGGCTGAAGCGCGAAAAGGAAGTTTTGCTGCGCGATCTCGAAGCCGTCAAGATCGCCGACGGCAGCGCCGATTTCGGCGCGGCGCTGGCGCGCGCCTACGACGTGCTGCGCGAGCCCGCCTCCGGAAAAGAAATCTGGGTCGTCACGGACGCCGCGCTGACCGATTGGGACCGCTTCAGCCTCGCGGCGCTCAAACAATACGACCCGGCGGTCCCCGTCAAAATCATCAAAGTCGCGACCAAGGAGACGCCGCCGAACGCGGCGATCCGCGAAATTCGCTTGCGCGGCCAGGACGTGAACGTCGGCCTGCCGACGGAGATCCAGGCGGTCATCACGAACTTCGGCGCGACAGAGATCAAAGATCTGCTCGTCCAGCTCCGCGTCGACGACCAGCCGAAGGAGCAGAAGCTCGTCGCGCTCGCGCCGCGCGGCGAGACAGAGGCGAACTTCCAGTTCGTGCTGACGCGCCCCGGGAGCCACACCGCGGCGGTGACGCTGAAAAAAGAACGGCTCGCGGGAAGCACGACCGACTACTTTACCCTCGAAGCCGAAGACAAGATCAAAGTGCTCGTCGTCGACGGCGATCCGCAGACCTCGCTGGTATCGAGCGAGACCTTCTTTTTAACGCGCGCGCTCAACCCCGAGGGCGGGGGCGCGTCGCCGTTCGTCCCGACCGTCGTCATCCCCGAGGGCTTCGCGACCGCCGCCCTGGATCCATATCAGGCGATCGTTCTCTGCAATCTCGCGGCGATACCGGACGCGACGCTTCCGCGCCTGAAAGAATTCGTCCGCCGCGGCGGCGGCCTGCTGGTTTTCCTCGGCGACCGCGTGCAGCCGGAAGATTACAACCGCAAGCTTTACGATACCTCGCCGTCGATCCTGCCGGCACGCTTGAGGGACAAGCGCATCGTCTCCGCCAGCGCCCTGGAGAAAGTGGATCGCATCGACTTGAAGCATCCCGCCCTCGCGGCCTTCTCCGATCCGATCCTGGCGGAGTCGCTCAAATCGACGCGGGTCGCCGGCTATTATCGCATCGATGCCGCAGGAGCGGCGTCGATCATCGCGCTCGGCAACGGCGACGCCCTCGCCGTTGAGAAGAAGTTCGGCTCCGGCCGCGTGGTCCTCGTCAGCACCGCCGCCGACCGCGACTGGAGCGATCTCCCTGTGAAGACGGCTTATCTTCCGCTCACGCAATCGCTGGTGAGTTATCTCCAGGGCGGCAAGAAGGGTGCGCTCGAGACCGGCGTCGCCGTCGGCGAGTCGAAGAAATTCTCGCTGCCCGCCGCCTACGTCGGAAAGAATTTAAAGATCGTCCGCCCGGATCAGCGCGAGCGCGAAGTCCCGCTCGCGGCCGAGGGCGACAAAGCCGCCGGAGCGTTCGTAGAGAACGAAGTCGCAGGGATTTATCGCGTGACGGCTCCTCTGTCGCCCGACGCGCCCGCCGCGCTCACGCCGGTATACCCGGTGAACCCGCCGTTTCTGGAATCGCGCATGGAGGCGATCAGCGACGGCGAGCTCGCGGTGCGCCTTCGCCCCGCGCGCGCGACGATCGTGCCGGTCGAGGAGATCGCGAAAGGCGGCAGCCGGAGCGATCTCGCTCTCCCCTTACTGCTCGTGCTTATTCTCACGCTGCTCTCCGAAGGCTGGTTCGCACAGAGGTTCTATGGATAGGCGCGCGTTTTTACGTCTCTTGTCCTACGGCTGCCTTGCGGCCGGACTCGCGCCGCGGAAGGTATTCGCGGCGCAGCCGCAGGAACGGCAGCGGCCGATCCAGTTCGTCTTCGCGCAGCTCAAATACCGCGGCGGCGACTGGAACCCGCACGCGCTCGCGGTCGGCCCGCTGCTCGAAGAATTGATGCAGCGCACCAGCGTCGAGGCCGCGACGGCGCGCCGCGAGGTCACGCTGACGGATCCCGAGCTGTTCTCGTATCCGTTTTTGTACATCAGCGGGAAATACGACTTCGAGCCTTTCACCGGCGACGAGATCGATACGCTCCGGCGCTTTCTCTCCTACGGCGGCTTTCTCCTCGCCGACGACGCGCTCGGCCAGCCGGGCTACGGCTTCGACCAGAGCTTTCGCCGCGAGATGAAGCGGATTTTCCCCGACAAGGATTTCATCCGGCTGCCGGCGGGCCATCCTGCGATGCGGAGCTTCTACCTGCTGCGAAAGATCGGCGGCGCGCGGATGGTGCGTCCGTACGTCGAAGGCATCAACGTCGGCCCGAGCACGCCGATCGTCTATTGCCAGAACGACCTCGGCGGCGCGTGGGAGAAAGACCAATTGGGCAACTGGGTCAACCAGTGCACGCCCGGCGGCGAGGAGCAGCGGCGCGACGCGTTTCATCTCGGCATCAATCTGATTCTCTACGCGATGACGGAAAATTATAAGGACGATCTCATCCACGTGCCGTTCATCCGCCGGCGGCTTGCGCGGTAAAGAAGATCTCGATGGATCGATTGTACTTCGTCGGCGGGCTTTCCTGGTGGGTGATCGGAATCGTCGCGGTCGGCGCGCTCGCGGCGATCGGCTATCAATTTTTGGGTCTGCGCCGCCGCCTCGGCATGCGCCGCGCGATTCCGCTCACGGCGCTGCGCGCGATCGTTTATTCCCTGCTCGTGTTCTTTCTGCTCAGCCCGGGGCTCGTGCAGACGCGCGTCACGAAGCTCAGGCGCCCGCTGAACCTGTTGATCGACACCTCGAAGAGCATGGGCCTGCCGGGCCCGAGCGGGAAGAGCCGCCTCGATACCGTGAAAGAGAAGCTCACCGGCGGCAACGATCCGCTGATCCGCCGCCTCGAGCGCGACTACGATCTCCGTATCTATCAATTCAGCACCGCGCTCGCGCCGGTCGCGCCGTCGGCGATCCCGCAGCTGGAGGCGACCGGCAAGGGCACGCGCCTCGCGGAGCTTTTGAGCGAGGCCGGGCGCGACGCCGGCGCGAACGCCGCGATCATGGTCGTGAGCGACGGCATCGCCAACGGCGAGGGGCGCATCGGCGGTGCAGCGCCGCAGATCCCGGTGATCGCGGTCGGCGCCGGCGACAGTAAAGGCTACATCGATCTCCGCTTGGCCGACGTCACCGCGCCGGAGTTCGGCTTTCGCGGCCGCGAGTTCAAGATCGACCTCGTCGTGCAGGCGTACGGCCTCGCGGGCAAGAGCGTGCCGATCTATTTCAATCGCGGCAAAAGCCTCGTCGCCACCAAGAATATCGACATCGACCGCGACGCCTTCGAGCAGCGCGTGACGCTCTCCTACACGCCGAAGGAAATCGGCGCGCAGAGCTTCAGCGTGAATACGCCCGTGCTGCCGGGCGAGGCGATCGCCGACAATAACCACAAGGAATTCAAGGTCGACGTGCGGCGCGACAAGCTCCGCGTGCTCACGCTCTCGGGCTCGCCCGCGTGGAACTATCGCTTTCTCCGCATGGCATTGAAGCAGGACCCGTTCATCGATCTCGTGTCGTTCGTCTTCCTGCGCACGCCGACCGACGTCGTCGACGTGCCGGACAATCAGTTGAGCCTGATCCCGTTTCCCATCGACGAGATATTCCTGGAGGAGATCAAGAACTTCGATGTCGTGTTCCTCGACGATTTCTCCTACCGCTCGTATTTCAACGTCATGTATCTCGACCGCGTGCGCGACTTCGTGCGCGACGGCGGCGGGCTGGCGATGCTCGGCGGCGCGCGCTCGTTCGACAGCGGCGGCTACGCCGACAGCGCGCTGCGCGACGTGCTGCCCGTCGAGCTCGACGGCAAGGGGCGCTACCAGATGGATACCCGCGCGCGCGGCGTGCTCACGCCGTCGGGCAAGGCGCATCCGATCACGCGCCTCGTCCCCGACGCGCAGGCGAACGAGGACGCGTGGAAAAAGCTCCCGCCGCTGAAGAGCCTCAACCAGATCCTGCGCGCGCGCGGCGAGACGCTGCTGCAGGCGGCGCCCGAGGGCGCGAGCGCCGGACAGCCGCTCTTGACCGTCGGACGTTACGGCAAAGGCCGCACGCTCGCGCTCATGAGCGACGACATCTGGCGCTGGAGCTTCGGCGCCGTCGGCGCGAAGGAGAGCCCGCAGAATCACCTGAAGCTCGTCCGCCACGCCGTGCGCTGGCTCGCGCAGGAGCCGATGTTCGAGCAGGTGCAGATCCAGCCCGTAAGCGGCGTCCGCGCGCCGGGCGAGAAGAGCGAATTCATCATCCGCGTGCTGAACGACGACTACACGCCCGCCGCGCACGCGAACGTCAAGGTCGAAGTCCTGGGCAACGAAGGCGAACAGATCCGTCTCGAAGCCGTCGAGCAGGCCGCCGGCGAATACCGCGCGGAATTCACGCCCGCGAAGGAGGGCGCCTACCGCATCGAGGCGCAGGCCGACCTCGGCGGCAAGGCGATCGGGCGCGACAACAAGAATTTTACCGTGGCTTTTCCGTATGCCGAAGCCGAGGATGGACGGCCGCGCCCCGAGCTGCTGAAAGACATCGCCGAGAAGAGCAAGGGCGATTTCATTCCGCTCGCCGAGCTCGACGCCGCGAGCCTCGCGCGCGCCGCGGCGAAGCTCGACCGCCTCGCGCCCGCGGAGATCGTCGAGCGGCGCGAGATTCCGCTGTGGGGAACGCTCACGACGTTTTCGGTCATTCTCGTTTTCCTGAGTCTGGAGTGGTGGTTTAGGAGGAAGTGGGGACTCATCTGAAACACACAGCGGGCGCGGCACACGTGAAAAACTTCTTGATTTACATCGCACCGCTGCTGGCGCTCGCCATTTTTCCCGCGCGCGCTCTCTCGTTCTGCCACGAGACCGAAGTCGTCCAGGCGCGCTTCATGCGCGCCGCCGCCGTTTCCACCGCCCCCGTCTCGCTCGAGTGGTTCGGCCATTCGACGTTTCAGATCACCTCGTCCAAGGGCACGCGCATTCTCACCGACCCGCACGGCCGCGGCGACCTCCCCGCGCCGAGCGCGCCGGAGGACATCGTCACCACGAGCCACCAGCACGGTCCGCACAGCAGCATTTGGATGGCGAAAGGCAAGCCGGTCGTTCTCGAAGGGCTCACGCCGAGCGGAGACGACTGGAACAAGGTATATACGAATATAAAAGATGTGTCGGTCTACAATGTGCCCGCGTATCACGACAAGAGCCAGGGGCTGCAGCGCGGCAAGAACGCGATCTTCATTTTCCGCGTCGACGACATCTGCATCGCGCACCTGGGCGACCTCGGCCACGAGCTAACGCCGCAGCAGCTCAAAATGATGGGCAAGATCGATATCCTGCTCGTGCCGATCGCCGGCGGCTTCTTCACCGTCACGGCGACGGAGGCGAAGGGCGTCACCAAACAGGTGAACCCGCGCATCGCGGTGCCGATGCACTACGACTGGGAAGGGCAGGTGGCGGAGTACGCCGGCGGCTTGCGCGCGCGCAAGCTGGGCGGACCGGTGCTTAAAATTTCCAAGCAGGAGCTGCCGCAGCCCTTCGACGTCGTCATCTTTCCCGACCCGCACCGCTGAGCGACCGCATTGTCATTTGCCCGCCGTTCGGCTAAGGCAAAATTAACCGGAGGGTCCCATGAAAGCGATTCGCGTGCATCAATACGGCGGCGGCGACGCCCTGAAATACGAAGACATTCCCGTCCCCGAGCCCGGCGCCGGTGAGGCGCGCGTCAGAATCGAGGCGGCGGGCGTCAATTATATCGACGTCTACCAGCGCACCGGCCTCTATCAGCTGAAGCTCCCCTTCACGCTCGGCATGGAAGCCGCCGGCGTCGTCGACGCGCTCGGCTCCGGCGTAACCGAAGTGAAGAAAGACGACCGCGTCGCTTATTCGATGATCTCCGGCGCGTTCGCCGAATACGCGATCGTTCCGGCCGCGCGTCTCGTGCCGCTGCCGCACAATATCGACAGCGCGACCGGCGCGGCGACGATGCTCCAGGGCATGACCGCGCACTATCTCACGCACAGCACGTACGCGCTGAAGCGCGGCGACGGCGCGCTGGTTCACGCCGCGGCCGGCGGCGTCGGTCTCCTGCTCGTGCAGATCGCCAAGCGGCTGGGCGCTACGGTTTACGGCACCGTTTCGACCGAGGAAAAAGCGCGGCTCGCGCGCGACGCGGGCGCGGACGAGATAATTCTCTATACCCAGAAGGATTTCGCAGCCGAGGTGAAGCGGCTCACGAACGGCCGAGGCCTGGACGTGGTTTACGATTCGGTCGGGCAGACGACGTTCGACAAGAGCCTCGATTGCCTCAGGCCGCGCGGCACCATGGCTTTATTCGGACAGTCGAGCGGACCGGTGCCGCCGTTCAACCTGGGCACACTCGCGGCGAAAGGATCGCTCTTCGTCACGCGGCCGACGCTGGCGCATTACGCGCTCGACCGGTCGGAGCTTCTCGGGCGGGCGAAGGATCTGTTCGGCTGGATCGCCGACGGCGAGCTAAAAATCCGCATCGACAAAGCCTTCCCGATGGCGGAGGCCGCCGAGGCCTACCGTCTGCTCGAAGGACGGAAAACCACCGGCAAGGTATTGCTGCGGCCCTAGGCTAGAACGATTCGCCCTGCGGGCTTTGATCGCCGCGCTGCTTCCGCTGGCCGCGGTCGCTGTCGCTGC
>DATDFN010000115.1:0-36863 GCA_036522615.1 Binatia bacterium | reverse complement strand
TGGCGCGGCGAGCCGTCGGCGTTTTTCCGCTGCGTATGGAACTTGAGTCCGATCGTCTCCTGATAGAATTTCTCCGAGCGCGGCAGATCGCGCACCGGGAAAGCGATGTGGTCGAGAGTCTCGGCGCCCATAATCAATCCTCCTGCAAAACTTTCAGCGCTTCCGGCCCAAAACCGCTTCGTCGAGGATCTTCAGGCTGTCGTTGTAGAACTGCGGCGCCTCTTCGGCGGTGTTGATGTGCACGCGCGCGGTGCCGAGGAGCTGCTTCAGCTCCTTCATCTTGGGAAAGATCGGCTCGATCTTCGGATCGGCGGCGATGCGCCCCTCGGACGCGATCATTTTCTGGCCCGCGTCGGATAAAAGAAAATCGTAAAACAGCGCCGCCGAATACGGATGCGGCGCGTTGCGCACCATCGTCAGCGGGTAGAGAAGTCCCGGGATCATGTCCGGCGCGATCCAATCCACCGGGGCCTTCTGCGCGCGCATCGTCTCCATGTTGTATGGATAGACCGTCACCGCCAGCGGCGCCTCGCCCGCCGCAAGCAGGTTGGCGATCGTGTCGCGGCCGCGCCGGATCGAAAGATTTTCGGCGAGCTTCTTGAAATAGGCGATTGTCTTTTCCTTCCCTTTCATCGCCAGCCAGGTGACGACCTCTTCCTGGGAGGATTCGTCGAAGAGGATCTTCCCCTTCCATTTTGGATCCAAAAGCTCTTCCCAGCTCTTCGGCGCCTCCTGGCGCGAGATCATCCGGTCGTTGAAGGCGAAGACCCGGAACTCGTAGTTGAGATTGGTCCAGAGCTCGCCTTTGGCGTGCGCCGGGTAAGAGGCGCGGATCGGCGACTCGTACCGACCGATGAGCTTTTGCTCGAAGAGCGGCGGCAGCAGATTGGTCGAATTCTTGACGATGTCGGCGAGATAGACGCCCGCGCGCGCCTCGGTCAGGAAGCGGTCGCTGATCGTCCGGCTCTTGGCGCGCCAGACCTTGGCGTTGACGAACGGATAGGCCTTCTTGAAAGCGCGGATATAATTATTCGCGTTGTCGATGCCGGTATTCGTATACCAGAGCATCTCCTTCTCGCCCTTCGCGCCTTCGACGAGGCGCTTCTCGCGCTCGGCGGCGGGCAGCTTCTCCAGCGCGCGCCAAACCTCTTCCGCGCTCTTCGGCGCCGCCGCGGCACGCGCCATCGCCGGGACGATGAGCATGGATACCAGGACCGCCGCGACCAAGCCGACGGATTTATTTATGCGTCCGCTTTCCATTCGTAGCTCTTCGTCCCGGCGCCGCCGTAGGTCGCGCCGAGGCGCTCCATCGCTTTTTTGTGGCTCTCCGCGTCGGGATACTTCGCGGAGAATTCGAGCTGGTAGCCGTCCGGGTCGGAAAAATAAATCGAGATGCTGGTCGAGCCGCCGTGCACTTTCGGGCCGTCGAACGGGATGTTCAGCTTCTGGAGCTTTTGCAGCGCGGCGTCGACCTCGTCGGTGCGGATGTTGAAAGCGAAGTGCAGATACCGCGCGCGCGGGTGCGGCGGATCTTTCGGGTCCTGCACGAAAAGATCGAAACCGTAGTCCCCTACTTTCACCAATGTGTGCACCGGCCTACCCGCGCTTTTGTCTTTCTCGTTAAAGCCGCGCGAGCGGCCGACCTCGCCGCCGAAGACGTCGCGGTAGAACGCGACGGAGCGCTCGAGGTCCTTCACGACGAAAGCGATATGATCGACTCTGGGCTGCATTTCCTTTTCCTCCTTTTTTCTTTTCCTCTACCTTGAGGCTCGGGTTGTGTCGAAGGCCCGATGCGCTTCGACGAAAAGTTTAGCGCGTGTCTCTCGTCAAGCGTAGCACGGGCCCATCGCATCGGGCCGGAGAGATCTTCCCGAGCTCATCTTTTCTCCTGCTGCAACTTCGCTTCCTGAAGCAGACTGTGATCGACAAACTGCTCGAACGTGATCTTCGGCCGCACGCCCGTGCTCGCCTCGAGAATATCGAGCGAGGCGTTCATCTGCTCGCGCGTCATGTAAGGATATTGATTGATGACGCCGTCCTGGTATGCGGCTTCGAGAACCTTAGGATTGCCGATCTTCATGTATTTTTTGAGCAGGCGGAGCCCCGTCTCTCTGTCCTGGTTGTGTCTGCGCGTCGTCTCGGTCACGGCGGCCATGAAGGCCTTCAGGGGCTCGCGCTTCTGGATTACGAAATCCTTGCGCGTCGTATACGTCGCCGGCGGGAACGGAAACTGCGGCGTCTCCAAGAGCGCGAGCTTTTTGAAGCCCGCCTCTTCGAGCGCGAGCGAGTTGTAGGTATTGAAAACGCTCCCCTGCACGGCGCCCGATCTGAGCGCGCCCGCGCGGTCGCGCTGCCCGCCGGCGCTGATGAACGCCACTTTGGCGGAGTCGACGCCGTGGCGCTTGAGAATAATGCGCGCGTAGCCCTCGTCGGCCGCCTTCGGCCGGCTCGTCGCGAGGCTTTTGCCGATCAAATCCTTCGGCGACTGGATCGACGGCGCAACCATCAGCCAATGCTTGGAGTTCGATTCCCACGAGCCGACGGTCACGAGCGGCGGCGGATTAGCGACGTTCATCGCCAGCAGCGTCTCTTGCGGCGTGCCGAAGATCAGATCGACCTCGCTCGCGACCAGCGCGAATGTCGAGAGCGTCGATTGCAGCCAGATGAGTTCCACGTCCAGGCCGCGGCGCGTGAACTCCCCTTCCTCCTTGGCGATCCAGAGCGGCAGCATGCTGGAGCCGATGTAGAGCGTCGCGACGCGGATTTTCTGCTGCGCGTGCGCGGCGCCGGGGAACAAAACCATCAGCGCCGCGAGCGCGATCCAAGCTTTCCGCCGGTGATGTCTAATCAACATCGTCCAGGAGCCCCGAGAAAACATTGAGAAGCTAGCCCCCGGGCGGCGGCTTGTCAACGAAAGTTGCTGCGGCTATTTTTTGCTCTCCATCTCCTTCAGCAGCCGCTCGACGGTTTTCAGCTCTTCGCCGAAGGCGGCCCAATTCCCCTGCCGGAGATACTCCTGCGAGCGGTTGAAGTGATCGAGCGCCTGGCGCGCCGTATTTTTCGCCGCTCCGGCGGCTTCCGGCGGCGCGGCGGCGGCCTTCGCCTGCGCCGCGGCGATGCGCCCGCCGAAGATGCGGTCGAGCGACTGCTCGAGCGTCTCTTCCATCGCGATCTGGTTGCCGAAAGCGACGATCACTCGCTTGAGCTCGGGGAGCGATCCCTTTTCGGCGGCCAGATAGAGCGGCTGGACGTAGAGCAGGGACGCTTCGATCGGGATCGCCAGCATGCTGCCGCGAATAACCTGCGAGCCGCGCTGGTTCCAGAGGCTCAGCTGCTGCGAGATGACGGGGTCCTGATCGATGCGCGCGTCGATCTGCTTGGGCCCGTAGATGAGCTTCGCCTTGGGAAAATTTAGCGCGATGAGCTTGCCGTAATTCGGCGGGTCGCTGCGCGCGGCGAGCCACGCGCGCATGTTGTCGCGCTTGTTGGGCGTGAACGGCAGCAACAGGATGAACTCCTCGCGCGTTTCCCCGGGCAGGCGCATGATCGTGTAATAGGGCTCGATCTCGATCTCGCGGCCGCCGATCGTCCGGTGCGGGATCGCGAGCACGTCTTCCTTGTTATAGAAAACCTGCGGGTCCTGCATGTGATACGTCGCGTACATCCGCGCCTGGACGGTGAAAAGGTCCTGCGGGTAGCGGATGTGCGCGCGCAGGGCTTCGGGCATCGCGTCGAGCGGCTTGAACATACTTGGAAACACCCGCGCATACGCGCGGATCACCGGATCGTCGGCGTCGCTGATATAAAAGCCGACCGTGCCGTCGTAGGCGTCGACGACGGCCTTAACCGAATTACGGATGTAGTTGCCGAGGCCGCGCACGGGCTCGGCATAGGGGTAATAGCTCGACGTCGTGTAGCCGTCGATGATCCAATAGATGCGCCCGCCGGCGATGACCGGGTAGACGTCGCGGTCGAATTCGATAAACGGCGCGATCTTGGCCACCCGCTCGCGCACCTGACGGTAGTAGAGAATACGGCTCTCGCCGACGATGTCATTCGACAACGCGATCCTCAAGGTCGCGAAGCGGGCGGAGAAAACGAGCTTGCGCCAGAGCGATCCCACCGGCACGCCGCCGCGGCCCTGATAGTCGGTATAAACGTTGCGGTCTCCGGCGGGATAATCGAGCTCGCGCGCGCGCGTCTTGACGAACACATAATCGTTGGCGAGCTCGCCGTAGTAGACCTCGGGGCGATTGATTTTCAGCGCGTCGATCGACGCGACCGGCGGAATGTCCTTGATGAAGAATTCCGGCAGTCCCTCCGGGGTCACCTGGTTGACGGGGCCGAAGACGGCGCCGTAGCCGTGCGTGTAGGTCAGGTGCTCGTTAATCCAGCCGGCGTTGTTGAGATGCTGGTGCGACAACTCGCGCACCGAGAGCATCACCTGGCGCAGCGCGCCCCCGATCGGATACCGGTCGTTGTCGACGTCGACGAATTTATAATAAGTGCGGATTTCCTGGAGCTGCCCATAGGTCGCTAGCAGCGGCCGGTGCTCCCAGAGGCGGATGTTTTTGATCGTCAGCTCGTTGCGCTTGAGATCAGCGGCGGTCAGGCGCTCGTCGGCGGCAAACTCCTTGACCTCCAGTTTGTCGAGTCCGTAGGCGCGGCGCGTAAACTGGATCGTGCGCTCGATGAACGGGCGCTCCGCCGCGACCTCGTTCGGGCCGACGCGGAAGCGCTGCAAGAAAGCCGGATAAACCCCGAGTCCGACGACGTGGACGAGCACCAACGCCGCGACGGTCAGCAAAAGATATCTGATGCCGGGCCGCCAGATCTGGAAGAGCAGGACCGCCGCGCCGAGGAGCGAAAGCACGGCGAGCAGCCGCAGGACCGGCAGCGTCGCGTGCAGCGCCGTGTAGCCGGGGCCGTAGGCGGCGCCGCTCGACGCGTAGAGCAGCTGGAAACCGTCGAGGTAATAACCGGCCGCCTTCACCAGCAAAAAGGCGGCTGCGAGCGCGAGCAGATGGGTCTTCGCGCGAGGGCTGAAAGAGACGCCGCGCGGCCCGTACTGCACGCCCCGGTAGAGGACGTACAGAGCGGCCGTAGCGGCGAGCGTAATCACCCCGAGCACGATGAGCCAATGATAGACCGCTGCGAGCAACGGCAGCCGGAAGACATAGAAGCTGATATCTGTGGCGAAGATCGGGTCGTTGAGGCTAAAGGGGACCGCGTTGAAAAAGAGCAGCGCGTCCTCCCATTCGCCCGCGACCTGTGGACCGAGGATCAACGCGAGCACGATGCAAGCGGGCAGCAGTAAACGCCGTACGAGCGGATCGATCAGCTCGGGGCTCGGCAGCTCGAGCACATTTTCATAACCGAAAAACGGAATCCCGCGCGACGGCCTATGCGCTGCGAATGTCATGTTGAGATACAGAACGAGAAAAAAGAGGCCCCCGGCGAGGAGCGCGAGCAGCAGCTTGACACCGAGGATGGTCGTGAAGACACCGGTATAGCCGACCTCCTGAAACCACAGCCAGTCGGTGTAAAATGCGATGGTTTGGCCGACGGAGAAGAGCAGGACAAATGCGCCGAAAAACAACAATCTGGTCACGCGTCTCATCGCGGCCTCCGGGTAACAGCTTGAGCGCGACGATGCTACAGAAGCGTGTGGTTGAAAGCAATGTGCCGCGCGAAGATAACTCTTGGGCTTAAATCAGCGTTGTACAAGTCGCCTGCGGCTGTTAACTACAATGGAATGATCTACAAGGCGATGTTTTCGTGGATTTTCGCCCTGCTGTTACTCACCGGCTGCGCCGTCGAGACCGCGCGGCGTGAAACGCCGGCGGAGGCGGCTAGCGAGCAGCAGCCGGGATCGAAAAAAGACGGCTATCCGACTTTTACGTACCGGCCTGGAAGTTAGCGCCGCGAAGAAAGCCGACATTAAAAATAAAAAGGGCGGCCATTAGGCCGCCCTTTTTATTTTCTTCTTGTAGGACGATCTTACGCTGCGCCGACTTTCGGGCGCCACTTGTCGAAGCGGCGCTCGAAGCGGTCGATCATTTCGGTCGCGGCCATGCCGGAGATCGCAAAGATAAGGACGCCGACGAAGACTTTGTCGGTCTGGAAGGTCGCCCCCGCGACCGTAATCATGAACCCGATGCCCGCGGTCGCGGCATAAAGCTCGCCCACCATGACGCCGATCAGCGCGCGGCCGACTGCGAGGCGAAGGCCGGTGAGGATGAACGGCACGGTGGACGGGAGGACGACGTTCCGGAAAATCTGCCATTCCGAGGCACCGAAGCTCCGCGCGGCGTTCAGCAGGTTGGCCGGGGTCGTCTTGACGCCGTCGCGGGTGTTGATCAACAGCGGGAAAACCGCGCCCAGGAAGATAATGCCCACCTTGGAGAGGATGCCGATGCCGAGCCAGATGATGACCAGGGGCAGCAGCGCGACGCGGGGGGTCGCGTTCATGGCGTTGACGAACGGGTCGAAGAGGTACGCCATCTTTTTATACCAGCCTACCGCGATGCCGAAGGGAATCGCGACGACGACCGAGAGGACGTAGCCCCAGGCGAACTCGACGCCGCTGACATAGAGGTCGTTCCAGATCTCGCCCGAGCCGAAGAGCTGGACCGCCGCCTTCCAGATAAAGGACGGCGCGCTCATGAACATCGGATTGACGAACTGGAAGACTCCGCCCACGAGCTCCCAAGCGATCAAGAAGACCGCAACCGAGAGCGTTCCGAGAATTTTCCGCTCCTGGTTGAGATAGAATTTGTAGAGCCACGACGCCTCCGCGACTCTTACGTCTAATAATAGCTCTTCGCCTGCCTCGTCAGCCATTCGATGCCTCCTGGGCGCCCTTTACGGGCATTTAATCTGCTGCTTCCTAGCAAGGCACGAATTAAATGTCAATAAGGAAGTTCCCGCAGTCTTCAAAATCGATATCGGATTTACCTTATATCTTTGGCCGGCCGCATAGCAACTCTCAAGAGATCCGGCTTCAAAGACATTTTGGACACGAATTCGGGCGGCTAAAGGGCATTGTAGACGCATCAAAATCGGGCTCTTTTTTGCTTTACTTTGGCATCCATTTTGGGGTACACTTATTGAAGTTCATAAACCAACTAACCCCTAGAGATTAAAGAGAAAAGTTAAACTGTTCTCAAGCTGAAATATGGCTTTGGACAAAACCACGCCTCCATCCGATTACAACGCCGATAATATTAAAGTTCTCGAGGGGCTCGACGCAGTGCGCAAACGCCCCGGAATGTACATCGGCGACACGGGCGAGCGGGGGCTGCATCACCTCGTCTACGAAGTTGTGGATAATTCCATCGACGAGGCGCTCGCGGGATTCTGCAATCAGATCGAAGTCAAGATTCACATCGACAACAGCGTGACGGTGATCGACAATGGCCGCGGCATTCCGGTCGATCTGCACCCGACGGAAAAAGTTTCCGCCGCCGAAGTCGTGCTCACGAAGCTCCACGCCGGCGGCAAATTCGACAAAGCCTCCTACAAGGTTTCCGGCGGCCTCCACGGCGTCGGCCTTTCCGTTGTCAACGCGCTCTCCGAGACGCTCGAAGTCGAGATCAAGCGCGACGGCAAGGTTTATCAGCAGCACTATAAGCGCGGCGCGGCGCAGGCTCCGCTGGAAGAGATCGGCAAGTCCAAAGACACCGGCACCCGCGTCACCTTCAAGCCCGACACCGAGATGTTCCCGATCGTAGAATTGAGCTTCGACATCCTCTCCCAGAGGCTCCGCGAGCTCGCCTTTCTGAACAAGGGCGTGCGCATCACGATCGAAGACGAGCGCAGCCAGAAAAAGCACGAGCTCGAGTACAAGGGCGGCATCGTCTCTTTCGTTGAGCATTTGAACCGCGCCAAGACGGCGATCCACACGCAAGTGATCTATCTCCAGGGCGAGAAGGAAGGCGTCGACATCGAGATCGCCTTGCAATGGAACGACGGCTACACCGAAAACACCTTCTCGTTCGCCAACAACATCAATACGATCGAAGGCGGCACGCACCTCATCGGCTTCAAATCGGCGCTCACGCGGACGATCAATAACTACGCCATCGAGTCCGGCGTGCTTAAAAAGGACGACGAGAATCTCCAGGGCGAGGACGTCCGCGAAGGCTTGACCGCCGTCATCAGTGTCAAGGTCCCCGAGCCGCAGTTCGAGGGCCAGACGAAAACGAAGCTCGGCAACAGCGAGGTCAAGGGCATCGTCGAGGCGCTGATCAACGAGAAGTTAGCCTCTTATCTCGCCGAGCACCCGGCGGACGCGAAAAAAATCGTCATCAAAGGCGTCGAGGCAGCGCACGTGCGCGAGGCGACGCGGAAGGCCAAAGAGCTCGCGCGCCGCAAAGGCGCGCTCGACTCCGGCTCGCTGCCGGGAAAGCTCGCCGACTGCCAGGAGCAGGACCCGGCGCTGAGCGAGATCTTCATCGTCGAGGGCGACTCCGCCGGCGGCTCGGCCAAGCAGGGGCGCGACCGCCGCACGCAGGCGATCCTGCCTCTGAAGGGAAAAATTCTCAACGTCGAGAAGGCGCGCTTCGACAAGATGCTCTCCTCGCAGGAGATCCGCCTCGTCATCACCGCGCTGGGCGCCGGCGTCAAGGACGACTACGACGCGGAGAAGCTGCGCTATCATTCGATCATCATCATGACGGACGCCGACGTCGACGGATCGCACATCCGCACCCTGCTGCTGACTTTCTTCTATCGCCAGATGCCCGACCTGGTCGAAAAAGGCCACCTCATGATCGCGCAGCCGCCGCTCTATAAGATCAAGCGCGGCAAACAAGAGCGTTACCTGAAAGACGAGAACAGTCTGGAAGACTATCTCATCGAGATGGGCACGGAGAATGTCCGGGTCCGCGCCGTCAACGACGGCCAGGGCATGAAGGGCGAGACGCTTCAGGCCTTCATCAAAAAAGTGCTGCGCTGGGAAAAGCTCATGAATCTCGCCTCGCGTAAGAAAAAACGCAGCCGCGCCGTCATGGAAGCGCTGCTGCTGGAAGAAGAGCTGAGCGAGGAGGCATTGAAGGATCGGGCCGCGCTCGGTCGCATCGCCGAGCGGCTCAAGACTTATATCAACCTGAGAGCTCCGGACGAGGCGCCGCTCGCCGTCGCGATGGAGGAAGACCCGGAGCACAACTGCTACAAGCTCATCTGCTCAACGCGCCACAACGGCACCGGCCTCAAGACGGTCGTCGACCGCGCGCTGCTCATCAGCCCGGAATATAAAGAGATCAAGCGGCTCTTCGACGAGCTCACCGGCGGCGGCTATCCGCCGTATCAGCTCGAGAACGGCGACCATAACGCCCGCCTCGGCTCGCTCACCGAGCTGCTCGAATACGTCATGGAGACCGGCAAGAAAGGCCAGTACATCCAGCGTTATAAGGGTCTCGGCGAGATGAACCCCGAGCAGCTGTGGGAAACCACGATGAACCCCGAGACGCGCGTGCTGCTCCAGGTCCGCATCGAGGACGCCGTCGAGGCGAACGATATCTTTTCGACCCTCATGGGCGACGAGGTCGAGCCGCGGCGGAAGTTCATCGAGGACCATGCGCTCACGGTCAAGAACCTGGATGTCTAAAAGCTGCCGGCTATCAACCGCCTGTCAAGAAAATTTCCAATCCGAAGCTGAAAGCTTAGCGCTGAGAGCTTCTTAGCTGCCCATGGATAGCACCACCAAACCGCCGCAAAAAATCCCGGTCTATATCGAAGACGAGATGCGTCAGTCCTACATGGACTACGCGATGAGCGTCATCATCGGGCGCGCGCTGCCCGACGTGCGCGACGGCTTGAAGCCGGTCCATCGCCGCGTGCTCTACGCGATGTACGACATGGGGAACACCTGGAATACGGCCTACAAGAAATCGGCACGCGTCGTCGGCGACGTCATCGGCAAATACCACCCCCACGGCGACATGGCGGTTTACGACACGATCGTGCGCCTCGCGCAGGACTTCTCGATGCGCTACCCGCTGGTCGACGGTCAGGGAAACTTCGGCTCGATCGACGGCGACCCTCCCGCGGCGATGCGCTATACCGAAATCCGCATGTCCCGGCTCGCCGACGAGCTGCTGGCCGACCTTGAAAAAGAGACCGTCGATTTCGTGCCGAACTACGACGATTCGCTCAAAGAGCCGACCGTCCTCCCCTCGCGTATCCCGAATCTGCTCGTCAACGGCGCCGCCGGCATCGCGGTCGGCATGGCGACGAATATTCCGCCGCACAACCTCGGCGAAGTCATCGACGGTCTCGTCGCGATGATCGCGCGGCCCGAGATCACCATCAAAGAGTTGATGCAATATATCCCCGGGCCGGATTTTCCGACCGGCGGGTTTATCCACGGCAAGAACCCGATCGTCCAGGCTTACGAGGAGGGCCGCGGCATCATCCAGATGCGCGGCAAGGTCTTCACCGAGACCGTCAAGCGCACCGGCAAAGAGCAGATCATCGTCAGCGAGATCCCCTTCATGGTGAACAAGGCGCGGCTGATCGAGCAGATCGCCGACCTGGTCAACGAGAAAAAGATCGAGGGCATCGCCGATCTGCGCGACGAGTCCGACCGCGAGGGCATGCGCATCGTTATCGAGCTCAAACGCGACGCCGTCGCCGAGATCGTCATCAATCAGATCTACAAGCACACCCCGCTGCAGGAGTCCTTCGGCGTCAACATGCTGGCGATCGTCGAGGGGCGGCCGCGAGTCCTAAACCTCAAGGAAGCGCTCAAGGCCTTCCTCGACCACCGCAAGGAAGTGGTCACGCAGCGCACCGCCTACGATCTGCGCAAGGCCGAAGAGCGGCTCCACATTCTCGAAGGGTACAAGATCGCTCTCGATCACCTGGACGCAGTGATCGCGCTCATCCGCGCGGCGCGCGACGCGAAGATCGCCAAAGAAGGATTGATGCAGAATTTCAGCCTGAGCGAGATCCAGGCGCAGGAGATCCTCAATCTGCGGCTCCAGCGCCTGACCGGCCTCGAGCGCGACAAGATTTTAGAGGAGCACGCGGAAACGGTCGTCGAGATCGCGAGGCTGCAGGCGATCCTCGCCGACGAGAAAGAAATTTACCGCATCATCGTCGAGGAGCTGCAAGAGATCAAAAAGAACTACGGCGACGCCCGCCGCACCGAGATCATCGACCGCACCGAGGAGATCTCGGTCGAGGACCTGATCGTCGAAGAGGACATGGTGGTCACGATCTCGCACGAGGGATACATCAAGCGGAACCCCGCCGCGCTCTACCGCGCGCAGCGCCGCGGCGGCAAGGGGAAGATCGGCACGACCACGCGCGAGGAGGACTTCGTCGAGTACCTCTTCGTCGCCTCGACGCATTCGTACATCTTGTTTTTCACGACCATCGGTAAGGTCTACTGGATCAAGGTCCACGAGCTGCCGCAAGCCGGCCGCGCCGCGCGCGGCCGCCCGATCGTCAACCTGCTCAACCTCGAGCAGGGCGAGCGGGTCTCGGCCTTTCTCCCTGTCAAGGAATTCCAGGAAGGGCGCCACCTCGTGTTCGCCACCAAGCGCGGGCTGATCAAGAAGACCGAGCTCATGGCCTACGCCAATCCGCGCGCGAGCGGCATCCGCGCTATCGCGATCGAGCCGAACGACGAGGTCATCAGCGTGCGGCTCACCGACGGCAACCAGGAGATCATCCTCTCGACGCAGGACGGCCAGTCGATCCGCTTCAAGGAATCGCAGGTGCGGCCCACCGGGCGCGACACCTACGGCGTCGTCGGCATGGCGCTGGAGGAAAACGACGCCGTCGTGAGCATGGAGATATCGAGCCCCGGCGCCAATATCCTGACCGCGTCGGAGAAGGGCTACGGCAAGCGGACGCAGATGGACGAATACCGGCTCCAATCGCGCGGCGGCAAAGGCATCATCACGATGAAGACCACCGACAAGACCGGCCGCGTCGTCGGCGTACAGATGGTCAGCGAAGACGACCAGCTCATGCTTGTCACCAACATCGGCAAGATCATCCGGCTCCGCGTCAAAGACATCCGCATCATCGGACGAAACACGCAGGGCGTGCGTCTTATCGACCTCGAAGAAGGCGAACGACTGGTGTCGCTCGCCCGCCTGGCCGAAAAAGAAGACGAGGAAGAGAGCGCGCCGGAACCGCCGGCATCTCCGGAGCCAGAGCCCGAGGGATAACGGTTACTGAAACCCGCTCGCCCCGCGACAAATCGCCGGGCGCAACGGCAAGAGATCGAACCACATGGGCCGCGCAATCGGAGTGATCGGCGCGGGCGGCTGGGGCACGGCGCTCGCCAAGCTGCTCGCGGAAAAGGCGCACGAGGTCACGCTCTGGTGCCACGGCGAGCAAACTTTCCGCGATATTCAGCAGCGCAAAGAAAATCCCGCTTATCTGCCTGAAATTAAGCTCCCCGACGCGATCCAAGCGACCCGTTCGCTCGACGAGGCGGTGCAGAACAAGGATGCACTTTTTCTTGCAGTTCCGTCGCATTATTTTCGCGTCGTGATCGGCGCCGCGGCGCCGGCGGTCGACGCTCAATCCCTTCTGGTCTGCGCGACGAAAGGCATCGACGAAGAAAAGCTTGCGCCCATGGGCGAGGTGCTGAAAGATATCTTCGGCGCCGCCCGCGCCGAGCGCCACGCCTTTTTATCGGGTCCGACGTTCGCGCTCGAAGTCGCGCGCGGCAAGCCCGCGGCGGTGACCGTCGCCGCGTCAAGCGATCGCATCGGCGGCGAAGTCCAGGGGATGCTCGGCGGGCCGAATTTTCGCGTTTATACGTCGCGCGACGTCGTCGGCGTCGAGATGGGCGGCGTCGTCAAAAACGTCATCGCGATCGCCGCCGGCATCAGCGACGGCCTCGGGCTCGGGCTCAACGCGCGCGCCGCGCTCATCACGCGCGGCCTGGCCGAGATGACGCGCCTCGCCGTCAAGATGGGCGCCGATCCGCTTACGCTCTCCGGTCTGCCGGGCCTCGGCGACCTCGTTCTCACCGCGACTGGCGATTTGAGCCGCAACCGCAGAGTCGGCCTCGAGATCGCGCGCGGCCGCAAGCTCGACGACATCGCCAGGGGCATGCGCATGGTCGCCGAAGGCATCACCAACACGCGCTCGGTCTACCTGCTCGCGCAGAAGCTCGGCGTCGAGATGCCGATCGTCGAGCAGATGCACCGCGTACTCTACGAGGGAAAAAGTCCGGTGGAAGCCGTGCGCGACCTGATGCTGCGCTCGCTCAAGGCGGAGCGCACCTGACGGCGGTCTTTTGGGTATGACCGATAGTCTGTTTTTTGAATGAACGCAGATTACCAGATTGCTCTCGCGACCCCGCAAGACATTCCCGAGATCATCGCCCTGCAAGACCTGAATGTGATCGACCGCGGCGGCGGTCTCTCGGTGCGCCAGACCGCCGACTGGTTCGATCGGACCATGCGCGAAATGCCGATCATCGTCGCCCGGCGAGACGGCAAACTGGTCGGCTACCTTCTATCGACCTCGCTGGCGGCGAAAGCCCACGTACCTGTCGTCCAGGAGATGCTCCGCAGGTTTCCCCCGCCGCCCGATTGCTACCTCTACGGTCCCGTTTGCGTCGACGCCGCCGAACGCGGCAGAGGATTGGCCGGGATGATGTTCGAGGATTTGCGCGCGCGTTTGCCCGGCAGGCCGGCAATGACGTTTATCCGCGCCGACAACGCCCCATCGCTGCGCGCGCATAAAAAAATGGGGATGCGCGAACTCGGCATTTTCACGACCGAAGCCCTCCTCCACGTCGCATTGACCTACACGGGCTGAAAGCTCTCCGTTCGGAGACGCGATCGCGTTTTAAATTGACAAATCCGCCCCTATATGATTCAACTCAAAATTCGGCTGAGGAGTGGCCAGGCCGGAGGACTTTAACGCATGAAGCGAACGTATCAACCGAGTAATATTCGACGCAAGCGGACGCACGGATTTCTGGCGCGGATGGCGACGCCCGGGGGGCGCAACGTTTTAAAGCGCAGACGGGCCAAAGGGCGCAAGCGGCTGACCGTGAGCGTTCCGCCGAAACGGCCGCGCACGTAGGGAATGGAGCCCGCCTCGGGGGGAGAAGGTTTTCCTAAACGAGCCCGCCTCACCAAGCGCTCCGAGTTTCTGACCCTCACGCGGGAGGGAAAAAGAGTCCACACCTCCCATTTTATCGTTCTCCGCAAAGGCAATAACGTGGGTCAAAACCGGATCGGCATCACCGTCACCACCCGGATTGGAAACGCGCCGGCGCGCAACCGCATCAAGAGACTCGTGCGCGAATTTTTTCGCAGGCAGAAGGGCCGGATGATTCCGTCGAGCGATATCGTCGTCATCGCCAAGCAGGGAGCCGATCGGCTTTCCCTCGTGGACGTCGCCGGCGAGCTCGGGCGGGTGTTGATCCGCGGCGACGGGCGGGCCTAGAGGCACGGTTTTGGTCAAAAAATTTATCCTTCTCGTGCTCGGCGTCTATCGCGCCGGCGTCTCTCCCCTGCTCCCGGGCGCGTGCCGCTTTTATCCGAGCTGCTCGGCCTATGCGGAAGAGGCGGTCGGACGTTTCGGCGTTTTTCGCGGATTGCGCATCGCGCTTATGCGTCTGCTCCACTGCCACTCGGGAAATCCGGGCGGCTACGATCCCGTCCCTGAGTAAACTTTCATGGAAAAACGCGCGCTCATAGCGGTCGCTCTCTCGCTCCTGATACTGATCGGCTACCAGCTCCTCGTCTCGCACTTCTTTCCGCCGCCGCCACCGCCGCAGATCGACGAGAAGCGCGACCAGAAGCCGCCGGAGACGCCGCCGCCGGCGATCCGCGAAACGCCGCCCGCGACACAGGAGCAGGCAAAGCTCAAGCAGGCGGCGCCGCAGACTCCCGGTAAGCCCGGGAGCGCGCGGGAGATCAAGATCGAGACCGACGATTACATCGCGGTTTTTACGACTCAGGGCGCGCGCCTGAAAAGCTTCAAGCTGAAGCATTACCGCGCGACGGTCGATGAAAACAGCCCGCCGCAGGAAATGATCCTATCGGTCCCGGGAGTGCCATATTCGCTCGGCGTCGAGGTTCGCTCGGCCGACGGCAGTGCGGTGCTCAGCGACGAAGCCGTAGGCTATTCGGCATCCGGCGGCGACCAGCGCCTCTCCGGCGCGCAGCAAGGCCGGCTCTCGTTTCAGGGCCAGATTCCCGGCGGCCCGGCGGTTTCAAAGGAGTTCACCTTCACCGGTCAGGGCTATACGATCGGCCTGAACCTGGGCGCTTCCGGCGGCGCCGCGCCGGCGGTCGTTCTTACCGCCGACGCCCGCCCGCCGAGCCCGAACAGCGACACACCGTTCGAGGGCCTGCTCGCCGACATCAACGGGAAATTCATTCACGAGCACGGCGACGCGCTCAAAAGCAAATCCTACACCGGCAAGATCGCCTGGGGGGGCTTCGGCTATACCTACTTCCTCTTCGCCGTTCTGCCGGACGACAGCGTGGAGCAAACGCTGACGGTGCGCGAGACGGGAACGGCGATTCTCTCGTCCATCGCTCAGCCTCCCACCGCCAAAGGCGAAACGCTATTTATCGGGCCGAAAGAACTCGACGTCCTGAAGAGCGTCGGCCGCGGCCTCGAACACTCGATCAATTTCGGCTGGTTCGCGTTCATCTCCATCCCGCTCCTGTATGCGCTGCATTTCTTCCACCGCTTCACGGGAAGCTACGGGCTCGACATCATTCTTTTGACGGTCATCATCAAGGTCGCGCTGGCGCCGCTCACGCACAAGAGCATGGTGTCGATGAAGCAGATGCAGAAATTACAGCCGCAGATGGAGCGGCTGAAAGAAAAATACAAAGACGACAAGGAAGGCTTGAACAAGGAGATCATGGAGCTTTACCGCCGCAACGGGGTCAATCCCGTCGGCGGCTGCCTGCCGATGCTGCTCCAGTTTCCGGTATTCATCGGCCTCTACAACGCGCTGCGGACCCCGATTGAGCTGCGCCACGCTCCCCTTCTCTGGATCAAAGATCTCTCCCGTCCCGACTGGGAGTCGCTGCCGATCGATTTCGCCGGCTGGCACTTCGGCATTCCCATCCTCACGATCTTGATGGGCGCCAGCATGTTTTTGCAGCAGTGGATGACGCCCAGCGCGGGCGATCCCAACCAGCGGCGCATGATGATGATCATGCCGGTCGTCTTTACTTTCATGTTCATCAACTTTCCGTCGGGATTGACCATCTACTGGCTGGTCAACAACCTGCTGAGCATCGCGCAGCAATACATCACCAACCGCATGCATCGCTGACCACGAATGGATCCGATCGAAGCCGAAGGCGATACTCTTGAAGCGGCGATAGCCAACGCATTGAAGATCCTCGGCGTCCGCCGCGACGATGCCGTCATCGAGGTCCTCGTCGAGCCGCGGCGCGGCGTCCTCGGCATCGGCGCGAAGAAGGCGCGCGTGCGCGCGTCGCTGAAGTCTTCCGACGAATACGGCGAAGAGCGCGGCGGCCGCGCGGAAGCGCGGGAGCGAAACGTCGATCCCGCCGACATTG
The DNA here is from genome assembly GCA_036522615.1 of Binatia bacterium. Lineage (GTDB taxonomy): Bacteria > Desulfobacterota > Binatia > UBA9968 > UBA9968 > JAJPJQ01. The sequence goes on along the minus strand of DATDFN010000115.1, from coordinate 20,328 downwards.
CGGCGGCCGAGAAAAAAGGCCGCGAGGCGCTGGCGGAGATTCTCCGCCACATGGGCATCCACGCGCGCGTTGCGGCCAAGCGCGGCGATCAGCCGGAGGAAATCGTTTTCGAGATTCAGGGCGAAACCGGCGGCCTCCTCAGCGCCAACAAGGGCCAACCGCTCGAGGCGCTGCATTATTTGTTGACGCGCATGATCCCCGAGACGCGCCGCGGCGTTCACCTGGAGATCGACGCCGAAGGCTACCGCGAGCAGCGTCGAAAGGGGCTGGAGGATATGGCCCTCAGGCTCGGAGAAAAAGCGAAGCGGCAGCGCAAGGCGATCAACGTCGATCCGCTGGGCCCGGCGGAGCGGCGCATCGTCCACGCCGCGCTGGCCGACGATCCGTGGCTGACCACGAAGAGCCTGGGGACCGGCACCTACCGGCGCATGCTGATCGTTCCCGAAGGCGACCGGAAGCGAAAAGAAGACGACAAGCCGCAGCCCACGAAGCAGGAAGACCGCGCGCGGAAGAGCTAGCGAGGTTGAAGAGTTAACAGGGTTGAAAGGTTAACCCTTCAACTCTTAAACCCTGAAACCCTTAAACCATATTTCAATCCGTTCCCACCCAGCCCGAACCCGACACATCGATGATCTGTCCGTCGGGACCCAGGCATTTGATCTCGTAATACGACTGTGGATTGACGGCGTCGGTCGGCGTCACATTCACGCGCTCGCCCAGCGGTTTGCCGCCGAGCGCCGAGACACGCGCGAGCGTCCCTTCAACGTCGTCGACCTGAAATCCCAGGTGCTCGATGCCGAGTTTGTCCCCGCCCTTGAGGATCGCGAGATTGATGTGGCCGTCGGTCAAGTAAATTCCGTTCTTTCCCAGCCCCGCCCGCTTGAGGCCGAACGTTTCCTGGTAAAATGCCGCCGTTTTCTCGGGATCGGCCGTGCGGATAGCGACGTGTTTGATTCTTGCCATGACGTGACTCCTACTTGACCATATCTTTATGCGGTTTTTTCAGCATCCAGTTGACCATCTCCTCAACCGTTTCCGATTCCTTGCCGTAGAAGCCGTGCTGCGCGAACGGGTCGCAAGGCCCGGACTTCGGCGTGTCCCCGCCGAGCACGGTTATCAGCGGATATTGGCTGGAGAGGCGTTGCGCGTCCGCGTAAGGTGTGAATTCGCATTGATCGGAGACGTGATGCACGAACAGGAGCGGTACTTTAACCGTCGCGAAATCGAAGCGGCTGAGTCCCTGCTTCGACGGCGACGATCCCGCCCTGCGGAACAGCGTCGAGGTCAGGACGACGCCGCCGACCTGATCGCCGAAACGGACGCCGAGGGCGGCGGCTGAGACCGTGCCGCGGCTCGTGCCGATGAGAAAGACCGGCTTGTCGGGAAACCGTTTTTTCACATCGGCTGCGACGGCGGCAATGTCGGTGAAATGCTCCGCGCCAAGGCGGAAGTCGTCGCCCATGCCGTCGCCGCGCTGCTGGTCCGACGGCGCGTCGACGATCGCGGCGACGACGCCGCGCTTGACAAACTCGGCGCGCACGCGGACGAGAAAATTCCCGCCGTCGAACTTGGGCTGGCCGTTTTCGCTGCGGATTTTGATGTAGCCGCCGCCGCCGGGAAACAGAATCGCGATGGCTTGCGGATTTTTCGGCGCGCTCGCGAGAAAATAAGTTTCCGTCACGCCCGGGCGCGTTTGCAGCGGGATGACCTCCTGCGCCGCCGCCGAAAAAGACAAGACAAAGAGAAGCGCGAGCGCGGAACCGCCGAACGTTGCGATTCGCATGCGATCTTAAGCGGACGCGACGATCGCCCGCCGGACGAGATTCTTCGCGAGCTCGATCTTGTAGACGTTGTCCTTCATCGGCTTGGCGCCATCGAGCGCGATCTCCGCGGCCCTCTGCGCGGCGCCGTCGTCGATCGCCTTGCCGCGCAGAGACTCCTCCGCCTTCGTCACGCGCCACGGGATCGGCGCGACGCCGCCGAGCACGACGCGCGCGTCGCGCACCGCGCCGCCCGCGCTCTGGACGACCGTCGCGACGCTCACGATCGCGTGGTCCCACGCCTGGCGCTCGCGGACTTTGTAGTAGAATCCCTTGCTGCCGGCCTTCGGCAGCGGCACCTGAAGCTCCGTGACGATGTCCGCCGGGCCGAGAATGTTCTCGCGCCGGGCGTTCACCTGCGGCGTCACAAAAAATTTCTCCAGCGGGATCGTCTTTTCTCCGGAAGGGCCGGCGATCTTGATCTTCGCGTCGAGCGCGACCAGCGCCGGCGCGAGATCGGACGGGTGGACGATGTAGCTCGGGCCGCCGCCGAGGATCGCATGATAGCGGTTGTCGCCCGCGACGGAATAGCAGATCTCGCCGCCCTTGCGCAGACAGACATGGCTCGCCGAGCGGAAGTACCAGCAGAACGGCCGCTGGCAGAGATTGCCCGCGACGGTGCCGGCGTTGCGAATCTGCGGCGAGGCGGCTTCGCCGGCCGCTTGCGAGAGAAACAATAATTTTTCCTGCACGCCCTTGTGCTCTTCCAGCTCGCTCAGCGTCGTGAGCGCGCCGATGCGGAAACCGCCGGAATCCTCTTTGATGTAGCTCAAGCCGGGGATCGTCTTTAAGTTGACGATGTAGTCCGGCGTCGCCACACGCACCTTCATGAGCTGGAGGTACTCGCTGCCGCCGCCGACTACGGCGGCGTTCTTTTTCTCGCCGGCGAATTTCTGCAGCAGGCCGACGGCCTCTTTGACGCTCTTCGGATCGACGTTTTCAAAACTTTTCATCGCATTCCTCCGGCTTGTCAGACCTGGATCGCGCGCAGGATCTTGTCCGGCGTGATCGGCAGCTCCTTGAACCGTTTTCCGGTGGCGTTGAAGATCGCGTTGGCGATCGTCCCGACCGACGGCGTGATCGGCGGCTCGCCCACAACCTTGCCGCCGAACGGGCCGTACGGATCGTAGGAGTCGACGAAGATGACCTCGATCTCAGGGACTTCGAGATGCGTGGGGACTTTCGCGTCGCGGTAGTTGGGGTTGATCGGCGTCGCCGTCGGGCGATCGATAAGCAATTCTTCGGTGAACGCCATCCCGATGCCTTGCGTGACGCCGCCCTTCACCTGACTTTCCGCGGTGAGGCGGTTGATGATCGTGCCGCTGTCGTGCGCCGCGACATAGCGCGTGAGCCGCACCTGCCCGGTGAAGCGGTCGACTTCGACCTCGCAGAAATGCGCGGCGAACGCCTTGCCGTCGATGCCTTCCGGCCACGTGGGATTGGTCGTCGCGCGGCCGATGATCTCGGACTCGACTTTGCGGATCGCTTTCGCGAGCGGCATTTTCTGCCCCGGATCGGATTTTAGAAAAACGATTCCGTTCTTGAGATCGAGCTCTTCCGGTTTCGCTTCGAGCTCAGGCGCGGCGACCTGGAAAATCTGCTTGCGCACATCCTCGGCCGCGGCGATGACCGCCGTGCCGGTGAAAGAAGTCGTGCGGCTGCTCGACTCGCCGATCGAGTACGGCGTCACGTCGGTGTCGCCGCTCGCGACCTGGATCTGATCGAGCGGGATGCCGAGCGCCTCGGCGGCGATGATCGCCATCGTGCTCTTGGCGCCGGTGCCGATATCGACGACGCCGACGATTACGTGCGCGGTGGCGTCGGGAAGCAGCCGGATCGTCGCCGCGCCGAGCCCCAGCCTGAATGGATAGCCGCCGAGCGCCATGCCAATGCCGTGGAGCTTCGCGCCCTTCGACGCGCCCGCCGGATGCCATTTTTCCCGCCAGCCGATCTTCTGCGCGCCTTCGACGATGCACGCCTCCATCGCGTTCGAGCTGAACTGGCTCTTGCCTTTGGCGAGGCGCGCGCGATTTTTCAAGAACATGTCGTACGGGTTGATGCCGAGATCGAAAGCGATCTGATCGAGCATCGAGGCGAAGCCGTAGACCGACTGCGGATAGGCCGGCGCGCGGTAATTCGCCGCGACGACGGTGTTGGTATGCGTCGGGCTCACGACTTTTTTGTAGTTGGGGATGTTGTAGAAATCACAGCCGGTCAGGTCGCCGCTCTGTTTGCGGTACGCGCCCATGTTGGTGATGGCGTTGAGCTCGACCGCGGTGATCGTACCGTCTTTCTTGACGCCAACCTTGTAATTCTGCTCGGAGGCCCAGCGGCCGTGCATGCCGATGAAGTCGTCCTCGCGCGTGAATTCGAGCTTGACCGGCTGGCCCGCGGCCTTGGCCAGAACCGCCGCCATCATGTCGTAGTCCTGCGCCTGGTTCTTGTTGCCGAAGCCCGCGCCCATGTATTTGCACACGACGCGCACGCGGCTCAGCGGCAGGTCGAGCGCCTTGGCGATGTCGCCGCGCGCGTTCGATATGCCCTGCGTCGAGGCATAGACGGTGAGCTTGGCGCCGTCCCACCTGGCGACGCTCACGCGCCGCTCCATCTGCGCGTTGTTGACATGCTTGCTGATGTACGTGTCCTCGTAAACCTTGTCGGCTTCCTTGAAGCCCTTCTCGACGTCGCCCCACTGCTCGCGGATCGGCGCGGTGACGCGCCCGTCGCCGACGGAGAGGTTGCCTTTGGGATAAATCTTCGGCGCGTCGGGCTTGAGCGCCGCGGCCGCGTCGAGCACGTAAGGCAGCTTTTCGTATTTCACTTCGATCAATTCGAGCGCGTCCTCCGCGACATAGCGGTCCGTCGCCGCCACGGCGGCGACCGCGTCGCCGACGTAGCGCACCGGGTTGTTGAAGATCATTCGCTTCTGCGTGAGGCCGCCGCTCGCCCAGGTCACCTGCGTGTTGAAGCTGTGGACGATCGCCTTCACGCCGGGAAGCTTCTCGGCCTTGGACGTGTCGATGCTCAAGAGCTTCGCGTGCGGGTGCGGGCTCCTGAGCACGCGCGCGTAGAGCATCCCGGGAAGCTGCACGTCGCCGGTGTATTCCGCCTTGCCGGTCACGCGCTCGAAGCCGTCGATGCGCGGCGTCGCCTTGCCGACCACGGAGAATTCTTTTTGCGCCATGATCGTCTCCTTATCGCGCCTTGGCGGCGGCGAGCACCGCTTCGACTTCGCGGTTGTAGTTGCCGCAGCGGCAGAGATTGCCGGAAAGCGCGCGCCGCGCCTGCGCTTCTGTCGGACTGGAATTCCGCATGAGCAGCGCCTTGCCCGACATGATCTGCCCCGAGGTGCAGAAGCCGCACTGCGGCCCGTCGTGATCGATGAACGCCTGCTGGAGCGGATCGAGCTTGTCGCCCTTGGCGAGCCCTTCGACCGTGAGAATGTCCTTGCCGTTCATCCAGACCGCGAGCTGGCTGCAGGAGTACATGTTGCGGCCGTCGATAATGACGGTGCAGGCGCCGCACTCGCCGCGGTCGCAGCCGATGCGCGTGCCGGTGAGGCCGATCTCGTCGCGCAGGACCTCGGCGAGCGTCTGGCGGTGCTGAACCTCGACGCGATAGCTCTTGCCGTTTACCTTCAGCGTCACGATCGAGCGCCCCTTGGCGGGCTGCACCGCCTCAGTCGGATACGCGTCCGCGCCGGGCGCGTCGAGCAGCCCCTTGGAAATCACCGCCGCGCCGACCGAGCCGGCGCCGACGCGCTTCAAGAAATCGCGGCGCGAAACGCCCTTGCCTTTTTTCTCATCCATGGCGAACCGCCTCCTTCGAATGTGCGGGTGATACGGGCGATTAAAGCCCTAATATCCAGACTCGTCAATAGTGTTTTTAAGCCGTGCGGATACGCTATTTTCATGCGGCGGGTGGACAATTTGACAACCTAAGCCCGAAGGCTTCATATTACCGCGACGGATGAGAGCGCTTTATTTATCAAAAGCTCTCGCTGGTATCTTCGGCGCGAGTTTATTCGCTCTGCCGTTCTCCGCTATGGCCCAGCCGACGGAGACTATCGAGATCGGCATCGCCGGCGGGCAAAAAATAGTGGCTAACATCAGCGCTCGGGGTCCCGTCCCGGCGGAAGATTTACGGATAAAGATCGAAGTCGCGGGCATGCTTGTCGGCCCAAGTCCTAAAAACAGCAGAGAGCCTGAGCTGGTTTGGAATTTCAGCTTTCGAAATAAGACGAATCACAACGTGCTCGCGGTGATTGTCGAAGACGTTACCTTCGATCCGATTAAAACTTTAGTCAGCGATCTTGAGCCGGTTGTGCGCAACGACGATTGGAAGGGATTCGCGGAACCGATCGGTGTCACCAAGGAAGCGCTGCCATGGGTTTACGATTCCGGACCGACGATGAAGGTGTTTCGCTTTACCGTCCGCTACGACGACAATCAGCGGTCAGTTCTATACCAACTCGCCATGTTTCAGCCTCTCGCCAAAGACCAGATTCGCGAACGGGCGGCTTTGGTGCGCTCCGGTCGCTAGACTATCTCCCCGTCCCCGCCTGCACTTCTTTAATGAACTTCAGGACCGGCGCGGCGTCCTGCAGCTCGATGTCGGAGATGTCGAGGTACTTCCGTCCCTTGACGATGCGGCTCTCCGGCGGGAGGCCGTCTTTCGGGATATCGATACGCCGTGAGTTCGGCGCGGCCTCGCCGTAGAGATCGGGATACTTTTGCAGCGCCGTCTGGCCCTTGCGTGAGAGAAACCAGTTGATGAAAACGCGCGCGGCGTTCGGATGCGGCGCGCCTTTGATGAGGCTGAGCGAGCCGCCGCCGCTCGTGATGTAGATCCCCTCTTTCCAATCTTCGGTTCCGAATTCGTCGACGGGAAGGCCCTGCTCTTTGGCTTTGATCGCTTCGCGGCAGCCGAGGCAGATCGAGAATTTTCCGCTCGCGAGCCAGTCGCTGATCTGCCGCCGGTCGCGCCCGAAGGTCAAGTCCATCGCGCCGAACAGCCGCCGGATGAATTCGGGACCGATCTCGGGATTCTTGTAAAAGAAAACTAGCGGCGGCCCGATGCCGTTGCCGGCCGGGTCCTGCGCGACAATCTTGCCTTTCCATTTTGGATTCACGACGTCCCAGTACGATTTGAAGTCCTTGGAGTTGACCAGCGTCGTGTTGTAATAGAGACCCGAGCTGCTCGGGTTGGCGACGTAGACGAAGACGCTGCTGCCCTCGGGGTCGGTGTAGAAGTGCGCGCCGCCGTACCACTTCGAGACGTCGAGCACCTCCGGCAGGACGAGCGCCGCCTTGATCGAGTCGAGCGCCTTGCCTTTGTAAAGGATGTTGTAATTGGTCGTGGCGCCGCCGCTGAAAATATCGGCGATGACTTTGCCGGCGCGCGCTTCGGTCATGATGCGCGCGCCGAGCTGGCTTCCCTGCCCGTTGACGCTCGTGATCTGGATGTCGGGATATTCGCGGCGGAACTCGTTCAGCAGCGGCTCGGTGCCGTAGCGGCCGACGTAGAGGTTGACGCGGCCTTCTTTCTTCGCCGCGACGACGATCTTGTCCCAATCGGAGGAATTGGCGGCGCGCGCGGCGGTCGCGGCGAGCAGGATAACAACGGCGCAGAGAAGCCCGCCGGGATGCGGCTTCATAGAATACTGCGAAAGGCTAAGCGACCTTCTGCTCGCGCGGCAAAACGCCGATGCGCTCGTTGATCACGTCGAATTCCATGATCCGTTTGTTGTCGGCGTGGCGGACGAAGCCCAGCGGATCGCGCCCCTGGCGCACGGCTTCGATCTGCTCGCGCAGAAGCTTGCGCAAGACGATGATGCCTTCGTCGCCGACGCCGAGATGCTCCTCGCTGCGGTCGGTGACGGTGCCCTGCGTCTCCCACGCCATCGCGTCCTGCACGAGGACGTGCTCGAGGCGGTAGCGACCCTGCTCGTCGCGGATCGGGAAATAAGACCACGGAACGTCGGCGTCGGCCGGCGTGCGGTCTTTATCGTTGGGCTCGAAGTAGACGACGAAGACCTGCGTGTGCCCGTCATCGATCGGCACGCGTATTTGGAGGTTGTGGCGCAGCATCTTGTCCTTGGCGCGAAAGACGTGCCGGAGCGTGTTCGGGAACAGCAGCGGATGCTGATCGATCGCGGGAGGGTCGCCGGGATTTTTTCCCGGCGTGATCCGGCGCTTGTAGATGCCCGACTCGAACGGAATGAACTCGTGCTCCTCCTCATAACGCGCGACGTTCGGCAGGAGGTGCGCGGTTTCGCCGTGGAGCCAGTAGAGATGCGAGGGATCGACGGAGTTCTCCATCGGCTGGAGCCAGTTGCATCGAAGCGGCTCCTGCACTTCGATCCAGCGCCTGCCGTCTTCCCAGGCCAGCACGTCCCAGCGCGGCAAAACCGGCGCGGGCAGCGGACCGAGATAGCCGAACAGCAGGCCGCCCAATTTTTCTACCGGATACGCGGTGTGCTTGATCTTGTCTTTGAAGCCGCCGTCCGGCGGCTCGGCCGGCTGCTGCAGGCAGCGGCCCGTCGCGTCGAATTTCCAGCCGTGGTACGGGCAGCGGATGCCCTCGGCGTCGACGCGGCCGTAGGCGAGCGAGGCGCTCCGGTGCGGGCAGCGCTCGCCGACGAGGCCGTAGCCGCCCTTGGTATCGCGGTAGACGACGAGCTTCTCGCCGAGGAGATGGACGGACTTGATCGGCTTCTCCGCCGACAATTCGCCGGCGGCGGCGACCGGCTGCCAGTAGCGGCGCAGCATCTCGCCCGCCGGCGTGCCGCGCCCGACCCGCGTCAAGTTGTCATTTTCTTCGCGCGTCAACATGGCTCTGCCCTCGTCTACTCTTATTTCGTTTTGCCGTCCGTATCGCCGGCGGGCGTTTCGCGGCGGTTCCACTTGCCGATATCGAACGGAATATCGAAGATCGCGCAATCGTCGTTCGCGCAATAAATCTTGACCATCAAAAGATTGCCCGGTTCTTGGCCGCAAAACGGACACGGTAGCGGCGGCGCGGAAGTATTCATCGGAGTCAGTGTAATAAAGAAAGGGATTTTAGACAACCGATACCGAAAAGATCGAGGCCGGGCAAAGGATATCTTCGCCGGCCGCCGGGTGACGCTTTTGCGCTCACGTGGCTTTGCGGTAACGCATCAGAAGTTTTCTGAACGCCTGCGCCGGCTCGTTGAGCGGGCGGTCGCGCACGTAGACAATGTAATTGTCGGCGAGCAGATCGAGCCCGCGCACGTCGAGGCATCTGAAATCACCGCGCCGCACGTCCGGCATGACGACATTCAAGTACGCCAGCCCGACCGCGCCTCTTCTCCGCACGGCGCGCTTTACCGCCTCGGGCGAATTGCAGCGCAGCATCACGCGCGGCTCGTGGCCGCGCCGCTTGATTTGCTCGAGCACGTAGATGCTCGACGCGCCGCCGTCGCTCGCACCGCGCACGACCAGCCGCTCGCGGGCAATATCGGCCGGCGTCACCTTATCCTTCGCCGCCAGCCGGTGCTCCGGCGCGGTGAAGAAGACGAGGTTTTCCCGACGCCACGGCTCGGAGACGAGCCGCGGCGACAAGACATGGCCGCTTACGACGGCGATGTCGAGCTCTCCCTTGAGCAGCATCGGCTCGATCTTCTGCCGGCTCGCGGTGGTCAGCACGCCCGGGATGCGCGGCTGCCTTTTTTTGAATGAGGCGAGGAGCCAGTCGAGCAGCCGGGCCGATGGGCTGAATGTCGCGCCGATTCTCAGACGGCGCGGCGCGCGCCGCGGAGGGCCGACCCCGAATGCCTGCTCGAAGCGCCGCACCTGCGCGAGAATTTTGTCCGCATGACGGAGGCAAAGGCGGCCGCGGCGCGTAAGCCGCGCGCCCGCGCCGGAGATGTCGCAGAGCTTAACTCCGGTCAGCCGCTCGAGGCGCTCGATCCGTCGCACCGCCGAGGCGTCGAGAAACGCTCCGTCCTCTCCGCAGCGACGCGCCGCGTCGGCATACGCCGCCAGACCGCGCAACGTCAACATCGCCCCTGCGCGTTCGCCGCTCATAAGAACTTTCGGAAGTTATCGGAAATTAACATGAGGGCGGCCCGTTGTCCATAAGAAATTCGGAATCGAAACCATGATTTCCTGCGACAAAAAACGGGCGGGAGTCCGATCGGTTCGCGAAGGCGAATCGAACCGGGCTTCCGCCCGCTTATCGCAATCCGCGACCGCCCGCTTCTTACATGCCCGAGCCCGACATGCTGCCGGAACTCGAGCCGCTGCCCGAAGTCGAGCCGGACGTCGAGCCGCCGCGGTCGCTGTTGTGCGAGCTGCAGCCTGCAAACGCCAACAACCCCGCTAACAGCGAGATCACCAAAATCTTATTATTCATGATCACCTCCTTGGTACATTTTCGCCGATGAGGGCGATCTGGCAACGCGAGGAGATACCTTAGGCGGATGAAGAAGTCGCTCAATCCATTCGTTTTCGGATGCAGCTTCCGAGCAGCTAGAGGAGTTTGACAGACGGACCTAAATGGTGCACCATTGCGCGGCCTGGCAGGCGGCTTATTGGGGCGGCGCGTGGTGGGTGTGAAGCTACCTGCCAGGCGCCTTCATATCCACTAACGCCGCGACCTCCGATTCTCTCGCGTTTAAATTTTTCAGAAAAGCACGGTTCTTGCCCGAGCCTATTTAGCGGCTCCTGCTCTTCACGGGCGCGTGAAAACCGATGACCCTATGCGATCCCGATTTAATCCGGCGCGTTCGCGGCGGCCGATTCGGCGGGCTTGTTTCGGCCGCTGACACCGCTAATCGGGCGAGGCTATTCCGCCCGATTTTCTCGCCCCATATTTTTTACCGCAACCCGGGAAAACCCTTCATTGAGGTTTCTTGAAGTCCTAGCCTAAAATTTAGAAGAACTACCACCAGGAGCACCCATGCCGGTTAAGTATAGACGCAGCATCGACCGGCTCGACGAGTGGCACTTCCATCCCGAATGCCCCGATTGGCCGGAGGTCAACTATCTAGAGCAGCCGGAGCCTCCCGATCCGGAAAACATCTGCGAGGAGTGCTTGGAGCTCGAAGAACGAGAAAAGCTGACGAAGGGCGAGCGGATGTAAGCGAGCGATGACGCCCTCTTTTACGAGCCCCGCAGTTTCGTCATCGAAAGAGATTCTGCTGCGAATCTCTTCACCACGGCGAGCTTCCATTGCGGCGCCAGCCGCACCTTGCGCGCGGCGCCGCCGGCCAATTCATCGCATCATCGACCTGCGCGAGGAAAAGAACCGTTCCGCTTCGGACGCGGGGTCCTGATGCTGGAACCGCGCCGATTCTGGCGCGTGACACATGAATCGGTTATGATCCTCGTATGATGGCCGTCGAAGAGCTGAAACCGGGTCCCGCGCTAGACGCGCTCGTGGCCGAGGCCGTAATGGGCTGGAAGGATGTGCGGCGCGAGAGCGGCGGCACCGGCTACCGAGGCAGAAAGCCCGACAAGCTCGGCCGTTTTCGCAGCGCGCGCGTGCCGCCTTATTCCACCGAGCCCCGCGAGGCGGCTGCCCTCGGACCGCGTCTCGATGCGCTCGGCCGCGGCGGAAGATTTAGTAAAGAGCTTGCGAGATCCGCGCACGCGAAGGGTCTGCCCGCCGAATGGGCTCAGCCCGTCGAGCTCTGCCGCGCCGCGCTCAAGGCGGTGGGCGCCGCGCACGGCGGCAAAGATTTCTCGCGCCCGCGCCGCCCGGCGCGCCGCGCTGAGGCACTTAGGCAGCGCAAACGCGCGCACGCCGGCGCCTAGAGCGGCAAAAGCCGCTTCCGACAAATCTTATTATTGTAGAGTGAGTCGCGCCGACGTCAGGCCGCGCCCGCCGTAGGAAAGCGTTATCGTTGACTTTCCGACCCTGCCGGCGCAACACGGCTGGGGTCTTTACTTTACCGGCCCGCCGGGTATGTTTATGCAGGAGGTAAGCCCATGAAAACATTCCTAACCGGAATCGTCGCCGCCGTCTTCGCGGCGCTTTGCCTCACTATCGCGGCGCCGGCCGCCGGAGTCTTCGCCGCCGAGAAGCCGGCGCCTCCGGAGAAAAAAGCCGACACGAAGGCCGCGGAAAAGAAAGAGCCGGTCGACATTAACAGCGCGTCGGAGAAAGAGCTCAAGGAATTGCCGGGTGTCAGCGACGCGTACGCCGAAAAAATAATCAAGAACCGTCCCTACAAGGGTAAGGACGAGCTGGTGCAGAAGAAAGTGTTGCCGAAGGCGACGTACGACAAGATTAAAGACCAGATCGTCGCCAAGCAGAAAAAGAGCTGACCGGGAGCTCGGGCGATCGCCTGCTGGAAGTTAACGGCGGGCAAGGGCAGAATATCCGCCATATGGCCAGCCGGACGAAATGGACCATCACGCTCCGCTGCTATATTTGCAAGGAAAAATTCACCCTGCGCCACCTGGGCCTTGAGCGCGTATTCATCGTTCCATTGATGACGCCCTGCCCGCACTGCTTCACCAACCTGCAGGATCCGGAGCGGAGCCACCTGCCGCTCAACCGCCTGCACCAGATCGACGACCTGCGGGAAGAGCAGATCGATTCGGTCTACCGCAAGATGCAAGGCGAGTTCATGTGGCATTTCTGCGAGACCTGCTCGCACTGGCCGACCAGCGACTTCCTCCAGATCGAGATGCGCCCCCAGCGCGGCGAGCTCTGCGGCGAATGCAGCGCCAAGCAGGTGCGCATGAAGACGCACTGACCCCGAGCTCGAAAGATCTACGGCGGCCACACCTTTAGCGTATTCCGGTATCAACCCCCATCTGTTTCTTCGTCGAATCCCCCTGCGTTCCGGTATTATTGGCTGCGATTTGCGGTGTTCGCCTCGTTTCCATCGCGGACGCCCCTGTTATCCTGGGGGCAACGGAGGGACGCATGAAAACGCAATTTCGATGCGCGAACAACCGTCCTGAAGAATGGCACTTCGAGGAACTCTGCCCTGCATGGCCGGCGCGGGACTTCATGCATACTGAAGAGGTGCCGCCGACCTCGCGGCTGTGCGCCAAATGCATCGACTTGAAGGCGCGCGAGCTGTTGTCGGATCTCCTCGGATCGCGCGACTCGACGCACCCGGTGCAGTGAGGTAAATCAAAGGCCCGGGCTCTTGCGAGCGCCGGGCCTTTTTTCGATCTTCTGAATTTTCCCTAGAGCGCCGGAGCGCAGAGCTCCTGGCGGGTGACTTTGCCGGGAAAAACATCGAGGCAGGCGCCGCGCTCGACGACGACTTTCCCGTTCACCACGACCGCCGCGATTCCCGGCGGATGCCGCCGCACTTCGTTGGCGTCGACTTTGTCCGGCAGCCGCCCACTCGCAAGGTCGTCGATCTTGTCGGGGTCGAAAACGGTGATGTCGGCCGGCAGCCCGGCCAGGAGACGCCCGCGGTTGAGGCGCAGCTTTTCCGCCGGCAGCCCGGTGATTTTATGCACCGCCTCTTCCAAGCCGAATAATTTTTTCTCCCGGCACCAGTGGCCGAGAATGCGCGCCGGCGAGCCGTGCCAGAAAAAGCGGTCGAGGTGCGCCCCGGCGTCGGTGCCGATCAGCCCTTGCGGGCTCTTGATCATCTCCGCGAGACGGTCGAGATGCGCGTTCGCCCAGCCGTAAAAAATCAGCCGCGACGCGAGATCGTCTTCGAGCAGCGTATCGCAGAAGGCGTCCATCGGCGGCTTGTCGGTCAGGCGCGCGATATCCTCGACGTTTTTGCCTTCCAGCGGCTTGAGATTTTCTTTTTGCACGCGCTCAAAGACAACCCGGTCCCAGCCAAGCCATTCGGGAAATTCGGGCTTGCCCGCGCCTTGGACGCGCTCGCGCTCGAGCTGCGCGCGAATTGCCGGGTCGCGCAGCTTCTGGCGCAGCTCGTTTGACCCCTTGATCGCCTCCCACGACGGCAGGCCGTGGAAGATGAAGCAATCGGCGGCGCCGAAGCGCCGGATGTGCATGTAGGGAATCACGACGCCGTTGATGTCCTTGCCGCGCTTTTTGGCTTCCTCCATAAAGGCGATGGATTTCATCGCGTCGTCCTTTTCGCCCGGACGGACGCGAAATTCGTTGCCGATCATGTTCGCGCGCACCTTCTCGATCAGCGCGGGAAAGCCGCTCGCGGGCTTGAGCATGTTTTGAAAGCCGTTGAACTGGAAGCAGCCGCCGTACTCGGCGGCGAGGTTCGCGAGCTCGACCAGTTCCTCTTCGGTCGCGAAGGTGCTGGGAGTGCCGGCGTGGACCGCCGGGCCGCCGCGCGGGCTTGTGGAGAAACCCACCGCACCGGCCTCCAACGCCTCGCGAACCATGTTCTTCATCGCCTCGATCTCTTCGGGCTTCGCCTCGCGCTGATACGCGGCCTCGCCCATGACCGAAAGCCTAACCGGCGAGTGCGGCACGAGCGCGGCGACGTTGATGCCGACGCGGCCTTTCAAATAATTCAAATAGTCGGGAAACGTCTTCCACTTCCAATCCTTGTCGTCGACGTAGTTGTCGAGCACGCGCCTGAGATACGAGACGAGCACTTTCCGCGGCTCGGCGCCGTCGGGCACCGGCGCCGCCGACGCGCCGCAGTCGCCGATCACGATCGTCGTCACGCCGAAGTTCACGACCGGGTTCCCATGCGGATAAAGCACGAGAAAAAGGTCCATGTGCGTGTGCGGGTCGATGAAGCCCGGCGCGACCGCCAGGCCGCGCGCGTCGATCTCTTTTTTTCCCGCGCCGAGGTTTTTTCCGATCGCGGCGATCTTGTCGCCCTCGACCGCGACGTCGGCCTCGTAGCCGGCACGCCCGGTTCCGTCGATCACCGTTCCGTGTCTCACGACCAGATCGTACGCCATGGCATGCACCTCCTCCGGGTATTTGATCGGGCAAAGCCTGAGCAGGCTAATATCACCGCCGGTGCCGGTTGCAAGCCTTACAGGTAACCGCGGTCGCGGTAAAAGCGGCGCGCGCCGGGATGGAGCGGAATGCCGCGCGGCGCTTCGCCGTCGTCGGCGCAGAGCTGGCCGATTGAGAGCGGCTTGAAGTTGTCGGTCGGGAGCGCGCGGCGCTTGAGCTCGATCGCCTCGCAGATCGCGTAGGCGACGTCGTTCGGCATGTTTCGGTGCACGACCATCGGCCAGCCGCTGAAATCGACCGTCTGCACGTCGGCGCGCATGCCGTGGAAGCTGGCTCGCGGCACGATCGACGGGCGGTAGCCCATGCGCGCGAGGCGCTTGAGCACCGCGCCTTCGATGGGAACGTAGCGGAAGCCGTGATCCAGCGCGGTCTGCCCCCAGCTCTTGATGCCTTCGTCAAAGACCGCATCGACCGCGCCGCGCTCGATCGCCGCGCGCCGCCGAGGATCGCTCGGCCGCTCGACGGAATGGATCCTGCCACCCCAGCGCCTGAGATCGCCGAGCGTAAAGCCCGCCGCCTGCATCACTGCGGTGACGGTGAACATCGTCGGGCTTTCCGCGATGGCGCGCGGGCCGGTCTCGCGCGTCGCGAGCCGCAGCGGAATTTTTTTCTCTTTGATTTCGGTAAGCGACGAGATGTCGAGCGACTCGTGCACGGCGAAGCCGACCACGTCGTAGGAAGGAAACACCGCAATCGCCCGCAGCGGCAGCGGCCGCGGGAACGGGCCGGTGCCGCGGTATGCGAGCGTCGCCGCGACCGACGGATTCACCCACGCGAGCGAAATCTTTTTTTCCGCCACCCAGCGCAGCTCGCGCAAGCTGTCGGCGGCGAACGAGAGCGAGACACCTTTCGCGCCCTGTGCCGGCGCGGCGGCAAGGGCGAGGCCGAGCACGTATCCCACGCGCGATTCGGTCTGCAACGCGCGCTCGGCCGCGCGGCGCGTCTCGAATGAGAGCGACGTGTCGTACATCGCCGCCGCGATCTCCAAAAGTCCTTTCGCGCGCTGGATCTTGGCGTTGTATCTGCGGTTCGTTTTCATCAATCCCTTTCCTTCGTGCCGTTAGTTAAAGACGATCGGCGAATTGTATCGCGCCGCCTGAGGAAAGACCACGCAGCGCCGGCGAAAACCTCCTTGACGATTTCGCGTCCCGGGTGTTAATAGGATGCAGCCTAGGGCCGGGAGGAATTTTATGCGCCGTAAAATCCTGTTCGTCCTCGCATTCGCATCGTTCGTCGTCGCGCCGCGCGCGGTGCTCGCCGCCGCCGCGCCTCCCGCCGCGATCGCCGGGCAGGTCGGCTCGGCCGACGAGGCGCGCATGGAAGGCGTGCTCGTCTCCGCCAAGCACGACGGCGCCACGACCACCGTCACGGTCGTCAGCGACGCGCAGGGGCGCTACAGCTTCCCGGCGGCGAAGCTCGATGCCGGGCGCTACACGCTCGCGATCCGCGCCGTCGGCTACGAGCTCGACGGCGCCAAGACCGCGGAGGTCGCCGCGGGCAAGACCGCTCAGGTCGATCTCAAGCTCAAGAAGGCGGCCGATCTCGCCGCGCAGCTCACCAACAGCGAGTGGCTCATGAGCATGCCCGGCAGCGACGAGCAGAAACAGGGATTTTTGGGCTGCGTCTCGTGCCATACGGTCGAGCGCATCGCGCGCTCGAAATACACCGCCGATCAGATGATGGACGTGCTGAAGCGCATGCGCGCCTACGCGCAGGGGAGCACGCCGCTCCGGCCGCAGGTGCGCCCCGGCGTGCGCGACCCGTCGCCGAATCAGCTCGCGCAGATGAAAAAATTCGCCGAGTACGTGAGCACGGTAAACTTGAGCAAGAGCGAGAAGTGGAGCTACGCGCTGAAGACGCTGCCGCGGCCCAAAGGCAAGGCGACCAAGGTCGTTATCACCGAGTACGATCTGCCGCGCCCCGAGGCGATGCCGCACGACGCGATGCTCGATTCCCAGGGCATGGTCTGGTACTCGGACTTCGGCTCGCAATTCGCCGGCATGCTCGACCCCAAGACCGGCAAAGCGGTCGAGTATGCGATCCCCGTTACCAAGCCCGGCGCGCCCGCCGGCGGGCTCGATATCCGCTTCGACCCCGACGGCAACGTGTGGCTCGGCATGATGTACCAAGGCGCGGTCGTCAAGCTCGACCGCAAAAGCGGCAAGTTCCAGACCTGGACCGCGCCCGGCTTCATGGAAAACAACGAGGCGCGCCTCGCGATGGTCGACCCCAAGCATCTGAACCTCGACGGCAAGGTCTGGATCGGCGGCGACAACGAGTACCGCCTCGATCCCAAGACCAACGAGTGGTACACGGTCGATTACTCGCGCGGGCTGCCGAAAGAAGGGCCGCCCGCCGACCGCCTCGGAAGCTACGGGGTCATCTCCGACTCGAAAAATAATTTCTACGGCACGAACTTCGGCGGGCAGTACATCATCCGCGTCGACGCGAAGACTCTGAACGTCACGCCGTTTCCGACGCCGACGCCCAACTCCGCGCCGCGCCGCGGCCACATGGACGGGCAGGATCGGCTGTGGTTCGCGGAATACCGCGGCAACATGATCGGCATGTTCGACACCAAGACCGAGCGCACGCGCGAGTGGGCGGTGCCGACGCCGTGGTCGAATCCCTACGATGCGATCGCCGACAAGGACGGCTACGCCTGGACCGGCGGCATGTCGAACGACCGCGTCGCGCGCCTGAATCCCAAGACCGACGAGTTCGTGGAATATTTACTGCCGCGCACGACCAACATTCGCCGCGTCACGGTCGACAACACAACCTCGCCGCCGACCTTCTGGGTCGGGAACAACCACGGCGCGGCGCTGATCAAAGTCGAGCTGGCGGACTAACCGGGACCTTATCGCCTGGGTTCGAAATAGTTCCGATTCGAACATCGCCTTTCCGCGGGCCGGGAAGGCGCGCCGGCGAATTTTTAGTTACCTGTCCCCTCATTTTACCCGAGTTGACTTACCTCCGCAGCCTCATATTTTTTTCGCAGGAGGTATTTCTATGAACGCGGAACAATTCAAAGGCCAATGGAACCAGTTCAAGGGCGATTTGAAGAAGCGATGGGGTCAGATAACGGATGATGATCTGATGGAGGCGCAGGGCGACTTCGAGAAGTTCAAGGGCGTCATCCAGAGGCGCTACGGCGACAAGAAGGAAGAAGTCTCCAAGTGGACCGAGGAGTGGTATTCCAAGCACCCGCGGGGCGGCGCGGTGCGTCAGTAAGTCGATAAGCCAGAGATAAAGACGTTTGACATTGGCGCCTGGCGGGGTCGGGGCGGAGCTCACAGCTCCGCCCCACCCGCGTTCTCGACTGTGAAACGAGCGAAAGCTACACTTCGAGATCGTATCCCGCGCGCGCCACGGCCCGGCGAGCGGCTTCCATGACGAAGGCGTTGTCGACATGCGGCAGGACTTTTATGTCGGGGAAATTCTTCAGCCGCGATAAAAGCTCGCCAGCATCGGCGCCCGCGGCGCGCTCCGCTTGATCGTAGATTCCGCCTTCGCCCTCTTCGATAAGATTGTGCCGCTCGAGAATCGCGCGAATCGCCTCGACGATCGCCGTCGTTGGCGGCGGAACGAGGAGCGCGGCGAGCGCACCGTGGTCGAGGCGCAGCCTCGCCGCCAGGGGAAGCGGAGCGCCGGTGCCCTTTTTCGCTGCGGGAAGAAGAATCTTTTCCTCCATGCCGATGTGCTTCAATAAGCCCGTGCGGAAGCCGGCGTAAGAGGCCGGGTCGATATTTTCCGGATCGGCCGTGGCGCGCGCGAGCAGCATCTCGAGGCGCCGGTGATCATCGGCGAGATACAGATGGATTTTTCCGGCCATTGCGATGCTACTGTCGCTCGAGGCTGATCGAGCCGTAGGTCACGGCGCGGTGTCCGACGAGATTGACGCGCTGCCATGCTTCGAATTCCTTGATTCGCAGGCCGCCCGGGTCGCGCCAGCCGCTCCGGTTCAAATATATCCAGACGTACTCGCGGAGAAATCCCGCGGCGCGCACGCGCACGAGGTCGTCGAAATACGGCACGCCCAAGTCACGGTCCTTCTGCCGCAGCTCGACATAGACCTGGGTCGCCGTATCGCGCGCCCAAACTTCTTCCTCGAACTCGGCGGGCTGAGGGCCGTAGTAGGTTTCAGCGATATTTTTTTTAGAGCGATATTCGATGCGCCCGAGCAGATAAGCGAGCCAGGGAGCCCAGTCGCGCTGCGGCAGCGCCGACTGCTCCCAGTTGACGACGAGCTTCGCCTCCCTGCCGTCGGGACCGAAAATTTTCGGCGCCGCGTCGGCGCGCGGCGCGCTCGGCTGCTCGGCCGCGCAACCGGTGAGCGCAACTAAGAGACACGACGCGAGAGCGAGTCGCGCGAAATTTTTCATCTACAGCCCCGCGCCGGGGCCGAGGACGCGGTAGCTTTTGACGAGCTCGACGAAGGCCGCTTGCGCGCTCTTGTACGCGGCCTCGGTCTTGGATGTGAGCACGATCGCGACATAGTCGGACGACGAGTCGATGTAGGCGACCGACTCGAAGTTGCCCCACTTGTCGCCGGTGAGCAGATTGACGCGCGCCGACTTGCCGTCATAGAGCCGGATCGGCTCGCCCGCGCGCACCTGGAGATTCGGCGAGTTCTCGCGCTCGTGCGCCACGTCGTCTTTGATAAAAGCGTCCATATTCGGCTCGACCGAGCGCGCGAGCGTGTTGACGTACATGACCGCGTCGGAGGCCGCCCAGGTGGAGTCGGCGGGATAGAATACGCCCTGGAAGCGCGGACGGCCGGACTCCTCGTCGAGCACCCAGCCTTTCGGCGCGGTGAGCGAGATCGCGTTGTCCTTGAGATAAAAAACTCCCGTCTCCTGCTCGGCAGCGGCAAGAGCGGTAGAAAGAAGCAGCAGCGCCGGCGCGAGAAATCGGATCGACAGCCAGATGGACACGGGGCAATTTTATCACACCGGGGCGACGATGGCTATTTGGAACACAAAAATTGCGCCCCATCTCGTAGCGCGCAGCGCGATCGCTCTATATAGTTAGTCATTCGGGGAGGCGTCTATGCGCACATGGTTCTTCGAGCCCGGCCACACCGCCGCGGCGTTCAGCGCGCGCCACATGATGGTGACGAACGTCCGCGGCTATTTTAAAGACGTCCACGGTACGCTCGTTTTCGATCCCGCCGATCCCGCCGCTTCGTCTGTTGAGGCGGTCATCGACGCGGGCGGCATCTGGACCGGCGAGCCCGGGCGCGACGCGCATTTAAAGGGCGCCGAGTTTCTCGACGTGGAGAAATATCCCACGATCACGTTCAAGAGCGAGCGCGTCGAGATGACCGGCGCGAGCGAGGCGATCGTCACCGGCCAATTGACGATCCGCGGCGTCACGCGCACCGTCGCGCTCAAGGCGCATTACCTCGGCCAATGGCAAACGCCATGGTGGGAAGACGGCATGGACAAGGGGCCGAAGACGCGCGCCGGATTCACGGCGACGACCTCGATCAACCGGCACGACTTCGGCGTCAGCTGGAACGCCGTGCTCGATCATGGCGGCCTCGTCGTCGGCAACATGGTCGAGATCACGCTCGACGCCGAGGCGATTCTGCAGGAGCCGTAAG
>DATDFN010000114.1:0-2496 GCA_036522615.1 Binatia bacterium | reverse complement strand
GAATAGGCGCCGGCGTTGATTTTCAAAATAATATCGACCATGTCCTTCAGCGCCATTTCGTGGATGCGCGGGCCGACGTCGATCGAATAGCAGGTATGAAAGCGAACCTTCTCGGGTGAGATGCCGCGAAGCGAGTCGTTGATCGCTTCGACGCGCTTTTCCGCCCACTTGCGACAGTCTTCGACGCTCAACTCCGGGTGCATCATATAATAGGTGATCAGGCGTGGATCGTCGATCTGGAGAATAAATCCGGCGTCGACGATCGCTTGGTATTCTTCGCGCAGCGCATCGGATACCGCCTGCTCGTACTCTTCGTGGCTGCGGTAGTATTCATTGGCAAAAGTAGCCGCCACGTAGGAAGACGCGATCGCCGGCATGAAAACGTCCTCGTGAGCTTTGCCTGCGACCGCGGCTTTGAGGTTGGCGATATCTCTTTGGACCGCCTCGCGACCCTTGTAGCGGATCGGTCCGGTGCAGATATCGGCGTCGCGCCCGCGCCCGCTTCGGCCGCCGAACGGGGCGGCGATGCGTTCGGACCAAGCGTAATAGTCGGGAAAAGCGAGGTACTCTCTGCCCGCTGAACGCGGTCTCATCTCCTCGCCCGGAGCGGGCGGCTTGCGCTCGAAGCCGCTGAACCGTTCGACGACGTAGGTGAAAAATCCCGATTTGCCCTGCTCGCCGTCGGTGACGATGTCGACGCCTGCCTCGACCTGTTTCCGCACCACCTCCGCTACCGCTTCGCGCACATGCCGCGCAAACTCTTCGCGGTCGTAAGGCTGACCTTGTTCTTTGAGTCGAAGAAGCGCCGCCAGGGAGTCGGCTCGGGCCAAGCTCCCCACATGAGTCGTAAGAATTCTTTGCGTGCTGCGCTTCATGAGCTCGAACTTAGGATTCCGGAGACGCGTTTGGCAACGAAAAAGTCGGAGAAATCTTTTGTAAAACGGAAAATGGTGCGCCCGCCGAGATTCGAACTCGGACTTAAGGCTCCGGAGGCCTTCGTGATATCCCTTTCACTACGGGCGCAAAGAAGAAATTTCTACCATCCGCACCGCGGGCAGTCAACGCCGCCGCCGGGCCGATGCGCGCGCGTCAGACCCATAAAATCATCGCCGGGCCGCACTCGCGCGCAGCCGTCCGATTTGTCCGCGCCAATCTTCTTGCGATTCTGTATTGACAATTGCATGCAATTTCACATAAACGAGAATTCTGCCGCCCGATCGACTGCAACGTGTGCGCATCGCGCGTTGATAAGCATCCGGGGTAGGAGGTCCTTGCAACATGGATTCAATTCGCACGCGGATGGCCCCGGTCAGCGTCCACGGCTCCGACAAAAAATTCCTTGACTCGATTTGTCGGCGCTCCGCCGCCGTTTACGCGCTGCTCCTCGCCATCCTCTTTGTCGCCGGCGCCGCCGCGGCGGCCGACGACGCCGACCGCATCGCGAAAGCCAAAGCGGAGGGCCAGGTCGTTTTTTACACCACGATGGGAGTCGACACGGCCCGGCCCGTAACCCTCGCGTTCGAGAAAAAATACCCCTTCCTGAAAGTCGAGGTGCTGCGGCTCAACTCCGAGCGTGTCTTCAACCGCGTCGTCGTTGAGCACCAGACGGGCAAGGTCCACGCCGACGTCGTGAACATGTCGGTCATGCCGCTATTAAAGAACAAGAAGCTGCTCGCGTCCTATCGCTCGTCCGAGGCCGCCGCGTTTCCCGCCAAATTCCGGGACCCGGACGACACCTGGACCGGTCTCGTCGGCAACTATCTCGTGATCGGCTACAACACGCGGCTGGTCCCCGAGGCGAACCGGCCGAAGGACTGGTCCGACCTGACGCTGCCGTGGTGGAAGGGGAAGCTCGCGATGGACGTCGAGGACTTCGACTGGTTCGGCACCATGCTCGAATATCTCGGCCCGGAAAAAGGGCGGCGTCTGATGCAGGGGCTCGCCGCGCAACAGCTCGACTGGAGGAAAGGCCACTCGCTGCTCGCTCAGCTGGTCTCGGCGGGAGAATTTTACGCGGCTTTCCTATACGCCCACCGGACGCAGATCACGCGCGACCGCGGCGCGCCGATCGACTGGGTCAAAACATCTAAGCCGATCGTCGTGTCGCAGAACGCGGTCGCGGTTCTGGAGAAAGCGCCGCGGCCCAACGCCGCGCGCCTGCTCGTCGATTTTTTGATGTCGGAGCCGGGACAGAAGCTGCTCTACGATGGCGGCCAGATTCCGCTGCGCTCGCGCGCGATCCCGGCGTCGTCGCCGCTCGCGGCCGAGCACCTCGACCTCTATCCGGTCTCGGAAAGGGTCATGGAACGGTACGAAGAGCATAAAAAAGATTTCAACGCGACGTTCGGCGTCAAGCAGTAGACGCCCGCGCGAATAAACCACAAGAGAGGAAAAAGGAACGCACAGCATGGAGACAATCAGATTTCCCTATCGATCGGCGCGCCACTTGGCGCTCCTGAACGTCGTCGCGGAAAGCGGCGGATGGAAGAAGCAGGG
>DATDFN010000113.1:0-22385 GCA_036522615.1 Binatia bacterium | reverse complement strand
AAGATCTTCACGCGCTCGGTCAATATGATGGTGCTCGACGAGCCGACGAACGACCTCGACGTCGACACGCTCGAGCTGCTCGAAGACCTGCTCGCCGATTATAAAGGAACCCTCCTGCTCGTGAGCCACGACCGCACTTTCCTCGACAACGTGGTGACGAGCACGCTGGTTTTCGAAAGCGGCGGCAAGATCGGCGAATACGTCGGCGGCTACGAGGATTGGGCGCGTTATTGCGAGCGCATGGCGGAGTTGAGCGCGCCGGTCGCGCCGACGCGCAGCGGCGCCGCCGCTCGGGTGCGAGCGAAGGCGAAGAACGCCAAGCGCTCCTATAAAGAACAGCGTGAGTTGGAGGCGCTGCCGGCGAAGATCGAAGCTTTGGAGGCGGAGCAGGCCGAGCTGCACGCCGCGCTCTCCGACGAGAACTTCCACCGCGAGCCGCGGGAAAAAATCGCCGCCGCCGCGGCGCGCCTCGAAGCGATCGCAAGAGAGCTCGAAGCGTCCTACGCGCGCTGGCAGGAGCTGGAGCGCTGAGCGACGCCGGCCATCATGGGTCGGAGGGGTGCGTCTCGCGCGCACGCGCGAGGCGAAGGATCAGTTCAGCCGCTTCTTCAGGCGCGCACTTCGATGTGTCGATCGTGAGATCGGGACGATCCGGCGGCTCCATGCGATGATAGACGATGTGCAGCGCGCGATCGGAGATTCTCAGCGCGCGTTCGCGGTTGCGCTGGAGCGCAACCTCCCTCGGGCAGTGTAAATAGATGGTGGCGATTGTCCTGCCTGCCGCCAATTCCGCAACGCGGTCGCGCCACTCTGTTTTATAAAACGTCGCGTCGAGAATGAGAAAATCTTCCTCCCCCTGTCCAGCTTCGAGCGCCTGAAACATGCGACGGTAGACCGGCGGTTTCATCCGGTCCGAGGTCGAAAGTTTAACGTGCCCGATCGCGCTCAAGCGCGTCGCGAGGATTTCGGCGATCGTGGTCTTTCCCGATCCCGGGATGCCGCAGAAGAGGAAGATCATTGGCAAGCGAGCGGCCGCCTAGCGCGCGAAGGCGATCGCCTTCTCGATGTCGTGGACAGCGTGGGGACAGCAGCGGCGCGCGGCGTCCAGTAGGGCGCGCGCCTGCGCTTCATCACAGGGGATGTCGTAGCCCTCGAAGAGCACGCCGCCGAGCGCGTGCTCGATCCGCGTCGCCCTGTCGATCGCTTGGTGGGCGATAGAGCCGTGCGGCGTGCCGTCCCTGATGGTTTCGTAATCCGCCGGGGAGAGTTTAATGGATATTTCCACGGCTGCGCTCTGGATAAAGGGCCTTCTTAAGGCAAGCAGAAAAAGCGGCCGCGATCAATGGCCGCCGCGCGTCTCGGCCGGGACTTTTTTCTTGACGCCGACCGCCGTCGCGCTTATGGTAAAAAAAATTTCTCGCAAAGGGAGCAACACGAATGGCGCTACGGATGGTAAGAGGGCCGCGCCGCGAGCCGGCAAAACCGACGGCGCAAAAGTCGCGCGCGGAATATCTGGTCGCTTGCCTGCGCGAGGAGGCGAACGATCCGAAATTCAGCGACTGGGAGCGCGATTTCATCGTGAGCCTAGCGCGGCAGGTAGGTCAGGGGAGAAAATTGTCCGAGAAACAGGAAGAAATACTCGAGCGGTTGTGGGACAAGTAACCGGGTGATGCAAGACATGGAGCCCGTGGGCTGGAAACGCGCGGTGCGCACGGCGGAGACGATCGTCGCCGATGCCAAGAGGCTCGCCGAGGTGCTCGAGGAGGGCGTTAAAAAAATGAACGCCCATTCCAAAGCTCTCGCCGGAGTCTTCGGTGATTTGCAGCTCATCGTCCGGCTGATCCGCGCCTGGCTGAAAGGTGAGTATCGCGACCTTTCGAACAAAAGCCTTGTCATTCTGTTCGGTTCGCTGCTCTACTTTCTCATGCCGCTCGACGCGATTCCCGATTTTATCCCGGGCGTGGGCTATCTAGACGACGCGGCCGTCGTTGCGATGGCCCTGGGCGCGGCCAAAACGGAGATCGACAAATTCAGGGCTTGGGAAATCCGGGGCTGACCATGGAAATCGCCCAAGCCCGGGAATTTCTCGCCCGCAACCATCGCGGCGTGCTGGTCGCGCAAAAGCGCGACGGCTGGCCCCAGCTGACGCTGGTCACGCCTGCGCTCGATCCCGAAGGACGCGTTATCATTCACTCGCGCGGCGACGCGTACAAGGTCCGGAATATCCGCCGCGCGCCGCGCGTCTCGATGCTCGTCATGGGCGAGGAGTTCAGCGGTTCGAAATATATTCAGATCCACGGCACGGCGGAGATCATCGCATTGCCGGAGGCGATGGATTTGCTCGTTTATTGGCACCGCCAGGTGCGCGGCGAGCTTGCCGACTGGCGCGAGTATCGCGAGAAGATGATCGCGGAAAATCAGGTGATCATGCGCCTCGCCATCGAGAAAGCCAACCCGAGCCGCAGCGCTTGACAAGCGCCGCGTGTGATCTATAGGTTGGCGAGAATTATTCACTTCAAAGGAGAGCAGCATGATCATTGACGTGCATAACCACATCGTCGCGGGCGGCGAGCTCGGCGCGTACCAGGCGGGACTCATCGCCAGCGCCGGCTTCCACGGCAAGGGCTCGCCTGGCATCACGGAGGAGTCGATCAAAAAGGCGCGCTGGCGCGGCCACAGCCATGCGGAAGTTTTACAGGAAGTCGGAACCGACTGGGCGTTCATCTCGCCGCGGCCGTATACGATGATGCACTCGATGAAGCCCGAGAAGATCGTCCGCTGGTACTGCGAGGCGGTCAACGACACGATCGCTCTCCAGGTGAAGCTCGAGCCCAGCCGCTTTCGCGGCATCGGCGGGCTGCCGCAATGCGGCGGCGTGAGTCCGAAAAACAGCCTCGACGAGCTCGACCGGTGCGTCAACGAGCTCGGCTTCGTCGGCATCATGATCAATCCGGATCCCGGCGAAGGCGACGGGCAGACGCCGGGCATGGGCGACGAATACTGGTATCCACTCTATGAAAAGCTCGTACAGCTCGACTTGCCGGCGCTCGTCCACGCGGCAAGCTGCCGCAACCAGCGCGAGTCGTTCCATAATCATTTCATCACCGAAGAGGGCATTGCGATCATCTCGCTGCTGAGCTCGAAGGTGTTCGACGATTTTCCCAACCTGAAGCTCCTCATCTCCCACGGCGGCGGGCCGGTTCCTTACCAGGTCGGCCGCTGGCGCTCGCAGCTCCGCGGTCCCAACGATACGGAGAACTTCGACGAACGGCTGAAGAAGCTCTATTTCGACACCGCACTTTACAGCGTCGAATCGCTCGATCTGCTATTCAAGATCGTCGGACCCGATCGCTGCCTCTTCGGCACCGAGCGTCCCGGCGCCGGCTCCAAGAAAGACCCGCGGACCGGCCGCTGGTACGACGACGTCCGCCCGATGATCGAGAGCCTCTCGTGGCTGAACGCGGAGCAGAAGGAAAAAATCTTTCATCAGAATGCCGAGAAAGTCTTCGGCCGGTTCAAAGCAAAGTAATTCCAACTGCTTAAAGCCGGCCCGGGAAGGGCCGGCTTTTTTCAATTTTGCTCGGGTATTCCCTGAAAAACCTTGCGGTAAATACCTCTATGCGGCCCGTGCCGCTCGTACCGCCGGTCGTTTAAAATCTCCGCAGCCTTCCGGACCTTTCGCAATTCGGGACAGCGGGGTATGATATATTCATGCCCCGAGTCCTTCTCCTCCTCTTCTTTCTCTGGATGCAGTGTGCCGTCGTCGCAGTCGCCGCCGATCCGTTCGCGCCGATCCAGGAGCGCGAGAACCAATTTCGCCAGGAACGGCAGCTCCAGGAACTGCAGCGCGGTCAGCAGATGAACCAGTTGAGGCAACAGCAGGATCTAGGACGCGTGCAGCATGAGATCGATCAGCTTCGCGTCAAACCGCCGGACCCCAACGTGACGCCGCCGGACGTCAACCGGATGCAACTCGATTTAAACCGGCTCCAGAACGAACAGCAGCTAAAACGCTTGCAGGCCGATCAGCGGCTGCTGCAGCTCCAGAAGCAGCAGCCCGCCAACGTTCAACGCACCCAGCAGCAGACAAACGAATTTACCCGCCAGCAGCAGATCGAGCGGCTGCAGCAGCGGCAGAAGCTCGACGATATCGAAGAAGAAGTTAGACGTTTCAGCGGAAAGTAAGATTGCAGACGACAACCTGAGTGTTTTTTAGCGGCGCTCGACGCTGCGCCAGTTTCCCAGCGTGACGGCCAGTCCCGCGGCGGCCAATCCGGCCGCCGCGATATACATCCAAAAATATCCCGCCAGCTCGACCGCGCTGCCGGTCCAGAGCGCCCCGACTCCAGAAGCGGCGGGGTAGGCGATCGAGAACGAGGCCATCGCCTTGCCGCGCCGCTGCGGGTGGGCGCGCTGGATCGCGATCGCGAGCGTCGTGGACGAGCCGATCGCATTGCCGAGCGCAAAGATGACGCCGCATACGAGCAGCAGGCCGAGCCCGGAGGCCGCGTTCAACAGAAGCAGCGCGATCATTTCGAGAATGAAGCCGGCGGCGAGCGACGGCCCCGCGCCGATCCGGTCGCCCAGCCGCCCCAGCAGCGGGCGCGCGAGCAGGCTCGTCGCCCCGCTCGCGACGAAATACCACGCCTCATGCTGGATCCCCATCGTGCGCGCATACAGAACGAGAAAAGCCGTCGTCGCGGGATACGTGAGGTTCAAGCAGAAGAGCAGCGCCGACGGCAGCAGGACTTCCCGCTCGAGCGCGAAGGGATTGAGCGGTATGGCCGCCGCGTCCGTCGTATGCCGCGCGGCCGGATGCTTAGGCGCGCGCAGCGAAAAGCCGGCGAGGGCGCCCGCCGCCGCGAAGGCGCCTGCCGCCAACATAACGCCGTGAAACCCGAACGACGCATCCATCAGCCAGAGGCCGACCGCCGGAAAGATAATACCGGCTCCTCCCTGTACGCCGCTGTAGTAGCCCGACGCTTCGGCGCGGCGCATCGCGGGCGCACCCAGCGCGAGGAGCGCGTAGCCGCCAGTGTTGAGTGCGGCCCAGCCGATGCCGCGAAGCGCGTTCGCCGGCAGCGTCGCCAGCGCCGCCGGTACGAGAAACAAGAGCATACTGGCGGCGAGCACGGAGCACCCGAAGACGAGCACCCCGGCCTCGTTGCGCATGTCCGCGATGTGGCCGATAACCGGCCGAAGCAGCACGCTCGTGACCGCGAACGAAGCGAGCGCGAAGCCGACCATCAAGGGCGAGCCGCCGAGCTGCGTGATGTAAAGCGGAAGCGTCGGCGTGAGAATCGCGTTATGAGCGTAGCCCAGCAACTGCGTCAGGCAGAGCAGCGCGAAGGTCTGGCTCCAAATAGAGTCGGGCTTGGCGGTCGGCATTGAGGAGCGCGGGAGACCTCCTCCACATACACGATAACGCCGAAAAAATACATCGCGCTGTTCCGCTGCTGGCAAAAACCGCTGCTCTTCTGCTACAAACGGTGGGATGATCCGGCGGGAATTTCGCGAAACACTCGAGGCGCAGCACGGCGTGCTGCTGGCGCTATGGGTGATTTTCGCGTGCGGTATCCTGATTTATATCGCCGTCGCGCAGACCTTTCTCGCCGGCAAGCAGCTCGCCATCAGCGATGCTTTCGCACAAACGGCGAAAATGTTTCTCTGGTTCCTCACGTTCGTCGATATGGCGACGCTCGTCTGGTGGAAACGGCGCTTTTTCAACAAGCAGGCGATTCTCGCCGGCGTGAAGCGTTACAAGGTGCTTCAGGCGCTGCAGGAGCATAAAGGCGAGAGCGAACAGCGAGCGGCCGCTCTCGTCTCGTCCTATGTCACGGGAAAAATCGTTGCGTTCGCGCTCGCGGAAGCCGTCGCGATCTACGGCTTCGCCCTGGTGCTGACGAGTCATTATTTCGTCGGCCAATACATTTTATCGATCGCGAGCGGAGTATTGCTGCTGCTGGAATTTCCTTCGAGGCGCTTGTTGACCGACCTTGTCACTGCGGCGGAGGAGAATTAGCATACCGCTAAGCAGTATCACGTGAGCACGCGACATACAGGAAAAACTTTGACCCAAACCGACGGGCCGCTCGCGCCGTTTCGCCATCGCGACTTCCGCGTCTTCTGGACCGGGTCGATGCTCTCGACGATGGGTTCGCAGTTCACGCAGGTCGCGATGGCGTGGCAGATCTACGAGCTGACCAACTCGCCGTTGCAGATCGGTCTTCTCGGCCTTGCCCGCGGGCTGCCGCAGATCGCCCTGCTACTCGTCGGAGGGTTGCTCGCGGACGCCGTCAACCGACGCAAGCTCATGATGTGCACGCAGGCGAGCCTGTTTTGCGTCTCGGCCTCGCTCGCGCTGCTGACGCATGGCGGCAGGGCGTCGCCGGGAATTCTCTATGCCGCGACGATCCTGCTCGCTTTCTTCAACTCGCTCGACAATCCGTCCCGGCAGGCGCTGGTGCCGAACCTCGTGCCGCGCGAGACGCTGGCGCGCGCTCTCGCGCTCAACAGCTCGCAGCGCTACGTCGCGGTCATCGCCGGACCTTCGCTCGCGGGCGTCGTTCTTGCCGCGTTCGGCCCCCAGGCCTGCTATGCCGTTGACGCGCTATCGTGGCTTTATATGGTGGTGACGCTGGCGTCGATCCGCACGCCGCTGCAGGAGGGGAGAGGCTGGCGGTCGGTCTCGCTGCTCTCGCTGCGCGAAGGCTTGGCGTTCGTCGTCGGCCACGGCGTCATCTTTCCGCTGATGCTGATGGATTTCGGCGCGATGTTTTTCGGCTCGGCAAAAGCGCTGCTGCCGATCTATGCGCGCGACATCCTCGCGGTCGGGCCGCGCGGCCTCGGGCTTCTGTACGCGGCGAGCGCCGTCGGCTCGCTTTTGTCCGCCGTCGGATTCAGTTTCATCGGCGGCGTGCGGCGATCCGGGCTGTGGATTTTTGGCGGCGTAACGGTTTACGGCGTGGCCACCGTGCTCTTCGCCGAATCGCGGGTTTTCTGGTTATCCGTCCTGCTGCTCGCCACCGCCGGCGCGGGAGACACGATCAGCGCGATTTTGCGCGGCACTATCAATCAACTCGCGACGCCCGACGAGCTGCGCGGCCGGATGGCTTCGATCAACAGCATCTTTACTAACACCGGACCGCCGCTCGGACAATTCGAATCGGGCGTCGTCGCAGCGTGGTTCGGTGCGCCGATGTCGGCGCTGAGCGGCGGCGTCGCCACGCTTACGCTGCTCGCGCTCGTCGCCGCCGCTTTTCCCGCCATACGCCGCTTTCAGATCGGCGGCGCTGCGCGCTCCGAGGAAGTCAGGGCCGCAGCGCAGGGGTGACCAGGCGCTGCGGTCGCCCGAATTCCGCGCGTCCGTTATTTACCACTCGTAGCGGCTCGACCAGCGGTGCCAGCCGCCGCGGTCGCGTTCCAGCTCGGCGTAAGCTTCGGCGAGTAGCCTGCGGTCACGCGCGATCCGGCGTCGGTCGAACGCGATCTCCGCGGGACCCGCGCCGTTTCTCAGGTCGCGTCTGAGCTCCAGCTCACTACCATACAAACGCCGCTTGAGCGCGGCGATGTCCGCATAGTCGCGCCGGATCTCGCCGCCGCGCCATCCGTAATCGAAGTCGGCGAACGCCGGTTGAGCCGCCGCGAATAGTGTGCCCGCGAGCAAAGCGCCTAATAGAACTTTTTTGCTTTTGTTCATATCGCCTCCTGCCAGCTTAGACGCGACAGGAGGCTGGAGGGTTTACGCGCGAGCACGGAACGGTAGGATCACTTATTTCCGAAGAGGTTCTGAAGGCCGCGAATGATCTCGTCCTTGGTGTTGTTCTTTTTTTTCTTCTTCCCGCCGTCGTCGGTCGGCGCGCTCTCGTCGGCGCCGGAAGCGTCGGAGGATTTTTTCGACTTCTTTCCGCCCAAGTTGTCGAACGTCTGGCCGAAGAAGCTTTTCTGCATGGCGCGTGTGACGTAATTCATGTCGGGTTTCGGCTTGGCGCCGGGAAGCTTGCCGGAAAGCGTGAAGGGCATCTCGAGCTGTCCCTGGTCGTTGAGAAAGCCCTTGGCCTGTTTCGCCTTGTTGACGATATCCTGCGAGAGTTGCGGCGAGAACGTCAGCAGCGCGCGGAAGTCGACCTTGCGGTCGAACCCGACCCAGCCTTTGCCAAGGGTTTCGAATTCGGCGGCGGAAACGACGAGATCGTCCGTGCGCGCGCGTCCGTCGGCGATGACGGCGGTTCCCTTCATCTGCTTGAACTCGGTATCCTTGGCGCTGAAGACCGCGGGATATTTCTTGCGGATGTCGTTCGGCACGATGGTAACGCCGCCGGGCACGTTCGAAAAGACGCTCTCCGCGAGGTTGACGTCGAGGAGCGCGCCGTTTTTAACCTCCATCTTCGCTTGACCCTTGAGAGCGTCCTGGATCGCGTCCCAGTTCTTGCCCGCGCCGGTGACGTCGAGATCCATATCGAGGAATCCGCGAAGATTCTTGGGCGCGCTGGGTGAGATCGCGTTGGAGAGGGCGGCGACGTCCACCGCTTTGATGTTCGCGGTCGCGGCGAAGCGCGGCGTCGCCTCGCGCATGTCGTAGCGGCCCTTCGCTTTCACGTTGCCGCTGAAGGCGTCGGTCGAGAAACTCTCGATCGTCGCGACGCGGTCTACGAACGCGATAGAAGTCTGGAGGTTTTTAAAATCGCCGTCGGCGATCGTCCCGCCGGACGCGGTGTAAGTGCCGCGCGAAGTGATCGCACCGTTTTTAACCAGCAGCGTCCCTTCGCCCTTGAGATTTTTGAGGACCTCGGGCTTTTTTCTGTCCTTCGCCGGTCCCTTGATGTCGGCGAGGTTCAGCTCCGGCGACGATACGCGGTAGCTCAAATTCAGCGGCGAGAAGCTCGCGGCCTTTGCAGAAAGCCGGACCCGCGAATTGCCGATCTTGAACGTCGTCTCCGGCAGATCGGCGGTCTTAGCGGTGAAGCTGATTTTCGCGTTGATGTCGTTCACCGGTTCTGCGAGCGCCGGGACGCGCGCGCTGATGCCCGCCAGATTCAGCGTGCCGTTAACGTCCGGCAGCACATTCTTGGCGAAACGCCCGGAGATGCGGCTTTTCACGCCGACGCTGCCGGCGAGGGCCACGTCCTTCGGTAATTTCTTGCTCACGCCCGGCAGCGTCTTCTCCAGGTTTTCGAGCGCAATCGTGTCGAGCTCGATATCGCCGTCCACCGGGAGATCGCTGAAGTTGGCTTTCGGGCCGAGCGGGCCGACGCGGCCTTTCAGGCGAAAATTTTGTTTCGCCGCGCCGAGCACGGCGGCCTCGAGAGCGACATCGATCGGGCGCTCGAAGTTGATGTCTTTCACCTTGAAGTCGACCCGCGTCGCGTGAAAATCGACGCCTTCGGCCGCGTCTTTGTAGTGAATCTCGCCGTCGTCGACGTCGACAAGGGAAACGGCAAGCGGCGGCGGCCCGCCGCGCTCGCCGGTGCGCTCTTTCTTTTCCTTCTCCGCTTTTTCTTTTTTCTCTTTCTCGCCGCCGATCGTGGCGAAGTTGAATTGTCCGCTCTTATCCCGGAGGACATTAATTACCGGCCGGTGCAGGACCATATTCCGGATCTCCAGCTCTCTTTTCAGCAGCAGCGGCAGCAGCTTCATATTGACCTGGAGATCGGCCGCGCGGACGAACGGCTCACTCGAAAAAACGGGATCGTCGGAAAGCGAGAATTGCTTCAGGCGCACGCCGATCCCGCCCCAGAGCGTGAGGCCGATTTCGCCTACGGTCATCGTCCGTCCCATGGATTCCTGCGCGCGCGCGAGCAGATAATCCTTGTTGCCGTTGATCAGGCTATTGAGGTTCGCGAGCGCAAGAACGGTCACGACGATCATGACCGCGATAATCGCGGCGGCGATGATAAGCAATTTTCTCATAGCATTTCCCGGCGGTTGGAACGGGCCGTAAGTTTGTATTATCGCTCTTAACAGCGGCCGTTTCCAGCGCGGAACTTCCTTGCCGCGCGTGAAGCCTTCGCATAGAATCGATTTCAAGCCAAACGAAGGAGGTTGCCATGTGGTATCTCGTCCTGCGCCGGCCGGTGCGGCCGCGCGAGGAGTGGACCGTGACTCTCGACCAGCATTTTGTCTGGATGAAAGAGCAGCATCAAAGCGGTCGCATCCTTTTCTCCGGGCCGAGCGCCGACCGCAAGCTCGGCATTTACGTGATTCGCGCGGCGTCGCGCGAGGAGGCCGAGCGCATCGCCTCCGGCGATCCCTATACGAAGGCCGGGTTTACCGCTTTCGAGGTCATCGAGTGGGAAGTGCACCAGATCCTCGGCGTTGGGCCGTTTACCGCCGCGGAATTGAAGGCGCATAAGTAGTGGACATCGCCGAAGCGCTCAAATTTCTCGCGCAGCATCACCGCGGTGTGCTCGCGACGCGCCGGCGGAGCGGCGCGATTCAAATGTCGCCGGTGTCGCCCGGCGTCGATGGCGCCGGCCGTGTGATCATCACGAGTCGCGAGACCGCGTATAAGATTCTCAATCTCCGGCGCGATCCGCGCGCGTCGCTGTGCGTCTTTACCGACGCGTTCCACGGCTTGGGCTGGGTGCAGATCGACGGCCGAGCCGAGATTCTTTCGCTGCCGGAGGCGATGGAGCCGCTCGTCGATTGGCACCGCCAGGTGAAGGGTGAGCATGGCGATTGGAACGAATACCGTAAAACCATGGTCGCCCAGCGGCGCGTGCTGCTCCGGATCATCGTCGAGCGTGCCGGGCCGGATCGCAAAGGTTAGATTTTTTCATTGACTAAAAAATCGCCGGGCGATAGTTTCGTGCGACACGATAGGAGAGAAACATGTCGGTCAACAAAGTCATTTTAATCGGCAATCTCGGCAAAGACCCCGAAGTGCGCTATACCGCGAACGGCCGCGCCGTGGCGCGCTTTCCGATCGCGACCAGCGAGGTCTGGAACGACGCCGAGGGCAACCGGCAGGAACGAACCGAATGGCATAACATCATCGTCTGGGGCAAGCAGGGCGAGACCTGCGGCCAGTATCTCGCCAAAGGGCGCCAGGCCTATATCGAAGGCAGCATTCGCACGCGTTCCTACGACGATAAAAGCGGACAGAAGCGTTACGTGACGGAGATCATCGCCCAACGGGTGCGGTTTCTGGGCGGTGGAGGCGGCGGGCGCGTCGCTCCCGAGGCCGATACGGATACCCACGGCGAGACGGCCGCGGCCAGCGGCGGTCAGGCGCCCTTCGACGACGACATTCCGTTCTGATTCACTCGCAGGCCGACGAGAGTCGGCAAGTTACCCCCCTCCGGTAAATTCCATCCTGAATTCCATGTTTTGCTGATATCGCGGTGTTCTCCCTTGGGGCTATCCTACAAGTTGGCTCGAAAGGGGGTCCTCTCATGGGTATTCTCGGTTGGATCGTATTCGGCTTGATCGTCGGCATCGTGGCGAAGTTCTTGACGCCGGGGCGCGACCCGGGCGGTTTCATCGTCACGATTCTGATCGGAATCGTCGGCGCGCTGCTCGGCGGCTTTATAGGACGGGCTATTGGCCTCTATCACGAAAATGATCCGGTGGGCTTCGTCATGGCCGTTATAGGCGCGATTGTCCTGCTGCTGCTTTATCGCATGTTTACGGGCAGCCGGCGCAGGTCCATCGCCTGAGGCGTCAAGCCACTCGGTTTCTTTCCTTGCCGGCGAGGAAGGCGAGGAGGTTTTCCGCAACCTCGCCGATCAGCCGCTCGCGCGCCTCGCGCGCCGACCACGCGCAGTGGGGCGTGACGAGCAGGTTTTCGAGCTCCTTGGCGGCCCGGATGATCGGATGATCGGCGGGCGGCGGCTCGCGCGAAATCACGTCCAGCGCCGCCCCGGCGAGCCTCTTCTGTCTTAGCGCGTCGATCAACGCGCCTTCGTCGACGAGCGCGCCGCGCGCCGTATTCACCAGAAAAGCCCCGGATTTCATGCGCGCCAGAGCGCCGGCGTCGATGAGGTTTTTGGTCGCCGGCGTCAGCGGGGCGTGCAGGGAGAGAAAGTCGACTTCCGGCAGCAATTTATCGAGGGGCAGACGCCCTGCTTCAGTCTCTGTCGTTCCCGGTCTCCTCGCTACCAGCACTTCCATGCCCAGAGCGCGCGCCATCTCGGCGACGCGGCGGCCGATATTGCCGTAGCCGACGATGCCGAGCTTTTTTCCGGCCAGCTCCGTCGTACGAAAATCGAGGCGGGTGTAGATCGGACTCTCTTCCCAATGACCGCAGCGCACCACATCGATGTAGCCGCCGGCGCGCGTGGCGAGTTCGAGGATCAGCGCGATGGTAAATTGCGCGACCGATTGCGCCGCGTAGCCGGGCACATTGGCGACCGCGACGCCGCGCTCGCGCGCCGCGGCGAGGTCGATGTTGTCCGTGCCGGTCGCCGCTTCGGCGATGAATGTCAAGTTTCGCGCTTCGGTCGCGTTCAGCGCCGCCCGGTCGAGCGGGACCTTGTTCGTGACGACGACGGGGAAGCCTTCGATCCGGCGCAATATGTCCGCTGATGTCGTTTGCGCATGGATCGTGCAATTCCATCGCGCGGTAAAAGCATCGAGCGGAACGTCCCCGAAGGTCGCGGCGTCGAGGAATACGATGCGAAGCGGCGCGTCGCTCATGACTATTCGCGCTCCATGCGCTTCGCCTCTTCCCAGAAAAGATCCATCTCCTCCAGGCTCGCGTCGCGCAATTTCCTGCCCTGGCCTTCGATGCGCGCTTCCACGTGAGCAAAGCGGCGGAGAAAGCGCGCGGCGGCATCGCCGAGGCAGTCTTCCGCCTCGACTTCGAGAAAACGCGAGAGGTTGACGAGCGAAAGAAGAAGATCGCCCATTTCCTCGGCGACGCGGCGGCGGTCGCCGGAAGAAGCGGCCCTTTTCAGCTCGTCGACTTCTTCTTCGACTTTTTTCCACACCGGCGCGGCGTCTCGCCAGTCGAAGCCCAGCGTCGACGCCCATTCCGTGACGCGCTGCGCGCGCGCGAGCGCCGGCAAAGATTTCGGAAAGCTCTTTCTCCGCTGCGCCATGCGGCAGATATAAGCCATGGCTCCGGCGATGTCTAGACGATGCTCTCTTGTCAGGCCGCATACGCTGGGCTAGTGTGCGTCCATTTCATGCGGCCTGAATTCATCGCCATCCTCTCCTCGATGCTCTGGGCGGCGGACGCCGTTTTGGTGAGCCTCGGCGCCCGCACGTCCAACGTCATCGGAGCGGCGTTTCTCAGCTATGCGTTTTCGGCGGGGGCGATGTGGCTCGTTCTCTCGACG
Source organism: Binatia bacterium (assembly GCA_036522615.1). GTDB lineage: Bacteria > Desulfobacterota > Binatia > UBA9968 > UBA9968 > JAJPJQ01. The sequence goes on along the minus strand of DATDFN010000113.1, from coordinate 9,105 downwards.
TATTTCCCTTTTGAGCGTCTCGCGTCGCGCGCGACCATTTACTTTCTCCTGAGCGGCTGCCTCCAGCCGCTGCTCGCGCGCATTCTCTATTACAGCGGCATCACCCGCATCGGCGTCGCGCGGGCCGGACCGCTCCGCGGCGTGGAGCCGCTGCTGTCGGTGACGATCGCGATCCTTTTTCTGCACGAGCGGCCGAGCGTCAACGTATACTTAGGCGCGGCGCTGATCGTCGCCAGCGTCTGGCTCGTGCTCTGGCGCAGCGAAGGCGACGCACGCGCGACGTTCAGCGACTATCTCCTGCCGCTCGGCGCGGCGCTATGCGGCGCCGTCTCGCAAAATCTTCGTAAGACCGGGCTTCTGCTCCTGCCCGATCCTTACGCCGGAACCGCGGTGAGCACGTCGCTGTCGCTCGTCCTCTTCGCCGCGTATCTCGGCGGCAGCGGGAAGGCGCGGCTCATCGCGCCGAGCCGGCGCGGCCTGCCGTTTTTCGCGGTCGCCGCGATGGTTTCGACGGCGGCGCAGGTGCTGAATTACGAGGCTCTCAATATGGGGGAAGTTTCGGCGATGGTGCCGCTTCTCAACACGACGCCGCTGTTCGCGGTGCTTTTCAGCGCGGTGTTTTTGCGGCACGTCGAGACCGTCACTTTCCGGATCGCGCTCGGCGCGTCGGTCATGTTCACGGGCGTAATCGTGATCGCGCTCAGATAGCGTTTGTGGGCGCCATATGCTGGACCCTGAAAAAAAAATCTGATAAACAAAGAGCGGATTTTCATCCGGTATTTCACTGCGACAGGAGGCGCGCATGGACGTCACGACTTCCACACTCCAGCTCAATACGCCCGACGGGAAGATGGAAACTTTCGAGGCGCGGCCGAAAGAAGGCGGCGCGCATCCGGCGGTCGTCGTCCTCATGGAGGCATTCGGCCTCAACGGCCATATCAAGAACGTGACCGAACGTATCGCACGCGAGGGCTACGTCGCGATCGCGCCCGATCTCTACCATCGGGAGGCGGAGCGCTTGGTGCCGTATGCGGAGCTGCAGAAGGCGGTCGGCATCATGAACCGGTTGCAGGACGATAAAGTGATGAGCGACGTGGGCGCCGTCATCGCCCATTTGAAGGCGCAGAATTACGTCAAGGCCGGGTCGATCGGCGTCACCGGTTTCTGCATGGGCGGGCGCTTCACCTATCTCACCGCCGCGCATCACAACAAAGACGTCAAGGCCGCAGTCGCCTTCTACGGCGGCGGCATCCCGATGGGCAATCCGAGCCCGCTGTCGCGCACGGGCGAGATCAGCTGCCCGATCTATCTTTTCTTCGGCGGCAAGGACCCGCTGATCCCGGCCGATCACGTGGCGCAGATCAACAAGGCGCTTACGGATCATCACAAGACGTTCATGATGAAGCTCTATCCCGACGCGACGCATGGCTTTTTCTGCGACGAGCGGCAGAGCTATCATCCCGACGCCGCCAAGGACGCGTGGGAGAAAACGAAATCCTTCTTCGCGCAGCATCTGAAGTAGGCGCAAACGCGCGCCGGAGCCCAGAGCCTAGAGTGCCGCGCAAAAAAAATGCCAGAGAGGTTGCCGTCGGCCTCGTGCAGATGAGTGCCGGCGATGAACCGCGCGCCAATCTCGAAAAAGCAAAGCAGCGCATCGCGGCGGCGGCGAAAAAAGGCGCGGAGATCGTCTGTCTGCAGGAGCTTTTCCGCTCGCGCTATTTTCCCCAGGTAGAGGACGCCGAGAACTTCAAGCTCGCCGAGCCGATTCCCGGCCCTACGACGGACGCGCTCGGGCGCGTCGCGAAAAAAAATCGCATCGTCATCGTCGCTTCGCTGTTCGAGGAGCGCTCCGCCGGCATCTATCACAATACCGCCGTCGTGCTCGGCCGCGACGGCGCGATCGTCGGCCGCTACCGCAAAATGCACATTCCCGACGATCCCGGGTTTTACGAAAAATTTTATTTTACACCCGGAGACCTGGGCTTCCTGAGCTTTTCGACGGAGGCCGGCAAAGTCGGCGTGCTCATTTGCTGGGATCAGTGGTTCCCGGAAGCGGCGCGGCTCACGGCGCTGGCGGGCGCGGAAATTCTTTTCTATCCGACGGCGATCGGCTGGCTCCCGACGGAGCCGCCGGCTGTCGCCCGGGCGCAGCGCGCCGCATGGCAGCTCATACAGCGCGGGCACGCGGTCGCGAACGGCGTTTACGTTGCCGTCGCCAACCGGGTCGGCCGCGAAGGCAAGCTGAAATTTTGGGGCACATCGTTTGTCGCCGCGCCGTCGGGCGAGATCATCGCTCAGGCGGGGCAGGAGCGCGAAGAAATTTTGCTCGCGCGCTGCGATCTCGATAAGATCGCCGAGGCGCGCCAGGGCTGGCCGTTTCTCCGCGATCGCCGGATCGACTCGTACGCCGGCCTCACCTCGCGCTTTCTCGATGACCGCGGGTAAGCCGCGGCATCCGAAAAACTTTTCCACGGCCGTTGGACGGCCATGACCTAATGACAGATTCCAAAGCAACTCCGAAAAACCTCGGCTACCGCATGCCCGCGGAATGGGCGCCGCACGAAGCGACATGGCTTTCCTGGCCGCACAACCGCGACACGTGGCCGGAACAGCTGGACGATGTGAAGGACATCTGGGCGCAGATGATCCGCGCGCTCGCCGGCGGAGAGAGGGTGCGGCTGCTGATCGATGACGCGGCGGAGAAAGGCGAGGCGGTGGAACACATCGCGCGCTCCGCCGCGCGCATGGAAAATGTCGAGTTCATCGAGATTCCCACCGTCGACGTCTGGATGCGCGATTACGGCCCCACCTTTGTGACGCGCGAAGGCGGGGCGCCGCTCGCTTTCAACGACTGGATATTCAACGGCTGGGGGAACAAATACGAGTCTTACGTCGAGGACGACAGCGTGGCGAAAGCGATCGCGCGGCGCATGAAAGTCCCGGTCTTCGCGCACGACGTCGTGCTCGAGGGCGGATCGATCGAGGTGAACGGCGCCGGCACATGTCTCACGACGGAGCAGTGCCTGCTCAACCCCAATCGCAATCCGCATTTGCGCCGCGGCGACATCGAAGGCCTGCTGAAAAGCTCGCTCGGTGTGGAGCATGTTCTGTGGCTCGGCGACGGCATCGTCGGCGACGACACCGACGGGCATATCGACGACATCGCGCGGTTCGTTGACCCGAGGACGATCGTCTGCGCGGTCGAGGACGATCCGCGCGATGAGAATTACCGTCCGCTCCAGGAAAACTTCGAGCGCCTCCAGGACGCGAAAGATCAGAGCGGCGCCAGAATAGAGGTCGTGAAGCTGCCGATGCCCGGAAAAGTCGCGTACGGCGGCGCGCGGCTCCCGGCAAGCTACGCGAATTTTTACATCGCCAACGAAGCGGTTCTCGTTCCGACGTACGATCACGCCAACGATCGGCGCGCGCTCGGCCTCCTCGGCGAGCTCTTTTCCGGCAGAAAGGTCGTCGCGATTCCCTGCGCTCCGGTCGTCATCGGTCTCGGCGCGATCCACTGCGTCACGCAGCAGCAGCCGCGCGCGTAAAATTCGCTTTTATTACTTGACAAAGACGCTCCAAGGTCCGTAAGCTAGGCTGATTTATTAACATGGGACAGGTGATTCATCTAAAGGGGATTCAGCAAGCGAAGCGCCGGCGCGAGAACGTGAGCATGGAGGAATGCGTCGGACTCCTCGAATGGAATCTCAAAAAAAGCCTCGATCAATATTTTTTATCTCCGCCCGAGGAGAAATCGATGCGGGCAACCCAAATCCGCAAGTTGAGCGAGATCCTGGAATACGCCCTGCGTCTTGTCTAGCAGAGCGTAGACCGTGGAATCGCTGAATCCGCTTTCGATCATCATCGTCGTCCTTTGTGGATTCGCCGCTCTCGGCTGGCTCTGGCTGCGGCGGCTGCGCGCGCTGATCGACGAGAAAAAGCAGGATCCCTCTTTTCTCCTCATCCAGCAGCAGATCGACCAGTTGCGCGGTCAGGTGACGCAGGTGCTGGACGGCAACACGAATATGATCAACCAGCAGCTCGGCCAACTCCTCGGGAACGTCAATGAGCGGCTTAAGGAAAATTCCGAGGTCATGCAGAAGACGCAGCAGAGCCTGGGCGAGCGGCTCGACAACGCCGCGCGCGTCGTCGGCAGCGTGCAGAAAACTCTCGGAACTCTGGAGGAGGCGAACCGCAAGATATACGACGTCGGCAAGGACATCGCCTCGCTGCACGAGATCTTGCGCGCGCCGAAGCTCCGCGGCGGCCTCGGCGAATTCTTTCTCGGCGACCTGCTCGGACAGATTCTTCCGCCGGATCACTACTACATCCAGTATGCGTTCCGGAGCGGCGAGCGCGTCGACGCCGCGATTAAGCTCGGAGGCTCGCTCGTGCCCGTCGACTCGAAATTCCCCCTGGAGAATTTCAAGCGCATGCTCGACGGCGGCTCGGACGAGGACAAGGCGAAGGCCAAGAAGATGTTCGCCAGCGACGTCAAGAAGCACATCGACGCGATCGCGGCGAAATATATCCTGCCCGACGAAGGCACCTACGACTTCGCGCTCATGTATATTCCCGCAGAGAACGTTTACTATGAGACGATCATCAAAGAAGACGGCGTCGCGGGCGACAAGACGCTCAGCGCCTATGCGATGGCGAAACGCGTGATTCCGGTTTCGCCGAACAGCTTCTACGCGTATCTGCAGGCGATCGTGCTTGGACTGAAAGGTCTGAAAATCGAGTCGCGCGCGAAGGAGATCGGGCAATATCTCAGTCGTCTCGAAAGCGATTTCGGCAAGTTTCGCGAGGATTTCAATCTGGTGGGAAAACACTTAGGACACGCGCAGGCCTGCTTTCAGACTTCCGAGAAGCGGCTCGAGCAGTTCGGCCAGAAGCTGCTCGCCGCCGGGGAAAAGGAGGAGCTACCGGAGCCGCTCTAGTGCGCGGCTGTTTCAGAGCGCGTCCATGAAACTCACGCTGTTTTCCCGGCTGGTGGCCGGTTATCTGGCCATCTTCCTTCTCATGACGGCGGTCGGCGTGTACGCCGTTTACCAGCTCCGCCGCATTCAGGACATCACGCGCTCGGTGCTCGAGCGCGACCGCCGAGTTCTCGATCTGGGCGAGAAGCTGGGTGAGACCATGCTGTCGGAAGTCCGTTACGAAAAGAAATTTTTTATCATCAAGGACCACTCGCTCTACGAGCAATTTCTGCTTTTTCAGAAAGATTTCGAGCGTCTGCTCGACGACGCCGGTCCCGTCGCCGATCTCCGGGGCAAGGCGCTGCTCGACGCGATCCGCGCGCAGCATCAACGCTACGGCAAGCTTGTCGGCGAAGAGATGGGACTCGTCCAATCGCGGCAGGCGTATTCCGAAAAGAGCTATCGCGACGAGAAGGAGAACGCGGTCGACGGCATCATCGGCGATCTCGAAAAGCTCAAAGCCCGCGGGCAACAGCGCAGCGAGGGGAAGTTGACCGGCCTTGCCGCCGCCGGCGACGACGCGCACCGCGTCGCCGTCCTCATCGCCGCCGCGGCCCTCATCCTGGTCGTCGCGATCTCGCTCGTGATCACGCGCAGCGTCACTAAGCCGCTCACGGTTCTTAAGGAGCGGACGAGCATGATTGCGCGGGGCGAATTCGACGGCAAGGTCGACCTTGCGTCGCCGCCGGAGATCGCCGAGCTCGCGCGCGCTTTCAATCTGATGTGCGACCGCCTGAAAGACCTCGACAACATGAAGTCGGACTTCTTCTCGATGATGTCGCATGAGTTGAGGACACCCCTGACCTCGATCAAGGAAGGCATCGGGCTCCTGCTGGAAGGCGTCGGCGGGTCCGTGACCGACAAGCAGAGGCGGCTCTTGACGATTCTCGCCGAAGAGAGCCAGCGGCTGATCAGCCTCGTCAACTCCTTGCTGGATCTCTCCAAAATGGAGGCCGGCATGATGACGTACCACCTCCAGCCGGCTAGTCTCGCTTCGGTCATCGACCGGGCCGTCACCGAGCTCGGACCGCTCGCCGAGGCGAAAAGGATCAAGATCGAGGCGCGCATCCGCGAGCCGATTCCGCTCGTCAAGATGGATCCCGACCGGATCCTCCAGGCGCTCCGGAATCTCGTCGGCAACGCCGTCAAGTTCACTCCCGACGGCGGGCGCGTGACTCTGCAGGCGGCGCAGAAAAACGGCTCCGTCGAGGTCGCGGTGAGCGACACCGGGCCGGGAATCGCCGCCGACGACCTGCCGATGATTTTCGACAAATACCGGCAGGGGAACTCGAAATCGGCTTATATGCTTCGCGGCACGGGGTTGGGTTTAGCGATCGTTAAGCATATCATTACGTCACATGGCGGTCAGGTATGGGTAGAAAGCGAAGCCGGACAAGGCAGCTCGTTTATTTTTGTATTGCCCAATTGATCGCGCTGTCGCTTTCGTCGTGCGGTCTTATCTCTCGTGCCCCCGAGCACGAGGAGGATCAGGCGCAGGTGGCGGTTGCGCGGGCGCGGCGGCTGCTGTCCCAGCAGGATTTCGACGGCGCCGCCAAAGAGAATCAGCGGGCGATCACGCTCGCGCGCAATAGGCCGCCGGTGGACGAGGCGCTGTTTCAGCTCGGCCTCATCTCGGCGACCGTCGGTAATCCGAAACGCGACAACCGGGCCGCGATGGGTTATTTCAATCGCGTGATACGGGAGTATCCGCAAAGTCTGTGGGTGGATCAGGCGAAGGCGTGGGTAGGGGTGCTGCAGGCGAACGACAAACTCGTCGAGACGCTGGAAAAGTCGAAGCAGGTGGATATCGAGATCGAAGAGAAAAGGCGCCAGAAAGAAAGACCGTAACGCATGCAGCAGGGAAAAATTCTCGTCGTCGATGACGACCGCAATCTTTTAGAGCTCGCGCGTATGCGGCTCGAATCGGCGAATTACGAAGTGGCGACGGCGCTCACCGAGGAGCAGGCGCTCGACTCGATGAAGGGCGGTCAGGCGTTCGACCTGTCGATCGTCGACTTGCAGCTCGCGAAGCAGGACGGCATCTCGCTCATGCAGCAGCTCCACGGCGTCAATCCGGAAATGCCGGTCATCATTCTTACCGCCTACGGCACGATCGAGAGCGCCGTCGAGGCGATGAAGAAGGGCGCCTACAGCTATCTTACGAAGCCATTCGAGGCGCGCGAGCTGTTGTTCCAGATTGAAAAGGCGCTCGAGAACCGCCGGCTCAACTCCGAGGTGAGACGGTTGCGCGGACTGCTCGAGGAGCGCTACGGCTTCGAGAATATCGCCGCCAAAAGCGAAAAAATGCAGAAGATCCTCGAGCTCGTCGCGCGCGGCGCCAAGACGGACTCGACGATCTATGTCCACGGCGAGAGCGGCACCGGCAAGGAGCTGATCGCGAAGGCGGTGCACTTGAGCAGCGCGCGGCGGGACATGCCTTTCGTTGCGATCAACTGCGCCGCTCTGCCGGAGTCTTTGCTGCAGAGCGAGCTATTCGGGCACGAGAAGGGCGCGTTCACGGGAGCGGTCCGCAAAGCCCCCGGTTTGTTTACGCAGGCCGACGGCGGGACTTTTTTCCTCGACGAAATCGGCGACATGCCTCTGGGCATTCAGGCGAAGCTCCTGCGCGTTCTGGAAGAGCGGAAATTTTATCCCGTCGGCGGCGACAAGCCGGTCGAGGTGAACGTCAGGCTGATCGTCGCGACCAACAAGGACCTGGAGAACGAGGTTCGGCAGGGAAATTTCCGCGAGGATCTTTTTTACCGCATTCATGTGATCCCGATCTACCTGCCGCCGCTGCGGGAGCGGCGCGAGGATATTCCGCCGCTGGTCGACCTGTTCTTGAACAAATTCAACGACCGCACGGGCAAAGACGTCAAGGGCCTCGCTCCGCAAGCCATGCAGCGGCTATTGCTCTACGAATGGCCGGGCAACGTCCGCGAGCTGGAGCACGTGATCGAATACGCGGTCGCGATGACTCAGACCGACGTTATTACCGAAGATCTGATTCTGCTCCGCACCAAAGTGTCGGCGGAGGAGCCGTGGCGGCCGCTTAAGCAGGCCAAGGGTGCGTTCGAAAAGAACTACCTCATCCGGCTGCTGGAACTCAGCGGGGGTAACATCAGTCAGGCGGCCCGTCTCGCAGGAAAATACCGCGCCGATTTTTACGACCTGCTGAAGAAGTACGAGATCAACGCGGAGAGCTTTAAAAAAGGCCGCTGATTCGCAGGGAATCTCCTCCGCTTCAGAATCCCCTAGATATTTCAATCATTTGTCGCTGATTGTCCACAAGGGTATGTAGGTATTCGCCTCCGGCAGGCGATTCGCCGCCATTTCCTCGGGGCGGAAAAATCCGTTTAAACTCCCGGCTTTTCCAGCCTGTGCTCTCCTGGCATCGCGCTTGCGTTATTCGTTCCGATCGGGAGCGAAGAATGCACAAAGCGCTTATTGTGGACGACGATTCGGCGTTTGCCGAGATTCTGCAGCAGATCCTGGAGGAGCAGGGCTACGAGGTGAAGATCGCCGTCGACGGTAACGACGGCTATTTTAATTATCTGCTGTTCAAGCCGGATCTGGTCATTACCGATATTCAGATGCCGCGCTGCGACGGCTTTCAGCTGATGCGCTATATCCGGACGCACGACCCGCGTATTCGGACGATTTATATGAGCGCGGATCTCAGCCGGTTTAAAACGCTCCTCGAAGAAGAGCGGCACCGGTACAACGCCAATTTGTTGCCCAAACCGTTTTCCAAGCTGGATCTGATCCGGCTGTTGCCGGAGGCTCGAGCTTGAGGCAGGATCTTCTGCCGCCGCTCGCGCGTGACGTCGGCAGAAAAGCAAAGGGCCGATGGTCTTCGACCACCGGCCCTTTGCTTTGCAAGGATGAAAGCTGCGCTATTCTCTGATCGCCGCGGCGCGTCTCTGGAAGTAGGCGTTTCGCACCGCGCTGTAAAGATCGACGACGGATTCCTCGACCCGCTCATAGCGGTCGAGATTCAAAGAACGCTCGTTGAGGCCATCGACCGCCCAGAGCCCAAAAGTGCCTCCCCAGGGCAAGGCCCACGTACCAGGGAACATGAGGCCATCGATGACCCTACCCGTCACGTCGCGAGGGGTGGTGATCGTCA
>DATDFN010000112.1:0-2707 GCA_036522615.1 Binatia bacterium | reverse complement strand
TTCAGGCTTTCGAGAAACGCTTTCAAGAAATTCAGCGCGAGCGCGCGGCGCGTCTGCAAGAAGCCGCGCTGCACCTCGACGGCGCCCTGGAGATAGGGGATCTTCAGCGCCGCGAGGTCGATCATCTCGCGGAAGCCCGGGCGCGGCGGCGAGGAGAACGCCGCGTCGGCGAGCCCCTGCTCGAGCGACGCGAACATCTCCGGCAGGCCGCCGTGGTGGAGAAACTTCACGTCCTTGTCCGCGAGCCCGGCGCGCTTGAGCGCCAGGCGCGCCGCCGTGTGCGTCGCCGAGCCGGGGCGCGAGACCGCGAGCGTCTTGCCCTTCAAGTCGCCGAGCGTCTTCAGCGTGGAATCTTTGCGCGTCCACGCCGAGATGACCGAATAATTCGGCTTCGCCGCGATAAAAACCAAATCCGCGCCGCCCAAATTCGCCGCGACCGCCGACGGCCCGCCGAACGTGCCGAACTCCACCGTGCCGCCGACGAGCGCCTGCACCGACGCCGCGCCGCGCGCCTGGATCACCTTCATGTCGAAGCCGTATTTGTCGAAGAGCTTTAAGTCTTCCGCGAGCCAGATCGTCGCGTTGGTAGCGGCGATCGCCTCATAGACAACCGCGGCGGGAATCTTTTTTTCGGCCGCGCGCGACGGTGCGGCGGCGGCGATAATGACGAGAGCGAGCGCGGCGAGCGTGCGCAGGGCTTATTTCCCCGCGAGCTTCTTGAAGAAGCCCTCTTTCTCCAGCTCGTCGACGAAGCGCATGTCGAGAAAGTCGTCCGGCTTCATCGACTTCGCCTGCGGGTCGGTCTGCGCGACATCGGCGATGATCGGCTCCATGCCTTTGCGGCTCACGTACGGCGGGAAGGGAAGGTATTCGCGGAACTGGTTCCAGGTGTCCTCCGCGATCTCGGGCTCTTTCACCTTGAGAACGTTGTGGATCATCTTGAGCGCCGCCGCCTTGTCGTTCTTGAAGCGGTAGACGCCTTCGGAGTACGCGCGCGCGACGCGGCGCACGACGTCCTCGTTCGCCTTGATGTAGCCCCGGCTCGAGCCGATCGCGACCGAGACGTACTCCGGCCCTTCTTTCGCGAGGTTCATCAATTCGACGAAGCCGGCCTTTTTGGCGCGGCTGTTGGTCGGCGGCGAGACCGTGCCGGCGTCGATCTGCCCGGCGGCGAGCGCGGTGAAGATGTTCGGCACTTCGAGCAGCGGAAGCACCTGGTAATCGCCGGGCTTGAGGCCCGCGGAGCCGAGCGCGTAGAGCGCGGCGGTGTGCGTGGACGAGCCCGCGCGCGTGATGCCGATCTTCTTGCCGCGCAGATCGGCGATGCGCTTGAACTCGGGCTTCGCCATCAGCGAAAAGACCATGCGATTGGTCGCGCCGACGACCAGCGCGATGTTCGCGCCCTTCTGGTTCGCCTGCACCATGTTGAGCCCGTCCATGAACGAGAAGCCGATCTCGCCGGCGAGGATCGCCTGGATGCCGCGCGAGCTCGACTGGATGTGGATCAGCTCGACGTTGTCGAGGCCGTACTTCTCGAAGAGCTTTTCCTGCTTCGCCATGTGCAGGCCGCTCTGCGCGCCGGTGACGGCGGTCCAGTTGATGCGCACTTTGTTCTGCTGCGCCCCGGCGGCCGGCGCGAGCGTGAGACCGAGGAGAAGGACGGCGGCGAAAATCGGCGTCGATTTCATGCTTGTCCCGTATAACAGCGAGGTAAGACTGTCAATCCCGGTGGACACCTAACGCGTGTAGCACGCTTGACAACACGCGCGCCGCGACGGTAGACCGGCCTCAGTGAGGAGGCCGCCATGCCGAAAATTCGTTTCCGCTTCGCTTCGCTCGCCGCGCTTTTGTTGCTCGCGCTCGCCGCGCCGCGCGAAAGCGCCGCGCAGCCGCTCAAGAAAGTCACCGTCGTCTACACGATCGTCTCGGGCGACTCGGTCGCCTTCTGGGTCGCGCAGGAAAAAGGCTTCTTCCACAAATACGGCCTCGACGCCGACCTCAAGTTCATCACCGGCAGCAACCAGACGATCGCCGCGATGATGGCCGGCCAGGTCGACTTCACCAACGCCGGCGGCGGCGCCGTGGTCGAGGCCGACCTCCAGGGCGGCGACGCGGTCATGATCGGCTCGCTCGTGCCCTATTTCCTCATGTCGATGTACAGCCAGCCCGAGATCCAGAGCGTGAAGGACTTGAAGGGCAAGCGCATCGCCGTCACCACGCTCGGCACCGCGACCGACTTCGCGCGCCGCATCATCGTGCAAAAGGCCGGGCTCAACCCCGACCGCGACACGCTGCCGCTCTCGACCAAGGGGCCGTCGGAGATTCTCCAGGCGCTGCTCACGAAAAACGCCGAGGCCGGCATGGTCGTGCCGCCGCTGACGCTGATGGCGAAGCAGAAGGGCTTGAAGGAGCTGGTCGATCTCATCGGCCAGAAGGTCCCTTACGTGCAAACCTCGGTCACGACCACGCGCCGCATCCTGCAGAAAGATCCTGCCGCGGCCGAGGGCTTCATGAAGGCGATCGTCGAAGCCGTCGCCTTCCAGAAGCAGGAGCCCAAGGCAACGAAGGAGATTCTCAACAAATATCTCAAGAACATTCCCGACGACCTGCTCGACGAGACCTACCAGCGCTACGTCGTCGACATGTACCAGAAATACCCGCGCGTCGCGCACGACGGCCTGCAGACGCTGCTCGACTTCGTCAAGCT
>DATDFN010000111.1:0-11581 GCA_036522615.1 Binatia bacterium | reverse complement strand
GCGGATAGACGAGTCCCAGGGCCGAGGCATCGGCGAGCTGGACGAATCCCTGCCTCTTGGCGAGCAGCGTGTTCGGCGAGTCGATCACGGCGCCGTCGACGACGCCGCTCACCAGGGCCGAGAAGCGCCCCTGCTGGTTGCCGATCTGCATCAGCGTGACGTCTTTGGCGGGGTCGAGGCCAAGCCCTTTCAGCATGAAGCGCGCGGCGAACTCCGACGAGCTGCCGAAGCGCGACACCGCGAGTTTACCGCCGCGGAGGTCTTTGGCCGATTTGATGCGCGGATTGACGTAGAGGCTGTACGGCATCGTCGGCGTGTAGGTCGCGACGAGGATGTTGCCGGCGCCTTTGATGCGCGCCTGCTGCGCCGCACTGCCGCCGCCGCCGCTGATCATCTTGACCTCGCCGGAGATCAGCGCCTGCAGCGCCTGCGAGCCGCCTTGAAACAGCACCAGGTCGACGTCCAGGCCCTGGCGCTTGAACGCGCCGATCCGCTTGGTGACGTGCAGCAGATCGACGCCGCCGCCGCTGCCGGCGAGGCCGAAGATGAATTTCTTCTGCGCCTGAGACGACGCCGGGCTGCTCCAGCAGATCGTCGCGAATGCGACGAGCGCCGAAGCAACCTTAAAGTAATACATGAAGTCTAGGCCGACTTCTTGTAGTACTTGTTCATCTGGCTCTGCGCGCCCGACTTGGCGCACTCCTCCTCGAAGAGGCGGCGCACCATCGGGTCCTCGTCCTCGTACTCGATCTGATGGCCGCCGAGTTTGATGTCGACGTCGGTCTGGCCGCCGCCCTCGCCCATGATGCCGTAGTATTTCTTGCTGCCCCAGCGAAGCGCGAGGTAGCGCGCCGGCGTTGCGCCCGAATTGAAATGCTGGTGGAACCAGTCCCCCGGCGGCACCACCATGCTGCCTGGCTTCCAGTTGTAGCGCTTGATCTCCTGCCCCTTGGGCCACAGGAGCGAATAGCCTTTGCCGGAGAGGATGATCACGTGCGCGCCCGGACCGTGATAGTGAGCCTTTTTGTAGGTGCCGACCGGAAACTGCGAGACATGGCCGCACATGGTATTCTCGGCGATCTGGAAGCGCACCTGCGAGCCGCCGGCGCCGCGCTCCTTCCATTCGATCAGGTTGAGATTTTTCACGTCGGGAGCGAAGTTGGTTTCCCATACCCGCCCCGCCCACCAGGTTCCCTCTTTGGAAAAGTAGTCGTCCTCGGAGTTAAAGCGATCCTTGAAGACGTAGGGGCAATTGAAGATGAAATCGATATTGTGGATCAGGTTGATCATAATCGGCGCGCTCGTGACGGCGAGATAGCGCGCCGGCTGCGTGCCGCTGCCGTTGAAGTGCTGATAATTGGTGTTGAGCGGCGGGGAAAAGAGCGAACCCTCCTGCCATTCGAACGTGCGCTTCTGCCCGCCGTCGTTCCAGATCGTGGTCGCGCCGCGTCCGCTGACCACGTAGACGAGCTCTTCGTACATGTGCTTCTGCGGGTTGAGCGATTTCCCGGGCGGAATCTCGCAGATGTAAGCGTCGTTGGTCTCGCCGGTGCCTTCGAGGCAGACGCGCACGGCCGGTGCGTTGAGGCGCGCCCAGTGTTTGAGCGGCACCTCGTTGATGTCCTCCATGAAGAAGCCTTCGATGAGCGGCACTCCCTCGGCCTCGATCCATTTGCGGTAAGAGCTCTTCTTCTCCGCGATCTGCTTATCGGAAATTTTCGGTTCGGGCATGTTGTTGAGTCTCCTTTCTTCTCCTGACGGTCGATGTTACGGCTTCCACCCCTGCGCGGTCAACTCGCCGCGGTTGGGTAGCCTCGATTAGCGTCCTTTGATGCCGAGTTCTTTCTGCGCCTCTCTCAATGGCCCGAGGTCGGCGACTTCTTCAGGCCCGACCGGCCTGTCGACCTTGAGCGCCTGGCGCGATTGGTCGATCACGAGCTTGAGTCCGCTGTCGGGAATGCTGCCGTCGCCGTTGAAGACCTTTACCGTGCCGTCGTACGAGGCTGCGGCGTTCTCTCGGTCGGACCGGCTCCATTCGGCCAACGTCTGGATCGCGCCGTCGCGATTGGCGGTTATGTAGCGGTTCGCTTTGATCAACGCCTTGATCGCGCGTTTGACCTCGTCGGGACGCTCCTTGATCTTCTTGTTGTTCGCGCCGAGGCCGACGAACGGGAAAGAGAACATCTCGTAGGCGCGGGCGACAACGTTGAAGCCCATCTTCTTGCCCTCGACGTCGGCCGGCGGCGAGATGACCGCAACGTCGACGATGCCTTCCTTGAGCGCTGTAAAGCGCGCGCGGTCGGAGCCGAGCGCGATGATCTTGATCTCTTTTTCCGGGTCGATGCCGGATTTCTGAAACATCATACGCGCGGCGACGTCAGCGGTCGCGCCGAAAGAGCTGACGCCCAGCGTCCTGCCGCGGAGATCTTTGATCGACCTGAACTCGGGACGGGCAATGAGCGCGTGGGTCGAGCTGTCCATGAAGCTCGCGACGACTTTCATCGGCAGCCCGCGCACCGCTGCGCGCACCACCGATCCGAAAATCATCGTGTAGTCGATGTCGCCGGTCGCGAGCGCGGTGATCGAGACGTTGGCGTTCATGCGGATGAGCTCGACGTCGAGCCCTTCTTCCTTGAAAAATCCCCGCTTGTAAGCGACGCCGCTGGTGAGAAACGCGACGTCGAGGCTGGAGACGGAGATCCGTATTTTTTCGGCCGCGCAAGCGTTCTCCGTTCCGACGCCGACCGTGCATACCGCCAGAAGACAAATCAATAAGATCTTATTCATTTGTTCGCCGTCGCGGCCTCTTTGATCGCCGTTTCGATGCCGACGTACGCGCCGCAGCGGCAAATATTGCCGCGGAGCCATTCGGCGATCTGTTCGCGGTCGGGGGACGGGTTGTCCAGCAGCAAAGCCTTTGCCGCCATCAACTGTCCCGACGTGCAGTAGCCGCACTGTGCGCCTAAATGCCGGATGAATCCCTGCTGCAGCGGATCGAGCTCGTCGCCTTGCGCGAGTCCCTCGACGGTTGTGACCGGCTTGCCGTCCGCTTCGAAAGCGAGATAGCTGCACGAGCTGACGGGCAGGCCGTCGACAAGGACGGTGCACGCACCGCAGACTTCCGACTCGCACGAGCGCTTGGCGCCCGTGAGCTCCAGCCGCTGGCGGAGAAAGTCCAGCAACGTCTCTTCGACCGGGATCTCGCCTGCCCACGCGGCGCCGTTGACGGTCAGAGAAACAGAAATGCGAGTTTCCGGTTCCAGGTTTCTGGTTTCAGGTCTCGGTACGGAAATCTTAAGTTCTTGCTTGAAACTTGGAAATTGAAACTTGAAACGTTTATTTTCTCCGATGTCTTCCAGCGCGCGTCCGAGCAGCACCTGCGTCATGTAAAGCTTGTAAGCCGCGGAGCCGAGTAGATCGTCGACGGGCTGCAGCAGCTCTCGTAGGTAAGCTTTCCTCTCCTGAATCAGCCGGCGCGCGTTTTGTATATCGGCGCCTACGATCTCGCGCTCCAGATCCGGCAGCCGCATCGGCTTCGCGCTGACGCAGCCGACGGCCAGGCGAACGCCTTCGATTCGCCCGCCGGCGAATTGTGCCGCGGCCGCGACGCCGAGCGTCGGCCGCTGATAGCGATGAACCCGGTGGTAGCTGCTGCCCCATCCGTCGGGCAGGAGCGGCGCGTCGACGCTCACGAGCAGCTCGTCCGCTTCGAGCGCGGTCGCATACATCTCGCCGAGGAAATCCTCGAGCCGCATCTGCCGCCGCCCACTTCCATTGGCCACCGTGACCGTGGCTTCATGGATCAGGAGCGCCGTGCCCGGATCGGAATGCGGATCGTTGAAGCAAAGGTTGCCGCCGAGCGTGCCCTGCGCGCGCACGCGGATGTTGGCGACCTGCGACTCGGCGTAGGCGAAAGCCGGCAGCTGCGCGCGAACTACGGGGTCCCGCTCGATGCGATGGTGCGTGGCGCACGCACCGATCGTCACGGCCGAACCGATGGCTGCGATTCGCCCGAGGTCCGGAATGCTTTTTATGTCGATAAAATATTCCGGATCGACGAGGCCGTGGCGCATCAGCAGCGCGAGCTCCGCGCCGCCGGCGTAGAGCTTCGCGCTGTCGCCGAGGCGCCTGAGCTCGCTGGCAGCCTCGCTGACCGTAGTCGGACGTAGGAGTTTAAAAGTCGGTAGCATTCGATTGTCTTTCGCAGGACCGCTTGATGCGGGTTATTCCAATTTTCCCAAAGCCTTGAGGATTTTCTCCGGAGTGATCGGGAGCGACCGCACGCGCGCGCCGAGCGCGTCAAAAATCGCGTTGCCGAGCGCCGGCGCGACGGTGACGATGGAGGTCTGCGACATTCCCTTCGAGCCGAACGGCCCCGGGCCGTCCTCGTTCTCCAGCATGTCGGCGTAAAATTCCGCCGGCAGGTCTTCCATGACGGGAAGCCGGTACTGAAAAGGATCGCCGTTCATCAGCTGGCCGTTTTCGTAAACGACCTCTTCGTAAAGCGCATGGCCGAAGCCCATGACCGCGCCGCCTTCGACCTGCGACTTCGCGGACGAATAGTGGAGCGCGCGGCCGGCGTCGGCGATTACGGCGAACTTGAGCACGCGGAGCTCGCCGGTCTCGCGGTCGATCTCGATCTCGATCGCACCGGCGCTCGGCGCCCAGTGGTCCATGCCGGCAAACGCGGACTCCTTTGCCGTCGGCGGCGTGCTGTGCGCGCCGATCGCTTTGACCACGGCGTTGCCGCCGGCAAGCTTGACGACTTCGGGGAACGTGAAGCTGTTCTCGGCGCGCCAGAGGCGGCCCTGCGCGACCTTCCATTCTTCAGGCTTGCCGCCCTTGGCTTGTGAAGCCATCTTGACCAGCTCGCTTTTCAAATTCTGGCAAGCGTTCTCGACCGCGTTGCCGATCTGCATCGTCGTCCGCTGCGCGCTCACGCCGGCGAACGGCAAGTGCACCGCAGTGTCGGGCTGCGCGACGCGCACCTGGCTCTCGGGAATCTCCAGCGTGCGCGCGGCGACGACGCGAATCATCGTGTGCGTTCCCTGGCCGATCTCCGGCGCGGTGTGCTGCATCGTCACGTTGCCGCGCGCGTCCATCGTCGCGAGCGCGTGCGCGCGTCCGCCGCCTTGCGAGCCGTGCCGCAGGCTCAGCGCGAGGCCGCGCCCGCGCACTATGCGGCCGTTCGCCTGCGGAGCCGCATTCGTCTTGCCGTCCCAGCCGATCGCCGAGACCGCCTCGTCGATGAGCGCGTAATAATCGGTGTCCATTTTCGGGGTGCCCTTCGCGACGAAGTCGCCGCGCAGCAGCACGTTCTTGCGTCGGAACTCGACCGGCTCTATGCCCATCTGCCGCGCGACGCTGTCCATCGCGCATTCGACGCCCCAGGTCGTCTGTACTTTTCCCGTGGCGCGCGTGTGGCTCGCCGGAACTTTGTTGGTGTAGGCGCAGCGGGCGTGGATGCGCAAATGCGGAATGCGGTAGCAGCCCCACGCCGAAATGACAGCGTTGTGCGTCGTGGTGGCGCCGCCGGTGGTATACGCCCCGGTGTCGACCAGCAGGTCGACGCGCAGCGCCGTCAGCGTGCCGTCGGATTTGACGCCGATCTGGGCCTTGTATTCCATCGCGTGCCGCGAATTCTGCCGGAAGCTCTCGGCCGCCGTCGGCACGAGCTTCACCGGTCGCCGAATTTTGCGTGCGAGAAAAAGCGCGGCGAGCACGGAGTTGGTGACGATCTTGGAGCCGAAGCCGCCGCCGACGTACGGTACGCGGACGCGGACCTTCTCCGGCGGCAGGCCGAAGAAATGGGCGATCTCGCCGCCGTCGCGGAACGGCGAGCTGGTGCCGGCCCAAAGATCGATCTCGTCGCCTTCGAAGCGCGCGACGCAGCCGCCGATGTTTTCCATCGGATGGTGGAACATCGCCGGCGAAGTATATGTCTCCTCGAATATACGGTCGGCTTCCTTGAAGCCGCGCTCGATGTCGCCCCATTCGAGCTTGTCTTCGAGCAAAAGATTCGTGCCGTGGTCTTCGTGCAGGATCGGCGCGTCCGGCGCGAGCGCCGAGCCGGCGTCGAACACCGGCGACAGCGGCTCGTAATCGACTTCGATCAGCGCCGCCGCGCGCCGCGCGGTGCGGAGGTCTTCGGCGACGACCAGCGCGACGAGCTCGCCGTCGAAGCGGACCTTGTCGATCGCGATGAAATTCTCGTCGTCGCGGAGCTTCAGCAATTCGTGGCGCGGCGCGGGCAGTAGCGGATTCAATCCTTCGAGCTTGTCGCGATGCAGCACGCCGAGGACGCCGGGGAGTTTTTCGGCTTTGGAGGAATCGATCGCGCGGATGCGCGCGTGCGAATAGGCGCTCAGCAGCGGCGCGCCGTACGCGAGACCGGGCAGTTCAGGCAGGTCCTCGACATACTTGGCGCGGCCGGTGACTTTTTCCTTCAGATCGAAGCGTGGCTCGCTTTGCCAATGCTCCCTGCGCTCGGCTTTCATTTCTTGGATCCTCGTTCTCTCATCGCGCGCCAGACTTTTTCCGGCGTCAGCGGCACGTTCTGCATGCGGACGCCGATCGCGTCTTCCACCGCGTTGCACACCGCCGGCGCCACGGCGAGAATGCCTCCCTCGCCCATGCCTTTCGCGCCGTAAGGTCCGCGCCCGCCGCCCTCTTCCAGAATAATCGTCTCGAAATCCGCCGGCACGTCGCTGAAGCGCGGCAGCCGGTAATCGATCAGCGAGCCGTTCATCAGCTCGCCGTTCTCGTAGGCGAGATCCTCGAAAAACGCCTGGCCGATGCCGAACACCGCCGCGCCCTCGTCCTGGCCGCGGCATTGCTGCGGATTGATCATCTTGCCGGCGTCGGTGAGCGAGACATAACTCGCGAGCTTCGCCTCGCCGGTGTCGCCGTCGATCTCGACCTCGGCGGCGCCGAAGCCGATCTCCCAGAACGGCGACGGGTAGCCGAGCGGCACGGCGGAATTTTTCGGCACTTTAAAGTAGCCGCGGCCGACGATCTCGCCTTCCGCCGCGCCGAAGTGCCGCCGCATGACCTCGCGGATCGGCATGCTCGCGCCCCCGGCGGTGAGTTTGCCCTCGCTCACGGAAACTTCGTCGGGCGAAACGGCGAACAGTCCGGCCGCCGCGGCGATGAGCTGCGCGCGCGCGTCACGCGCCGCCTGCTGCAGCGCGAGACCCATGACGGTTGTCGCGCTGCTCGCGTTCGTGCCTTTGTCGAACGGCGTATACTGCGTGTCGAGCTCGGCCGCCTGTACGGTCTCGACGGGCACGGTGAGCTCGTACGCCACCATCTGCAAAAACGCGGTGCGCATGCCCTGCCCGATCTCGACCGACCCGCTCGAGTAGACGACGCTGCCGTCGAGCAGAATCTTCACGAGCGCGTGCGCGGCCTTGTTGGTCCCGCCGCCGTCCTTCACCGCGGCGGCGAATCCCCGGCCGCGGTTTATGCCGGACTCCAAAAACTTGACACTCGCGCAGCTTGCCTCCTTCTCGATGCGCTTCAGCGCGCCGTGGAGATCGCAATCGATCGGCGTATCGCCGGCGGCGTATTCGTCGCCGCGGCGGAGAAGATTCTTCAGGCGCAGCGCGTTCGCGTCGATGTTCAGGCGACGCGCGATCATCTCGAGATGCGAATCGTACGCGTAGGCCGCCTGCGGCGCGCCGAAGCCGCGAAAAGCACCCGCCGGAACCGTGTTTGTATATATGGTGTAGGCGTCGGTGCGCACGTTCGGGATCGGATACGGGCCGTGCGCGCGGTAGCCGGCTTTCTCCGTCACGGAAGGGCCGGAGTTCGAGTACGCGCCGCCGTTCAGATAGAGCTTGCACTGGCGCGCGACGAAGGCGCCGTCGCTCTTCACGCCGGTCTTGATCGTGATGCGCGCGCGGGGCTGGCACATCGTGCGGAAGGTTTCTTCCGCGGTGTAGGCGATGCGCACCGGGCGGCGCGCCATGCGCGAGAGCGAGGCGGCGATCGCCTCGTTCTTGATGCCGCTTTTCGCGCCGTAGCCGCCGCCGACGTACGGCACGATCACGCGCACGCGGCCGAGCGGCAGGCCGAAGATGCGCGCGAGCTCCTGGCGCTGCGGAAACGGGCTCTGCGTCGCGGACCAGACGGTGAGCGTGTCGCCGTCGAACTTCGCGACGCTCGTGTGCGGCTCCATCGGATAGTGCTGGGCGCTGGGAAAATCGAACGTGTCCTCGAAGACATGATCGGCGGCGGCGAACCCGGCGTCGGCGTCGCCGCGCTCGTAGCGAAAATGAAAACAGACGTTGCTGTTCTCGTGCACGATGTGGCTCGCGCCGGTGCCGAAGTCCGGCGACTTGCGCCCTTCCTGAGTCTCGTGGACGAGCGGCGCGCCCTCGCGGAGCGCGTCGTCGATGCCGGCGACGACGGGCAGTTCCTCGTATTCGATATCGAATCCTGCGAGCGCGGCCGTCGCGGCGCGCTCGTCGAGCGCCGCCACCGCGGCGACGACGTCGCCGGCGTAGCGGACCTTGTCCAGCGCCACCACGGGCTGGTCCTTCACGTACGGCCCGTAGAGCTTTTCGGCGACGTTCAGATTCTCGCGCGTCAGCACGGCGAATACGCCCGGCATCGCTTCCGCTTTGCGCGAGTCGATGCGCTTTATCTTCGCGTGCGCGAACGGGCTGCGCAGCACCTTGCCGTACAGCATACCCGGCAGCTTCAAGTCGCCGGTGTAAAGCCCCGTCCCGGTCACCTTGTCGCGGCCGTCCGCGCGCGGGATGTTTTGTCCGATCGGCGAGCCCACCGTAAGTCCCGTCAGTTTTTGATCCCTTCCTTCGCGACTTCCCGCAGCATGCGGTAATCCACGATGTCGCTCACCGAGATGTCGCGCGTGACTCCGGTCTCTTTCTTCACCTGTTGCATCAGGTCCTCGAGCGCGTCCGCGCTGACGGTGCCGTCGTCGCTGAGCGTCTGGAGCACGACCTTATAGGTCTCCTCCGCGGTTGCGGGGTCGAGTCCGAACTTCCTGCCGATGAACTCGACTACCTCTTTTTTCTCCTGGCGCACCGCGCGCAGCGCGCGCAGGAAGCCGCGCAGGACCTTCTTCACCTGCTCGGGGTTCTTCTCGATCTTCTCCTTCGTCGTCGCGATGCCGGTGAGCGGCTGCTGCATGACATTGCCTGCGAACATCAATTCCTTGAACCCCTTCTGGCGCATGCGGAAATTCCACGGCACCGGCATGATCGCGCCCTCGACCGAGCCCGCTTCCATCGCCGCCATGCGCACCGACGCCGCGCCGATCACGATATAGGTGACGTCTTTATCGGGGTCGAGGCCCATCGCGCGCAGCACGGCGCGCGTCGAGGCCGTGCCGGTGCCGCCGATCGAGCTGATCGCGACCTTCTTTCCTTTGAGATCCTTCGCCGACTGAATCCCCGGCTGCCCCATGAAATAGAACAGCACGCTCTTGAAGTCGTGCGAGAGGATCTTCACCGGCGCGCCGCGCACCGCCGCGAGGAACGCCGTGCCGGCGCCGTAGATATAGTCGACCTCTCGGCTGTTGATCATCGACGCGATTGCGAGGTCGCCGCGCAGGATGCGGAACTGGAGGTCGACGCCTTCTTTCTTATACAGTCCTTTTTCGATGCCGTAGAGCAGCGGCGCGATGCTGATGCTCTCGCTCGAGTGCGTCAGCAGCGCGCGGTCGAGCTTCTGCGCGGCGGCAGGCGCAGGAGCGATCGCGAAGAGCGCGATCCCCAGTAAAATCCAAAGTTGTCGCATCGCCGTTCTCTCCTCTTACCTGGAATCGCGAGCGGAATCCATAAGGGATTGTTGACAATGAAAACCTCTTTCGATAGGTAACACCGCATGAGCGAACATATCAAAATGACACCGCAGGAAGCAAAAGCTAAAGTTGCCGCTCTCCGTCAGATCGTGCTCGACACGTACGAAAAAGAGATCCGCAACCATCCCTATTTCCGCGACCTCCGCGCCGGCACGCTCGAAAAAGGCTGCCTCCAGTTCTGGGTCAAGAACTGGCACGCCTTCGCCGTCGAGGTGAACACCGGCATGGCGACCGTCTACCACCAGTTCGTGGGCTTCTTCAAAAGACACCCCGAGCTGGAGGACATGGTCGCGCAGAAAATCGGCGAGGAGTTCACGACGCCCGGCCTCGGCGGCCACGCGCGCGTCCTCTTGAAGCTCGGCGCCGCGCTCGGCGTGAGCAGGGAAGAGATGATCGAGTGCGAGCTGATTCCCGAGGCGCGCGGGCTGGTCGATTTCTTCGTGCGCTCGTGGATCGACGTGCCGCTCGCGGAGTGCTACGCCATCCACCTCGAGGAGGAGATCTTCGGCCACATCGCGCAGGATTATCGCGCGGGGCTCCCGAAGTACGGCCTATCGAAAGAGGACATGGAGTACTTCAAGATCCACGAGGAAGCGGATCTCAGCGAAGAGCACGGCGGCACCAACCAGCGCATCCTCGAAGCCGCCCTCATGGACGGCTACGGGCAGGAGCGCGCCGGCTGGCCGCTCGAATACTGCTCGCGCGTCTCCGTGCAGATGATGACGACCTTCTACGACGGCATCTATAGAAGGTACAAAGGCATCAAGCTGTAAGGGCGCCCTCACCTCAATCCTCCCCTCCAAGGCAGAGGAAGAGGAAATCGGCGCAATTCGTAACGCGAATATTCACCCCTCTCCTATTTCAACAGAGGGACAGGATGTGAGGGCAACGCTTCGCAGTCGGCGCGCCGGGGGCGATTGTGTCGGCTCCTGACTCGAATTGTCCGCATTTGGTTTTAGGCCCCCGGTAAATCATCAGGCTAAAAGTAGTCGATCACGCGATACTCTTTGAAATTCGGGACGCTTACCCTGCAATTGTCATGGAAGGCGAACCGAAATGGACGGTAGTGCTTTCCTGCTACCAGTGCCGGCAAAATTTTATCGTCAGCCATGTAAGCATCGAGTGCGTGAAGATGCTGCCCGGTGCCTGCTCATGTTCTAACTGCGGAGCGAAGCCTATTGTCCGCGGAGCCGCTGAATTTCGTGTCCACAGGCTCGTCGACTTCACCGATGCGATGGAAACCGTTTATCGCATGCGGCCGGGAGCGCCGACCTGGCATTTCGTTTCCGAGTGCTCCTTCTGGCCGTCCGATAACTTCATCGAGTTGAACGTGAGACCGAAGCTCGGTGAAATGTGCAGGGAGTGTTTTTTTCGCATGCATAGAGAAGGTTTATCCGCCACGTGACCAATATTTTTTGAGATTGTTGTCCTGAGATATCGAATCTCTATCCTCCTCCGCTTCCTAGGACGAAAGGCTTTCGCGAAATGATTGGGTAGCGGCGCATCTCATTGCGCCCAACAATCACCCAACGCCGCGGGATGCATCGCGCCCATTTTCATTTGGTTGTCAGTGCCCTGTGGATAACTTCGATCCCGACGAGCCGCGTATGTTTTGGAATTGCGGCAGCGCATCGAAAAGTAGCACTGCGTTTTGTAAAATTTTCTTGACACTACATGCACGCGGACGTAACGTTCGCAGCACATGCAGGTGAAGATTCGGCTCGATCCGAAATCGTGGGAACAGCTGCTCGA
>DATDFN010000110.1:0-14345 GCA_036522615.1 Binatia bacterium | reverse complement strand
CGTTAGTGATGTGGAAAGCGCTAGTTAAACTTAAGCGTGGGGCGGACCGCGAATGATCGGCGCGGTCGTCGTAAGAAGACTAACGATTTGCGGCTGGTAGATCTCGACGGCTGATACAGGGAAATCAGGCGTCCAATCGGTGGGCGACGGAGCCGCCGCCACCTGAGTGCGCACGCCGCAACAGCAGGCGCACTCCTGGATCAGCTCCGGCTTCGCGGAGTGAAGATGCAAATGGAACGGGAGGAAAAGAACAAAGAAGAGAGACGCCGCGCCGATCAGACGCCGGGCACTGAACGTCTCTCGTGAAAGACCCTTAAACACGCGTTCGAGCCTAGCCAAGCGATCATAGGTTGTCAAGTTACGCGTCTGGACAACACCTACGTCTTCCGGTAAGGGCGATGACTTGTTCGATCAAGTCGCATGAAGAATCTTCTCTGGCTTTGCTTTGCCCTCTCCGGCGCCGCCGCCCTCGGCCTCGAAATGCTGTGGATGCGCTCAGCGGGCCTCGTTATGGGCGCGACCGCGTCGACAGCCGCAGCCGTCCTGGCTTGCTACTTCGCCGGTCTGGCGCTCGGCAGCGCGTTCGCGCGTAGCGGCGCGACGCGGCCGATACGTCTCTACGCGCGCCTCGAGCTCGGCGCCGCCGCGGGCGGGGTTTGGTCCGTCGCGGTTTTTTATTTGCTGACGCTAGAAAGCTCCACGCTATGGCTGTCGTCCGCCGGTATCGGTACGCGTGTCCTCATCCTCGCGATCGCCGTGCTGCCGAGCACCATTTGTTTCGGCGCGACGCTGCCGGCGCTCGGCCAGGCGATAGCGCGCGCCGAGAGCGCCGGCAAACGCGGCGGCTTGCTATACGCGATCAACACCTTCGGAGGCGTCGTCGGCGCCGCGGCCATGGGATTCGGTCTGCCGCTGTGGATCGGCGTGCGTGCGAGCTACTTTCTCGTCGCGGCGCTGAGCGCGGCGGCGGGAAGCGTCGCCTTCTTCGTTCCCGATGAACGAACGGCCGAGGCTTCCGTCGACCGGCCGAACAATACCGGAACGTCAAAATCCAGAACTGCGCTGCGGGTTATCGCCGCCGGAGCCGGCGCGCTGGCACTCGGTCTCGAAATTCTCTGGACGCATGTCTTCGCTCAGGTCCTGCATAATTCGGTTTATTCCTTCACGGCCGTGCTGCTGGTTTTTTTATGCGCGATAGCCGGAGGCGGCGCGCTGGGCGCATTGTTGCTCCGGCGCTTGAAAGCGGCGGTCGTCGCGAGCGCGGCGCTGCTCGTTTCGGCGGCGGCGACGGCGGCCGGCTTACGCTACTTCATCCAGTCGACCGATGGGCTCGCCTACTTCGGTATGGGTCAAGGACTCACGTCCTACCTCACGAAAATAATCTTTCTGGCCGCGCTCAGCGTCGGGCCGGCGGCGCTCGCGTCGGGCCTCGTTTTGCCTGCATTGTGGCAGGCATGGGCAGGGAGCGGCAACGCCGCGCGCCCTCTCGGGGATCTCACAGCGGCCAATCTCATCGGCGGCATTTTCGGCGCGCTAATAATCGGCTTCGCCGGCATTCCCGCAGTCGGCATTCGCGGCAGTTTTTTCGCCGTGGCGGCCACCTACATACTGCTTGCCTACGCGGCCGCGCGGCCGAAAAGCCGGCTGCGGCAGATGGCTTTCGGCGTGCTCATCGTCCTGCTGCTCGCGAATCCTCTGCGCGTTCCCCTCGCGCATTTACAGGCCGGCGAGACGCTGCGCGCGCTGAAAGAAGACGCCAGCGGCGTCGTAACCGTGGTCGACACTCGCGGCGACCTCGAGCTGCGTCTCGATAACTATTATCAGTTGGGCGGCAGCGAAGCCGCCTTGGACGAACGCCGGCAGGGATTGCTGCCGCTGCTGCTTCATCCCGATCCGCATCGCGTCGCCTTCATCGGCCTCGCGACCGGAATCAGCGCCAGCGCCGGCCCGGCGCTCGGTGTGGGCAGCACGACGGTCGTCGAGCTCGTGCCGGCCGTCGCGGCGGCGGCGCGCGAATACTTCGGAAGTTGGAATGCGAATTTACTCGATCGTGCCGGCGTCCGTCTCGTCATCGACGACGGCCGGCGTTTTTTAGGCCGACCCGGGCAATTTGACGCGATCGTCTCGGATCTCTTCGTGCCGTGGAATCCCGGCACGGGCAATTTATACGCGAAAGAGATGTACGAAGCCGTCGCGCGGCGCCTCGCGCCCGACGGCATCTTCTGCCAGTGGCTGCCGCTCTACCAGCTGACGCCGGCCGGCTTCGCGACGATCGCGCGGACTTTTCTTTCCGTCTTTCCCGACGTGACGCTCTGGCGGAACGATTTCTACGCGGAGCGGCCTGTCGTCGGCCTCGTCGGCCGGCTGACGAGAAAGCAAGTTGATTTTGACGCGCTCGCGGCGCGCCTCGCCGCCATGCCGGAATGGAGCCGCGACCCGCTTTTCACCTCGCCGCGCGGAGTCGTTATGCTTTATGCTGGCGACTTGCGTCAAGCCGCCGCGCTTTTCGAAGCCGCGCCGCTCAACACCGACGACCGGCCGGTGATCGAATTTACAGCGCCCCGGGCAACGCGGGCGCCCGGCGACCCGGTTTGGTTCGCCGGAGAGCCGCTGGCGCGTTTTTACGATACGCTCGACGCGCGGCCAGCGAAGGAAGCGGACCCGTTCTGGCGCTCAACGCCGGAAATCCGCGCCGCACGGCGCGCGGGCACGGCGCTGTATCGCTACACCGTCGCGACCGCGGCTGGCGATCAGCCTGCCGCCGCGAAGTACCAGGAAGAGGTGCGCGCACTGGTGCCGGAAATCGTCCGTGCGGGAGGCCGTTGACACGTTTTAAAAGAACGTGCTACGACACTCTTATAGTATGTCGAAAGTCTCGCGCTTCGGCGTCTCGTTGGAAGACGACCTGCTCCGTTCCTTCGACCGGAGCATCGCGGAGATGGGCTACGCCAACCGCTCGGAGGCGATTCGCGATCTCATCCGCGATCACCTGATCCAGAAGAAGGTGAGCAAGGGCGACGGCGATGTCGTCGGCGTTGTGACTTTGGTCTACGATCACCGGACGCACCATTTAGGAGATATTTTGGCGGACATGCAGCACAAGGCGAAGGTTGCGATCAACGCAAGTCTCCACATCCATCTCGACGAGCACAATTGCCTCGAGGCCATCGTCATCCGCGGCGGCGCGGCGAAGGTCCACGAGGTCGCCGCCAAGCTGATCTCGACGAAAGGGGTCGAGAACGGCAAGCTCGTGACGACGGCGGTGGAAGCGCACCACTAAATTTTTTTCCTATTAGGTAACACTAATTGAATAATAGTGCTACCTGAGCACAGGCACAGGAGAGACATGGAAACCCACGGCTTTGCGGCGCTGCTCTTCACGACGCTTCTGCTCGGTCTTGCGCACGGCATCGACTGGGACCACATCGCGGCGATCACCGACATCACCGGCACCGTGGACGAATGGCGGCCGGGTTTTTACCTCGCCTCTTTATATGCGCTCGGCCATGCGCTCGTCGTCGTGATCCTCGGCGTCGTCGCCATTCTTGCCGGGCTGGCACTGCCGGAGTGGGTGGACGAGATCATGGCGCCGGCGGTCGGCGTCACGCTGATTTTTCTCGCCGTCTGGATCGTCTATTCGCTGTTCCATCATCACCACGAGTTCAAGCTGCGCAGCCGCTGGATGCTCGTTTTCGATACCGTCAGCGCAGCGGCGACCTGGACCAAACACCGCCTCGCGGGAAATCCCCAGCCGTTCGTGATGAAACGAACGGCAAATTACGGGCCGCGCGCCGCGTTCGGCATCGGCATGCTGCACGGCATCGGCGCCGAAACGGCCACGCAGGCGCTGCTGTTCCTCGCCGTCGCGGGCATGGGCGGTAAGGTCCTCGGAACGCTCATGCTCTGCACCTTCGTGATCGGGCTGGTTGTGTCCAATTCCTTCATCGCGATGGCGACGCTCTCCGGCTTCCGCCTCGCGAGCCGCAACGTTGCGGTGCTGCGCGTCGTCGGCGGCTGCGTCGCGCTTTTCAGCCTGATTATCGGCATCGTTTTCATCACGGGACATGAGTCCGTGCTGCCGAAGATCATCGATTGGCATCCTTCGCTGTGACCCTCAGGCTGGTTTTCGCTGCCCTACTGTGCGCAGCCGTCTGTCATTCTGGCGAGCTTTTTGCCGGACGCCCGCTCGTTGTCGATGACGCGACGACAGTATCGGCGGGCAACGTCGAGCTGGAGTTCGGTTTCACGCACACCGTACCCGAAAAGGGCGGTCGCGATCAGCAGTCTCCTATCATGACCGCGACTTACGGCCTGATCAGAGACTTGGAAGTCGGTCTCGGCATACAGCGCACCAACACCGACTTCAGGGGTGAAAAGTCGGTGCGCGGATTTCAGGATCTCAATCTTAACGCAAAGTATGATTTTCTGAACGGCGAAAATTACAACCTTTCGCTCGCCTTCAATCTGAAAGTTCCCACGGCTAACAGCCATCGCGGGTTAACGACCGGAAGGTTCGATCAGGCGGTTTTGTTTCTTGCCACGAATGATTTATTTCCAGCCGCTGCCGATCTCAATCTGGGCTATATTGTCGTGGGAAAGCGCAAAGGCGAGAACCTCGAGAACCGATTCTTCGGCGGTGTCGCGTTGCGCTACAGCGTAAGCGAGAACTGGCGCGTCGTTGGAGACATCTATGGGCTGTCACGGGCAACGCGCGACGCCGATGCCGAGGGCAATTTTCAGCTCGGCGTCCGCTATCACATCGGTGAGTTCACGATGTTAGACGCCGCCGTTGGAAGAAGCCTTCTGTCTTCCGGCCATCGCTTTCAGGCAACCTGTGGAGTCACCTGGTCGACAGCGTTAAACTTCGGCACGCAAAAATAGCTGTCAAAATTTCTCTCCTTCGATTAAAATCGTTTGCGTGTTTTTGAAAGAGGTTTTTTTCACCGCGCTGCTCGCCGCGTTCGTTTGCTTCGCCGGCGATACCTTCGCCGCGCGGCCGCTCGTGGTCGACGACGCGCGCCCGGTCGCTCAAAATAACGTGCAAATCTCCCTGGGCATCGTCCAGACGGTGCCGGAAAAAGGCGGCCGCGATCAGCAATCGCCGGTGATAACGGCGGGGGTCGGCGTCTATAAAAATCTCGAAGCCGGCCTGACGATCCAGCGGACCAACACCGACCTTAAGGGCGAATCGCCGGTGCGCGGCTTCGAAGACCTGCACCTTTATACGAAATACAATTTCATCGAGGAGGTCGAAACAGGCTATCTCCCCGCGTTCACGTTCACTTTCGATCTCGAGATTCCGACGGCAAATAGCCACAGAGGTCTGACCACGGGAAAATTCAACGAGGGCTTTCTCTTGATCGTCACGAAACATTTTTTTCCCGCCGCTTTCGATCTCAATCTCGGCTATACCGTCGTCGGCCGGCCTCGCGGAGAAAAATTGGAGAACAGATTCTTCGGCGGCATGGCCGTGAGATACGGCTTGAGCCAGCGCTGGCGCCTCGTCGGAGAGATTTACGGACTCTCCCGCGAGGCCAAGGGCGAAAAAGCCGAAGGGAACTTCCAGATCGGCATCCGCTTTCGGCCCGATTTGCCGGCTTACTTCGACGCCGCGATCGGCCGAAGCCTGCTGTCGTCCGGCAACCGCTTCCAGGCGACGTGCGGCGTTACCTGGTCGACGGCGCTCAACTTCTGAAGTTTGACAAGCACGGACCGCGCGGGTACCATTCACTCGATGGCGCCGCCTGCAAACCGCCGCGCGAACCGTCCGGCTTACCTAGCCGTCGCGGCGCTGTTCGTTTCCTTTCTCGCTTATTCCGCGCCGCACCAGGTCCATCACATTTTCGAGCATTCGCATGCCGCGCGCCCGGCGCCGTGCCAGGCTCTCGCCGTGGCGAAGAGCTGCCATCTCGCCGTCGCGGCAACCATCGTTCTTTCGTTCGAGCAGACTGTTGCCGAATCGGTTCCAACCCCTGAAGCAGTCTCGACCCCTCAGCGCAGCCTCTCTTCCGTCTCTCAACGCGCTCCGCCTCTCGCGTAACCCGCAGTAAGAAATTTTTTCGACCGACCGAAACACGGGCGCGATGCGCCCCAGCAAGCTTCGGTTGGGTCTTTTCACTGGGAACGCGATTCCCGCGCGTAGAGAATTATGGACATGGAGAGAACATGGGGGTTTTCTCGTTGGTGTTTTTTATAACTATTATGCTCGCCGGCGCGGCCCGCGCGCACGACGGCTGGATCGAGGTCGCTCCTGCGATCGTCGAAAAAGGCCAGGCCGTCACGATCGCCCTAATGCAGGGAAACCATTCGAATGAGCATCGGAGCTACAGGCTGGCAGGCAAATGGGATGCGGAGTTTACGAAAGTTTCCGTAGTCGCGCCCTCGGGCAAGACGACGCCGGTGAATATTGTCGACTTCGGCGAGGATCCCGAGAAGACCGGCCCGAAGGGTCCGAAGGGATTTCACATCGCACAGTTCATCGCCGACGAAGAGGGCGTCTACACCGTTCTCGCGCGCCAGGAGCGCGACCTGCAGCACGGCGACGGTCCGCGCTTCCGCGGCGTGCGCTTCGCGCGCAGCGCTTTCGCGGCGCTGGCGCTGCCGACGGTCGCCGAGGCGCAGAAAATCAAAGCCGGCGCGCCGCAGGCGCGCGCCGGAGACGATCTCGAGATCGTTCCGGTCGACAACGCAGCCGGAGCCGTTCACGGCGCGGCGGTCACTCTGCAGGTCCGCTACAAAGGCAAACCGGCCGAAGCCAAAGTCGTTTCCATCGTGCCGAAGCTCGCCGGCGCCGGCGCGGCGCGGGATTTCACGACCGACGCGCAGGGGCGCGTCAACTTCATGCCCCCTGCAGCCGATGCTTATCTCGCCCGCGTCAAGTTCGACGAGAAGAGCGAGCACGGCGACTTGAATTCCTTTGAGGCCACTTATGTCTTTCAAGTGTTTAACCGCCGCTAGCGCGCTCGTCCTCGCGTCGGCCCTGGCGCCGGCGCCGCTCCGCGCGCACGCGTATCCCATCGTCGTCGTGCCCGCGGACGGCGCGGTGCTGCGCGAGCCGCCGCGCGAGATTCGGATCCAATTCACCGAAGGCATCGAGCTCGAGTTCAGCCGCATCGACGTGAAGAACGCGACGGGCGAGAAAGTGAGCGCCGGCAATCTCCGGCGGATCGCCGACGACACCGTCGCCGTGGCGGTGAAAGCGCTCGGTCCGGGGGCGTACCGGATCGAATGGCAGGTGCTGTCGGTCGATACGCACGTGACCGACGGAGTCCTGCGCTTTACGGTCTCCGGCGGAAAATAAAAATGCTCGCTCTGGAAGGTCTGGTCGCGGCGGCGCTTTACTTCATGTCCGCGCTCGTCCTCGGGTCGCTCGCGACCGCGGCGTTCGTTCTGCCGCCGGGCGAAACTCCGCTGCGGCAAAAACTTCTGTCGTTCGCGGCGCTTTTCACCGCAGGCTTCCTTCTGATCGCCGCCGCGGCGCTCGTCGTTCAAGGCGCGAAGCTCTCCGGCGGCGCCCTGCCGTCGCTCGACATTCTCGGCCGCTATCTGATGAAGACCCAGAGCGGCAACGTCTGGCTCTGGCGCGAGCTCTACGGCGCGCTGCTGCTCGCGCTTCTCCTCTCGTTTCAAAGGACCGGCCTGTCGGAGCGCGCGGGCCGCTGGATGGTGTTGGCGGCGATGCCGCTCGCGGCGAGCCGCAGCCTCGCGAGCCACGCCGCCGCGGCGCGGGAATATCCCCTCGCGGCGATGGCCTGCGACGCGATCCATTTGATCGTCGCGGCGCTCTGGGCGGGCGGCCTGCCGCTGCTCTGCTGGGCGCTATGGCGGAGCAGCCGGCTGAATACGCCGCCCGGCTGGACCGGCAATTTGGTGGCGCGGTTTTCCCGGCTCGCGTTCTGGAGCGTCGCCCTGCTCGTTGCGACGGGACTCTATCAAAGCTGGATTCAGCTCGGGACTTGGAATTCGCTTCTGGAGACGGCCTACGGCCGCATCCTTTTATTGAAGCTGGCTTTGTTTCTAATGATGCTCGGCTTCGGCGCGCTGAACCGCCTGTTTACGCTGCCCGATCTCATCGCGGCGCCGCATCCGGCGCCGTTTCCGCGCGAGGCGTTTCAGCGCATCGGCGCCGAAGCGGCGCTTGCCGTCGTCGTCTTCGTCGTCACCGGCTTTCTCACGATCCTGCCGCCGGGGGCGCACAGCGGCCATCAGTTCGCCGCGTCGCGCCGGCCGGGCGCGCTCCAGCCGGGCGATGGCGCTATGATCAAGATCCTGTCGCCCCGCGAGGGCGAGACATTCCGCAGCGACGAAGTGCCGATTACTTTTCGTCTCACGCCCGGCCGCCGCGGGGAGCACGCGCACGCCTACGTCGACGGCGAGCTGATGGGAATGTTCGAGAGCGAAAGCGGCACGCTCACGGGCATCACGCCGGGCCATCACAAGCTCGAGCTCCGCGTCGTCGCCGAAGATCATCAGACGGAGCTCGACGCTAGCGATGCCGTTCATTTTGTGGTGAAGTAAACCAATGCACGCACGCTCGATCGGTTTGTTCGTCGTTGCTCTGGTTATTCTCTCGATCCTGCCGGTCGTCTTCTGGAGCGTCCGTCCCGTCGCCGATGGCGACGCCGCGGAATTTACCCGGCGCTATCTCGCCGCGGTCTACGCGCGCGATTATGCCAAGGTTTATTCGTGGCTCTCGACCGAAGATCGCAAGGCTAAAAGCCGCGCCGAATATCTGACCGAAAACCCGTCGTTTTCCGGCGCCGCGCTCGAGGTCGCGCGCGGGCTCGCGCGCATGATCGAGCTCAAGGACGTGCGCGCCGACGTCAACGGCGAGCGCGCGACGGTGCGCTTCGCTTTTCGCGCTCCCGACGCGAACGCTCCGGCCGTGCAGCGGATGGCGCAGGAGTTCAACTCCGGCCGGCTCGAAAAGCTTTCGGCAACCGATCGTCGCGCGATCGAGCGCGAGTTCGAAGATTTGCATGGGCGAAACGCCCTGCCGATGATCGAGGGCGAGGACAAGATCGATCTCGTAAAGGAACGCGACGGCTGGCGCGTCGCGACGAATACCGCCGGCGCGATTCGCGTGCGCTTCAGCGGCGAGGTGAAAGAGGGTCTCGCGTGGGACTTCGGCCCTCTGAAGGAAATCGTGCTCGCACGGCCGGGCGAGACGTTGCAGGTTATTTACACCGCGACCAACCGGAGCGGACGCATAATCACCGGCAAGGCGCGCCACGTCGACGATCCCGCCGACGCAGAGAAATACCTGGAAATCGTCCAGTGCTTCTGCTTCATCCGCGAGACGCTCGGGCCGGGCGAGACCAAGGAGTTTCCGCTCGTGTTTCGCGTCACCGGCGAAGTGCCGTCGTCGATAAAAGAATTTCATCTGACGTACCAGTTTTACCCGATCGAGAAGTTTCCCAAGGGATGACGCACCGAGGCCTTTATTATATTATCCCGGCGTTTCTCGCGGTCCTTCTGCTGGGCGCGCTTCTGGTCGCGCGCGACAGAGGAGCGGAATCGCAGGCGAGGCCGCTCGAAGGCCTGCGCAAATTCGGCGCGGTGCCCGATTTCACGCTGACCGAACGAACCGGGAGGACGCTCACCCTGTCGGATCTGCGGGGAAAAATTTGGCTCGCGGATTTTATTTATACCGCGTGCAAGGACACCTGCCCGCTCGAAAGCGCCTCGATGGCGCAACTGCAAAGCGATCTCGCGAGCGAGAGCTTCAGACTGGTGTCGTTCTCCGTCGATCCGGAGCGGGACACTCCCGCGGTGCTCGCGCGTTATGCGGACCTCTTTCACGCGGATCCGGCGCGGTGGTTCTTTTTAACCGGAAAGAAAACCGACGTTTATCGGCTGGTCCAAGAAGGCTTCCATCTGAGCGCAATTCCGATCGACGAGCCCCCGCACGTCGAGGGCGAGGTGTTCCACGACGCGCATTTCATTTTAGTCGACGGCTCGGCGCAAATCCGCGGATACTACGAAAGCAATGATCCCGCCGCTCTCAAACGGCTCGCGGCGGACGCGAAAAAGCTGCTGGCCGGGAACGGATAAATATGGCGAAAACCGCGCGCAAAAAAATACCTTACGGGCAGGCGACGAAAGAGCCGTTGCGGAGCGCGCCCAACTGGCCGCTCCTGGCGATCGCGTTCGCCGGCATGGCCCTGACAGCGTATCTGACGGTCTCCGCATGGCGCGGCCAGGCGGTCGCAGGATGCGCGGCCGGCAGCGTTTGCGACGCCGTCCTCGGAAGCCAGTGGGGAAAACTTTTCGGTCTGCCGACGTCGTTGTGGGGATTTTTAACCTACGCGGCGCTCGCCTCGATCGCTTTCATCAAGCGCTCTTGGCTGCACTGGAAGGGCGCCTTTGTCGTGGCGTTTTTCGGCTTGCTCTACAGCCTATATCTTACCAGCGTATCGCTGCTCGTGCTCCACGCCGCTTGCCCGTACTGCCTCACTTCGCTCGGATTGATGGCGGCGATTTTCGCGCTGACGGTCTATCAGCGCCCCGGCGACCTCGCCCGCTTCTCGTGGACGCCCTGGATTCTGACGACGCTTTGCGGCGCGGCCGCCGTCATCCTGCTGCTCCATCTTCACTACACCGGAGTCTTCGACACCAAATCGACCTCCGACCCGAAGCTCGCCGCGCTCGCCGATCATCTGACGGCGATGAACGCGAAATTCTACGGCGCGTCCTGGTGCCCGCATTGTAAGGATCAGAAGCGCATGTTCGGCGCGGCCGCCGACCGCCTGCCCTACGTCGAATGCAGCCCGGATGGGCCGCGCGGCGCCGAAGCGCCGGTCTGCCATCAGATGCAGATCGTCGGCTATCCCACCTGGATCATCAACGGCCGCCGCTACGAGGGCGTCCTGGGACCTGAAGAATTGTCGCGCTTGAGCGGCTATGCCTGGCGCTGACGATAAAAATAGTGGGGAGATGAAGACGACGATAGCGGCGGCGATTCTTTCCATTCTAACTTTGCCGCTCGCTACGATTCGGGCTGCGGAACACAACATGTCGGGCATGGATATGCCGATGGCTCCGGCGCGGAAATCCGCCGACGCCAATCTACAGCCGGCGGAAGGCGCGAGCGTCAAGATCGTCACGCCGAAAAACGGCCAGGAATTCAAAGGCGATCAGGTTCCGCTCGAATTCAAGCTGAAGAAAGGAAAACGCGGCAACCACGTTCACGCCTACGTGGACGGCGAGCTCATGGGGATGTTCTCCAGCGAGAAGGCAACTTTAACCGGGATCAAGCCCGGCAAGCACACGCTCGAGCTCAGAGTCGTCACGAACGATCACGTGACGGAGCTGAACGCCACCGACCGGACCAGCTTCGTCGTAAAGTAAAGCGGATTCAATCGCCGGCGAATTCGACACGATTCTTGCCGGCGCCTTTCGCCTTGTAGAGCGCGAGATCCGCGTCCTGAACGACGCCCGACGGGTCGGGATACCGGCGGGCGGAAGTCGACGCAACGCCGATGCTGACCGTAGCCGAGAGCGGCGCGTCGTTATGGTTGTCGACTCGCAACGCGGCGATCTCCTGTCTGAGCTTCTCGCCCGCCTGCACGCCGCCTTCGAGCCCGATCTCCGGCAATAGAACGACGAACTCTTCACCGCCGTAGCGCGCGGCGATGTCGGCCTTGCGCGTCCTGCCGGCGATGACCGCCGCGATACGCTGAAGCACGAGGTCGCCGCAAGGGTGCCCATAGTTGTCGTTGATGCTTTTGAAATTGTCCACGTCGATCATCAGGATCGACATCGGTCGGTTGTACCGCTTCGCTCTCTCGAACTCGTGACTCAAGCGCTCCTCGAAGGTCCTGCGGTTGTGCAGGCCGGTCAAAGCGTCGTGCGCCGCCTGCTTCTCCATCTCGCGCCGCTCGCGCGTGAGCCGCTCGCCGACGCTGAGCCGCGCCATCAGCTCCGGCACGTAATACGGTTTCGTCATGTAGTCGTTGGCGCCGAGCTCGAGACCCTTGACGCGATCCTCGCCGGAGACCATCGCAGTTAAAAATATCACGTACATATTCTTCAGCTTCGGATCCTCGCGGATGCGCCGGCAGACCTCGAGGCCGGTGATCTTCGGCATCATGATATCGAGCAGGGCGATGTCGACCGGCTCGCTCGCGAGTTTCGCCCAGGCCTCTTCGCCGTCCGTCGCGCACACGAGCCGGTAACGTCCCTGGCCGAGCATCACCTGCAGAATCTCCATCTGGTCGGGATTGTCCTCGGCGATAAGGACGGTGAGCTTCTCGCCTTCCGCCGACTCCGGCTCGGACGCCGCGCCCGGCCGTGCCGCCGGCGCGCCGCGCATGCTGCGCGCGCCGTCTTCCGGCTCGCGAAAGAAATCGATTGCGAGGATCTGCGGATCGATGTATTGGCTCTCTCCGAACTTGACGAACTCGTCGATGAGGTTTTTGTCCAGCCGCCCCGCGGCCGCTTCCTGGCGCAGGATCTCGACGCTTTTTTCGAGCGAGAAAGGCGGCTTGTACGCGCGCTCGTTGCGCAGCGCGTCGTAGATTTCGATCGTCGCCACGATGCGCGCGAGAAACGGGATGTCTTTTTCCGTGAGATGCTGCGGGTAGCCGGACCCGTCGAGCTTCTCGTGATGCGCGCCGACGAGCGGCGCGATCTCTTCGAGCGGCCCGAGTTTCAGGCAGATGTCGGCGCCCAGAACTGGATGCGTCTTCATGACTTCGAATTCCTCGGGCGTCAGTGCTCCGGGCTTTTGCAGGATCGCCGCGGGAATCGAGACCTTCCCGGCATCATGGAAAAAGGTCGCGAGATAGAGGAGCCTCATCTCGGCGTCCGAGAGGCCGATGTAGCGGCCGAAGTTGAGCGCGTAGAAGCAGGCGCGCTGGACGTGCGCCTCGAAGTAAGGCTCGACCTTCGACAGCCGGTCGACGAACGTCTCGAGCCGCCTGCGGTCCTCGCCTTCCCAGTTAAGCGGATAAGGTCTTAGGAGATAGAGCATATTGGTTTGCACTCGCCTCCGTCGGCCCGGCATTATATCACAGTCGCACCCGCCTTGTCTTTTCGACCCGCGATCCCTACGATGGCGCTATGTCCGCGAAGGCCGTGGTGCTCCTGAGCGGCGGTCTCGACTCTGCGACCGCGATGGCGATCGCCCGCAGCGAAGGCTACGAGGTTCATCCGCTGAGCTTCCGTTACGGCCAGCGCCACGAGCGCGAGCTTGAGGCCGCGGAGCGCGTCGCCCGCTCGCTCGGCGCCGCCGACCGCCATCTCGTCGTCGCGTTCGATCTCCGCGCGATCGGCGGCTCGGCGCTCACCGACGCGATCGCCGTGCCCAAGAGCCGGAGCGCAGGCGAGATCGCACGCGGCATTCCCGTCACATACGTGCCGGCGCGCAACACCATCTTTCTCTCCTTCGGCCTCGCGCTCGCCGAGAAGCTCGGCGCCGCGGACATTTTTTTCGGCGCCAACCAGCTCGACTACAGCGGCTATCCCGACTGCCGCGAGGAATACATCCGTTCATTCGAGCGGATGGCGAACCTCGCGACCAAAGCCGGCGTCGAGGGAACGGCGAAAATAAAAATCCACACGCCGCTCATCCAACTCACTAAAGCCGAGATCATCAAAAAAGGCCGCGCGCTCGGCGTGGACTATTCGCTCACCTGGAGCTGCTACGATCCGAGGCCGGACGGATTAGCTTGCGGCGAGTGCGACAGCTGCCAGCTGAGATTGAAGGGATTTAGGGAAGCGGGTCTTGAAGATCCGATCAAGTATGCGGTGTAACCCGCTCACCCCTTCAGATACCCCCGCGCTGCGATAAAGACGAAAATGACTCCCCACGAGACGAGCCAAAGCGCTCCGCGCCATTCAGTCCGGGCCGAGATGCCTTCGGGCGACAGCGCGTCTTTAACGATCGTGAGCGCCCCCATGATAAGAAATGCCGCGCCGAGCAAGCCCGCGACGACGCGGAAAAACGGGCGGATCATCTATTTTCGCCGCCGTGCAGCATCAGCTCGGCGATCTCCTGCACGCGCGCGACCGTGATGCCGTCGCGCTGCTCGACCGCGAGCGGGTGATCGGTTTCTTCGAGCAGGATAAACGGCCGCTCGCCCGGCGGCCGCGTATAGAGTTCGCATTTTAGATTGAGCGTCGAAGGGTAACCCGGCAGCTCCGAGGCGAGAAAGCCCTCGTACGGCGGCTCGCTTTCCCGGCCGGGAGTGTCCCAAAGCTCCGCGGCGCGAACGAAGTTATCCGCGCCGAGCGAGACCCACGCGAGCCAGAGAAACTGCTTGTCGCTTTCGCGCACGGGAATGTAAATCCCGCCGAGAAGGAAATAGTACCGGTCGTCGACGATGCACTGGTCGGAGGACAGC
>DATDFN010000109.1:0-7512 GCA_036522615.1 Binatia bacterium | reverse complement strand
GTGGCCGACCGCGGATTATGTCGAGCTGGAATCGCCCGAATACGCGCTGAAGGGAAGCCTCTGCCTCGAGTGCATCACCAAGCGCCACATAGGCCAATGCCGGCCGCAGGCGAAAGATAGGTGATTCGGTCTTACGTCAGGCGGGAATTCTGTCGGGCGTAAATAAATCGCCCCTACACAACCGAGCGGAATTTTTCTGAGCGTAGATTGCTGTTCGACCTCCCCCTCGCCCCCTCCTTCGTAAGGAGGGGGCATCGACCGGTCAACGCAGCGCCGCTTAAATTCCCCTCCTTTCTAAGGAGGGGTTAGGGGAGGTAGCTTATCTGCGGCTTTCTCCGCCTCAGCGCCCGAGCTCGAACATCGCGCGCAGCGCCCGCTCGGCGCCGCGCCGGACGGTCTCGTCGAGCACGATCTCGTGGCGCATCTCGCTCAGCGCCGCGAGCGTATCGGCGAGCGTGATCATCTTCATGTAGCGGCAGAGCTTGCAGGCTTTGTAGAATTTTTTCTCCGGCAATTCGAGCAGCAGGCGGTCGGAGAGGCCGCACTCGGTGACGACGAGGAATTCCGTGTCGGCGCTCTTGGCGGCGTAGTCAACCATGCCGCTCGTGCTCATGACGGCGTCGGCGAGCGCGAGGACGTCGGCGCGGCACTCGGGGTGCGCGAGGACTTTGACGTGCGGGAGCTTCGCCTTGACGGCGAGGATCTCTTCCGGCGTGATCTGGTGGTGCACGTAGCAGTTCCCGTCCCAGGCGATGATCGTCTTGTCCGTATGCTGCTGGACGTAGCGCGCGAGGTTTTCATCGGGAATGAAGAGGATGTGGCGGTTCGGCAGCGCGTTGACGATTTTCACCGCGTTGGCCGAGGTGCAGCAGACGTCCGACTCGGCTTTGACGTCGGCGCTCGTGTTGACGTAGGCGACGACGGCGAGGTCGGGATAGATTTTTTTGAGCTCGGCCTTGCGCTCGGCGAGGCGCTCGGCGGTGACGCTCTCGGCGAGCGAGCAGCCGGCGCGGAGGTCGGGCAGGAGCACGGTCTTGTCGGGATTTAAGATTTTCGCGCTCTCGGCCATGAAGTGGACGCCGCAGAAGACGATTATTTCCGCGTCGACCTGCGTCGCCTGGCGGGCGAGCTCGAGCGAGTCGCCGATGAAATCGGCGACCTCGAAGATCTCCGGGCGCTGGTAGTTGTGCGCGAGCACGACGGCGTTGCGCTCGCGCTTTAA
This sequence comes from Binatia bacterium, assembly GCA_036522615.1. Lineage (GTDB taxonomy): Bacteria > Desulfobacterota > Binatia > UBA9968 > UBA9968 > JAJPJQ01. Next base: position 6,290 of record DATDFN010000109.1, on the reverse strand, counting down.
GCGGCGGATCGCCGCGATCTCGTCCGCGAACGCCGCGCACGCCGCCGGCGTGTAGGCGTGCGCGTCGCCGAGGCGCGCGAGATGCGCGTAGAGCCGGCGCCCATCGGCGGCGCTATGGGCTTCCTCCATGGTGTGTCTCCTTTCGTCCTTCGCCCCGGGGCGCGAGCGTCCCGCTCGGCCCTGCAAATTCGGTCGTTTAGGCGGGGCCGCCTCATCGCATTCGCCGCGCCCGGCCCGCCCACTTTGCGTAACAACTACGCTTACTAAGTGTACTAATTACACGAAGCTGCGGGTTTGTCAAGGCGGTTGACGGGCGGTCTCCTAGTGGTCTACTTTCGGTAGCGTATGACGACGCTCTCGGTCGCGCATGTCTTCGGTCTGGGCGAGCTCGCGGCGGAGAAGCGCCGCGCGCTGGCCATCGTCTATGCGTCGAGCATGGCGCTGATGATGGGCGTCAACTTCATCCAGCCGGCGCTGCCGGCGCTCACCGGCGCGTTCGGCGTGAGCGACTCCGAGCTCGCTCTCGTGATGACCGTCTACACCGGGCCGGCGATCTTTCTCTCGCCGCTTTTCGGCGTCGTCGCCGACCTCTACGGCCGCCGCCTGCTGCTCGCGTGGGGACTGATCCTCTTCGGCTTGAGCGGCGCGGCGATGGCGTTCGCGCCGAGCTTCACTTGGCTCTTGGCGCTCCGCGCGATCCAGGGCATCGGCTTCAGCGCCGTCATCCCGCTCACCATCGTGCTGATCGGCGACCTGCTCGAAGGCGACAAGGAGATCGGCGGCCAGGGACTGAAAGTCTTTCTCGACCGCGTCGGTTATTTCATCCTGCCGCCGCTCGGCGGCCTGCTCGCCGCCATAGCATGGTTCTGGCCGTTCCTCGTTTATCTTGTCGTCGTGCCGGTCGGCCTCGCCGCGCTCTTGTGGATGCCGGAGACCAAAGGATCGGAGCACGACGACAGCTGGAAATATTTGAAAGGCATCGCGCGGCTCACGCGCCACCCGCGCCTGATGGTCGCCTTCGCCGCGGGCTTCCTGCGTTTCTTTCTCGACTACGGCTTTCTCACCTACTTCCCGCTCTTTCTCGTGCGCACGCACAACATCTCGACCGCGACCGCGGGATTCCTTTACGTCTTCTTCGCGGTCGGCGCGATGGCGACATCGAGCCAGGCGGGGCGGATCGCCGCCGGGCGCGACAAGGCGCGGCTTCTCTTCGCGGCCTTCGTGGTGAGCGGCGCCGCGCTCGTCGCGGTGCCGTTCTTACCGGATGTCTGGATGGTCGGCGGGGCGCTTTTTTTCTACGGCATCGCCAACGGCGTGATCTCGCCGATGCAAAAAAGCCTGCTCACACAGAACGCGCCGGCCGAGCTGCGCGGCGGGATCATCTCGTTCGATCGGCTGATTCAGCAGGTGTCCAAAACCGTCTCCACGACGGTTGTCGGGCTGCTCCTCGTCGCGACGACCCTGCCGACGATCTTCTGGATGCTCGGCGTGGCGTCGCTTGTGAGCGTGCTGCTCATGGCGTTCCTCCTGCCGAAAAGAAGCGCCTAAGCCTTGCAACGGCCGTTTTCGTAATTATCTTTTAGGGATTGCCATGGCCGAACGCGACTTCTACAAGATCCTCGGCGTCGAGCGCGGCGCGTCCGACGACGACATCCGCAAGGCATACCGCAAGCTCGCGCGCAAGTATCACCCCGACATCAATCCCGGCAACAAAGAGGCCGAGAACAAGTTCAAGGACATCTCGGTCGCCAACGACGTGCTGAGCGACCCGCAGAAGCGCAAGCTCTACGACGAGTTCGGCGAGGCGGGGTTGGCGTCCGGATTCGACGCGGACAAAGCGCGCAGCTACAAGCAATGGCAGGAGCAGGCGTCTCGCGCGCGTCCCGGCGGCGGCGCCGGCGGCTTCAACGCGCAGGAATTCGATTTCGACGACCTCGGCGATATCTTCGGGGGCCTCGGCGGCGCTTTTGGCGGAAGACGCGGCCGCGCCGCGAGCGCGGGACCGCAGCGCGGCAATGACATCGAAGCGGCGATGGACATCGACTTCCTCGACGCCGTGCGCGGCTTCCAAACCTCGTTCACGATCGATCGTCCCGTCGAGTGCGAGACATGTCACGGCTCGGGCGCAAAGCCAGGCTCGACGCCGAAGACCTGCCCCCAGTGCAAAGGCAGCGGCACGATAGCGATAGCCGAAGGGCCGATGCAGTTTCGGCAAACCTGCCCGAGCTGCAGCGGCACCGGGCATATTCCCGGCGACCCATGTCCAACTTGCGGCGGCGCCGGACGCGTCATGCGCCAGGAAACCGTGCGCGTCAACATTCCGCCCGGCGCCGAGCCCGGCAAGCGCATTCGCGTTCCCGGCAAAGGCGAGGACGGCGTGCGCGGCGGCCCGCCCGGAGATCTCTACATCACGCCCCGCATCCGCCCGCATCCGTTCCTAACGAGAGACGGACGCGATCTCGAGATGGAGCTGCCGATCACCGTCGGCGAAGCCGTGCACGGCGCGACGATCCCGGTCCCGACGCCGAGCGGCACGGTCAATGTGAAAATTCCCGCGGGCGCGCAAAGCGGCCGGCGGCTCCGCGTCAAAGGCAAAGGCGTCCCGGCGCACGGCAAAAGCCCCGCGGGCGATCTCTATTTGCGTCTCATGGTGCGCGTGCCGGACGACGGCGTGCCGCGCGACGCTGTCGAGCAGATCGATCGCGCCTACAAGGAGGACGTGCGGAAGAACGTCCGGTTGTAAGCTATGACGGCTAAATATTTTCGCATCACAGAAGTCATCAATATCTGCGGCGTGGACGAAGCCTTCATCCTCACGCTCGAGCGCGAGCATCTCGTCGCGCCGGTCCTCGAGAACGAGGAGAAGCTCTATCCGCCGGAGCAGGTCGACCGCGTGCGCGTCGCGCATCTGCTTATAGAAGAGATGGGTGTCAATCTCGAGGGCGCCGAGGTCGCGCTGCATATGCGCGAGCAGATGATCGCGATGCAGCGGCAGTTCAACGAGGTCTTGCGGCGGCTCAGCGAGGAGCTGAAGAAATAATCGCGCGGGACGGGCGGGCGAGTTCGCGGTTACGGTTTTGCGGGCGGATCCTGTTGCTTTTTCGTCTCGTCCGGCTCATCCACGGCCTTCTTGAAACCCCGGATCGCCTCGCCGAGCGACTTTCCCATCTCGGGAAGCTTCCCCGGCCCGAAGACCACGAGCGCGATCACGGCGATCACGATCAATTCAGGGACACCGAGTCCGAACATAGAATGTCCTCCAAGTTCGGGTGTACCCCTTTAAGCCCCGCGTGTCAAAGCCGCGAGTTGCCGCAACTCTCAGCGCGCGATCAGCTACCGCGGTAGGAGCCGCCTGGCATTCCCGTGCGCCACGGCGTCGGCCGCGGCCGGAGAGAGAGAACTCAGCACTTTGCGGAAAAGCGCGATCTCTTCGTCGTACTTGTCTCCGCTGCCGTGGCGGTCGCTGGCGAACTTGGCGTCGCTCCCGAGCATAAAACGCGTCGGCATTTCTTCTATCAGCGTCGCCCAGTCCTCGTAGATAGCGCCGCGATCATTGAGGACCGGTTCAAGATTCACCCAGAACGTACCGCTCGCCTTCACCCGCTTAATTGTCAGCATGACGCCGGGATATGTCGTCAAAAGTCGGCGCGCGTTAGCGGGATTCGTCATCGCAGTGTGCGACAGAATCAACTTGAGATTCGGGTTAAGCTGTAACCAAACCGCGAGGCCTCCGAAAACTTCGGCCTCGTGCGACACGCCGTTGGGCTCGACCGGCTCGGCGTGGACGTCTATCCACGCGCCCTTGCGCGCCGCCAGCGCCATCAGCGCCAGCACCGGCGGAAAAGTCGAGCGGATGCGGATCTCCGGCTGGTAGCCGGTCTTGTTGAAATGCAGCAGCCCGAATTCGCCGATGCCCGCGCACGCGCCGCCGTCGAGCTCGCCCTCCAACCTGCTGAGCCGCGTCTGCAACTCGGCGTCGCGGTAGCCGTTGAGCTGTGCGCCGTACATCCATGTCGAGAGATAATCGCCTGCGCAAAAGATGCCGATCAGATCGCCCGCGCGCTTCGCTAGTGCGATCTTGTCCGTCGTACCGTCCTCGCGTCGCGGGTTGCCGCCCTCGTTCGGGGTCGGCATCAAGTACGCGCGCGCAACGCCCGCGGCACGGATCTGCTCGACAACGGCGCTGTAATCGGTCGTCGTCCGGTTGCGGCCTCCGCTCTTGGACGGCGTCACGTGCGCCAGCGCATCGACGATCTCGCCGGGGTACGCTTCGCGGAAGCGCCGTGCGGGCCGGTTTAAATCCGAACGAGCGGACGTGACCTCGAAGCCCGGCGCCGGCAGCGGCGCGTCGGCCGCGAGCGCGGAGGAAACGGCCGATAAAAGAACAGCGGCGCATATCGATCCCGCGATTATCTTCGCCCGTGGCATGCTCGGGAAAATAGCCCGTCCATCGCCGCGGCGTCAACGGCATGCGGCGTTCGAAGCGTATCTTGACCGGCGTCGCGCGCGGCCCTATGCTCGGCCTCCATGATGCGCGTTTTCCTCGCCGCTTTGATTGCGGCTCTCCTGCTGCCCGACAGAACCGTCAACGCGCAGCCGCTGGAAAAGATGCGCTTCATCTACAGCGCGATCGGCGGCTCGCAAAGCTCGGTGTGGATCCCGCACGAAGCGGGCATTTTCAAGAAGCACGGCCTCGACCTCGAGCTCTTGTACGTCGGCGGCGGCGGGCGCGCGGCGCAGGTCGTGCTTTCCGGCGAGGCGCCGATGGGAATCTTCACCGGCGCCGCGGTCGTCAGCGCGAATTTCGCCGGCGCCGACCTCGCCGTCGTCGCGAGCAGCTTGAACGCGATCACGTTTTTCCTCATGGCGCGGCCGGAAGTGCGCTCGCTCGAGGGATTGAAAGGCAAGAAAGTCGGCATTACGCGCTTCGGCTCGGCCACCGATTTTGCCCTCGGCTACAGCGAGAACCGTTGGCCGGTGAAGCGCGGGCGCGACTTCGCGGTGATCCAGATGGGCGGCATGCCCGAGATCGTGCAGGCGCTCAAAAGCGGCGCGATCGACGCCGGCACCGTCAACGCGGAGTTCACCATTCTCGCGCGGAAAGACGGACTCAGGGAGCTGGCCGACATGTCGACGCTCGGCTTGAGCTTCCCGACCTCCGCGATCGTGACCAGCCGTTCCTATATCAAGCGCAGCGAGAATACCGTGCGCAAGTTCATCCGCGGCTTCGCCGAAGGCAGCCGCTTCGCCAAGACCAATCGCGCCGCGAGCGTCGAGATTTTGAAGAAATACATTCACAACAACGACACGGAATACGTCAACGCGCTCTATGATCTTTACGTGCTGCGCTACGTCCCGAAGGTGCCCTACCCTTCGCCCGAATCGATTCAAACCGTGCTCGACCAGATGGCCGACAAGGACCCGCGCGCCGCCGCGGCGCGTCCGGAGCAGTTCATCGACGCGCGCTTCTTTCAAGAGCTCGACCGCGAAGGCTTCATCCAGAAGCTCTGGCAGTAGACACTCCAAAAACTTGACAGCGGCGCGGCAAGCGTCTTGCATCGCATTTTGGAAACTGATAAAACGAAATTAGTTTCCGAGGTTTTATGGCTGCCAGAGCTTCAACCCATGCCGCCCGGCGGGCATCCGCCGCTCGGCGGAAATCCGCCGGCCGGAGCGGCGACTCCGCCGCCCGCATCGTCGCGGCGGCGCGCCGGCACTTCTTCGCCCACGGCTTCCGCCATGTGACCATGGACGACCTCGCCGCGGAATTGGGGGCGAGCAAGAAGACGCTTTATGCGTCTTTCCCGAGCAAGGAAGCGCTGCTGGAGGCGGTGCTCAAGGACAAGTTCCAGAGCGTCGAGGCGGACCTCGAACGCATGGCTGCGGACGCCGGCGGCGACGCGCTGGACAATCTCAAGCGCCTGCTCGCCTGCCTGCAGCATCACACGGCGGAGATCCAGCCGTCCTTCGTGCGCGACATCCGGCGCGCGGCGCCGGAGATGTTCCGCGTGATCGAGCGCCGCCGGGGCGATCTCATCCGCCGCTACTTCGGAAAGTTCTTCGACGACGGACGCCGCCGCGGCATCGTGCGCGCGGACATTCGCATCGACGTCATCATCGAGATTCTCCTCGGCGCGACGGAGGCGGTGGTCAATCCGCAGAAGCTCGGCGAGCTGCGGCTCTCGCCCAACGAGGCTTACATGGACGTCATCAACGTCGTGCTCAAGGGCATCGTCACCGACGCCGGGAGAGACGCGCTATGAAGCTTCGCATCCTCGCGCGACCCATCG
>DATDFN010000108.1:0-25615 GCA_036522615.1 Binatia bacterium | reverse complement strand
GGGGATGCTCGATCAGTACATCGCTTCGTGGAAGACCGCCGTCGAGCGGACGTATCCGAATTCCAACCTCATCGGCACCTTCAGCATCGAAGACGATTTGAAAACCGACCGGTTTAAGTTTCGCCAGGAGTTCGAATTGCCCGAGTTGTTCGAGTACGACAAGCGCGAGCTCTACGCCCGGGTCCATTCCGTCAATATCGCCGATTATCTTCAGATCCATAGCATGTCGCAGCGCGATTGGCCGATGGCTTTGGGTCGCGCGGGGACGTATCGCCATTACGTCCGCATCGAGCTCCCCGAAGCCGTTGCTTTGAAGCCGCAGCCGTGGACTTACACCGACGCGGATAGTTTCGTTTCGTATTCGCAATCGCTCGCACTGACCGATAGGGTCGCCGAGGCGAAATGGACGGCGACGGTGAAGCGCGAATACGTCATAGGCGAGGATGTGTCTCGGCATATGGCGCGACGGAACCAGTGGCGAGAGCAGTATTCCGGCGCGATCCGTGTGACGCCGGCGAGCGTGCAGGACTTCAGTAAACAACTGCGGGCGGTCATCGACCGACGGTTCGACGTCCTCACGCGGGCAAAACTCACCGATGCCTCTCTGGCCGAGATGCGGACCCTCCGCTTCGACGCCGAGGCTCAGGAAATTCGATACTTTCTCGATCGCCTCGTTTTCGGTGCGAAACAACGCGCCCGGCTGCTCGTCGATTACGGCATCCAGCTCGACAAACAAGGCAAGCGCCAGGAAGGGATGAAGGCCCTGAACGACGCTCTCGCCCTCGACCCTGATTCCGGCTATGCGCTCCTCACGCGCGGCGAATCGTTGATTGCCACGCGTCGGCTGAAGGACGCGCTCGATGATTTGAACCGTGCCGAAGCGCTGGGCGTCGACGGGTGGCGCGTCGGGATGTCGCGCGGCGCGGCGCGTTATTATATGGGCGATTACGCCGGCGCCGCCAGCGATTTCAAAGCGGCGGCGCTCGGCCGACCTGGCAACGACCGTTTCTTCGCGCTTCTGTGGCTGTATCTAGCGGCCTCGCGCTCCGGCGGCGACCCCGCCGTCATTATCAAGGAACTGGAATCCAGGGGCGAAGAAAAACCCTCTTGGCCCGGTCCGCTGCTGCGCTTTTTTACCGGCGCGCTCGACGAAAACGCGCTCCGCGGTGAAAGCAAGAGCACCGACCCGGTGCTCGAGCTCGAGCGTCGCTGCGAGATGCTGTTTTTCATGGGGCAGTATGCGGCGCTGAAGGGAGATCGTGCGAAGGCCCGGGCGAATTTCGAGGCCGCGCGCTCCACGGGCGCCGTTTGGATGGTCGAGCAGATCTACGCCGGTTTCGAAATCGATGGAGCGGCCAAAACTCCGTAGGAGGCTCACGCCGAGCCGTACGGCCAGACCTGCTCCAGCTTGAGGATAAAAATCCCCTGGTTTTTTTCGCTGATGTAGATAAAGCCGCGCCGGTCGACTAACACGTCCTCTACCTGCGCGACGAGCTTGCTCGGCTTGGCGCCGATTCGCTGTTTGGGGTCCGGCGGAATGAAATACGCGATCTCCTTCGGCGCGCGGGCGTCGCGGATGTCGTAGACGCGAAGGCCCGCGTTGAAATAGGTGAGATAGGCGATATCGTCGCGGTTTTCCAGGCACGCCTGGTGGTTCGGGTGGTGTTGGTTGTGCGGCCCGAAGCGCCCGCCCTTTTCGTAAAAATTGTTTAGTCCGCTTTTCTCCGGCGGCGCCGGCAGCGGAAACAGCGAAATCATGCGCGGCTCGTTTTCGTTCGCGATATCGACGATGCCGGCGAGATTTAAATTCTCGTCGCCGTTCTCGGCGATCGCCTCATCGTTGATGAGCGCGAGCTTGCGCCGCGGGAGCGGGATGTAGGTATGGATTCCCTGTCGGCTGCACAGCCCCTGAAACGCGAGCCGGCTGATCATACGCGGCTGCGTGATATTCGTCACATCGAGAATAATGCCGCCGCCGTCGCCGTAAGAGAGATAGGCGCGATCGCCTTCGATGTGCGCCGGGCCGTGAAGGGAGAATTTTGCTCCGGACTTCGGCGCATCGCGCCACTGCTCCGGTAGAGCGAAGAAAGAGACCTGCTTCGGGTTCGCCGGGTCGGCGATATCGACGACGTGGTAAATTTTCCCGTCGTAGCCCGGCGCGCCGCCGGCGGCGTGCACGAGATTACCGCCGTCGTAAAAATTCCGGTGCGCGCCGGTGCTGTGCGTCCGGTAATGGCCGAGCCGCTTCGGCTTCGTCGGCTTCTCGACATCCCAGATGTAAAATCCTTCCGCGAAAGGCTTGCCGTCCTGACCGCCCCAGCCGGGCGCGATGCGCTCGAGCGCCGTGATCATCTTTCCGTCGGCGACCTGGATCTGAATCGTCCAGGTGTTCTCCGGTCCCTCGACGAACGCGGCGTGCTCCGGCGCGGAAGGATCGGTCACGTCGAGCACACTCCAACCGCTATGCCACAGATGCGCGAGATAGAGATACCAGCGCCCGTTCACTTCTTGCATCGCGAGCTTGAAGGCGGGTTTGTTATGGAGGTCGTGGTAGCCGACTAAATCTATGTTGTGCGCGAAATGAGGCGAGTCCATCGGCATCGGCTTCACGCGAGCTGTTACCGGCTTAGCGTAACTCCAATGCGCGCACAATACTTCCGCACCGGGCAGCGGCTGCACAGCGGCGAGATCGGCCGGCAGAGATGCTGCCCGAAGGTGACCAGCAGATCGTTGTATTCGATCCAGTAGCGCTTCGGCAGCTTCGCGCGCAGCGCAAACTCGCTTTCTTTGGGATTCTTCGTCTTGATGTAGCCCCAGCGGTTCGAGATGCGGTGCACGTGGGTGTCGACGCAGATGCCCGGCTTGCGGTAACCGAGCGTCACGACGAGATTCGCAGTCTTGCGCCCGACGCCTTTCAGTTTGAGCAGCTCGTCGATCTCGTCGGGCACCTTGCCGCCGTAATCCTTGAGCAGCGTGCGGCAAATGTCGCGGATGACTTTCGCCTTCGTGTGATAAAATCCGACGGGAAAGATCGCCTTCTCGATCTTCCCGACCGAGAGCCGGGCCATCGTCTCCGGCGTATCGGCGAGCGCGAAAAGCCGCCGGCTCGCCTGGGCCGTCGTCGTGTCCTGCGTGCGCAAGCTCAGAATGCAGGAGATCAGGACCTGGAACGGGCTCTCGGAATTTTCCGCCACGAGTGTGACGATCGGCGTCTGCCATTGCGGCACCTCGCGGCGGAGAATGCGGATCGCGCTGTGGATTTGCTCGTCGGTCATCGGAATGCGGCTTGTTCCGCCGCAGTTCCGGGCACGATAGCAAATTCAGGCGCGGTGGAGAAGGCTAGTGCTCCGTGGAGGGGATTTCCGGCGCCGCCTCGGTCTCGCCGGTGTGCGCCAGCGGCAGCTCGACTACGAAGGTCGATCCCTCGCCGAGCTTGCTCGAGACGGAGATCGTGCCGCCGTGGGCTTCGACGATCGTCTTCACGAGCGCGAGGCCGATGCCGGTCCCTTTCGCCTCCGTCTCGGTGGAATTGCTCGCGCGGTAAAATTTCGTGAACAGCTTGGGCAGCTCGTCGGCGGCGATGCCGATGCCGGAGTCTTTGACGGCCACATAGACCTTGCGGTCGACGCAAAAGACCGCGACGGCGATCGAGCCGCCGGGCTCGGTGTACTTCATCGCGTTGCTCAGCAGGTTGACGAACACCTGGGCGAGTTTTCCGCCGTCGGCGACCGTCTGCGGGACGGGTTCGGCCATGAGGTTGATCGAGATGTTCTTGGAGTGGGCGAGGGCGCGGGCCTCGTCGACCGCGCGCGCGACGATCGCCGACACGTCGGCGGGTCTGCGCCGGTACTCCATCATGCCCGCGTCGGATTTCGCAAGGTCGAGAAACTGGTCCGTGAAGATCATGAGCTTGTCTGCGTTCGAGCCGATGAGCTCGAGCATTTCGAGCTGCTTGCCGTTGATGCCGCCCAGCTCCTGTTCGGCGAGGAGGTTGCGGGCGAAGAATATCACCTGCAGGGGGTTTCTCAGCTCGTGGATGATCTCGTGCATGAGATCGGCCTTGGCCTCGTTCGCCTTCTTGATCTGCGCGCTCATATCGTTGACCGCGTCGGCGAGGAGCGCCGTCTCGTCGTGCGAGCGCACGCGGATCGGCTCGAAGCGGCCGCGGGCGATTTCCTGCGTGGCGCGGACGAGCCGCGCGATCGGCCGTGTGATTGTGCGCGAGATAATCCAGGCGGCTATCGATGCCACGAGGATCGTGAGAAAAGTCAATGCCACCGCGACGACCATCGACCGCTGGGTAGCCTCGACGAAGGTCGACATCGCGCTGTCGATCGAGAGCTGGTTTAGGCGAATGAGCCCTTTGAGCGAGCGGTCGATGAAATCGATGTGCTCCTGGCGCTCCTCCTGGTCCGACGCCTCGAGCGGGGCTAGAGTTTTGCGATTGGCCGTATCGATCAGCGGCAGCGAGAGAGCGAAAGTATGGTGCCGCTCGGCCACCTTGTGCAGGAGCTCGCTGCGTTTGCCCTCGGTCATGACCAGCGAGGAGAGCAGCCGCTGAAACTCGGTCGAGCTTTCCTTGAAGAGTTTGTAATATACGGGGTCGCCGGTGATGAGATATTTTCGCGCGTAGCTCTCTTCGTCGTCCAGCAGCGTCCTCAGGCGCTTGGAGATATCGAGCGACTGAACTTCCAAAGTGAGCGTCGTCTGAGCTTCCCCGGACAAGGCGTGCAGCTCGTAGAGCATGTATGCCTGCGCCACGATGACAATGCCGATGACGACGATGAAGCCAAGAACCAGTTTGCGGTAAATCGTCAGTTTCATGTTCGCGGAGAGGGGGCGGCAACCGGTTTAACATTACAAAAACGAAGCAACGAATGTGCCACTGCGGGAAAAATTTTTAGAAAAAAATAGCTGTATTTAAAGGTTTTTCTAGGTAATTTCCTTCGCAAAAAGTCACAGTTGGGAACGATGACAAATTACGTTCAAAATCACCGGCTTGTTTTGTCGCTTCTTGTCATCGAAGAATGGATTTTTGTCCGCCGCTCGAATACACTTCTTCAGTCATGAGCTCTGCGGTTATCAACAGGATCACAACGGCGCTCGCGGCGCGCTCGCCGCAGGTGCTCGAAGCCCCGGGATTCAAGCAGGCGGCGGTACTCGTGCCGATTCAGCAGAGAATTGACGGCGCCTATCTCATTCTGACGCAGAGAACGGAGACGCTGAACTCCCATGGGGGCCAGGTTGCCTTCCCCGGCGGAAAGATCGAGCCGCGCGACGCCGGCGCCGAAGCGGCGGCGCTGCGCGAAAGCCACGAGGAGATCGGCCTTGCTCCCGACGACGTGCGTGTGCTCGGCCAGCTCGACCAGGTGACCGCGGCTTCGGATTATCTCGTTACGCCGTTCGTCGGCGTGCTGCCGTATCCGTACGAATTTCGGCTGAATCCACACGAGACCGCGGCGCTCTTTTCCGTTCCATTGGACGCCCTGATCGCGGAGGGCTGCTTCAAGGCCGAAGCTCGACGTTTTCCGCCGGAGCGGCGCGATCCCATTTATCATTTCTATTATGAAGAATGGGATATCTGGGGCGCGACGGCGAGGATAATCCTGCAGTTGTTGGAGCTTTCCTACGGGTACCGCATCGAAAAGTAATCTATTTTATCATCATTGCGAAATGCGTGTTTCGCCGGATCTCAGCCTGTCGAGCTGTCATGTGAGTAGATTTGTAAGATTCACTTGGCTAGAATCGTTCGGTTTCGTCCGATCATTGGACAGTTAAGGAGCGCGGAAGGAGCCTTCTGGATGGACAGCCCGAAATCCGCCGTCAAAACAATAATTCATTGTCTTCTGTTGCTGCTTCTTTCGGCGGCGTTCGCGCCGCCATGCCGCGCGCAAAAGAACACGATCATCGGCATGGCGGGGGTCAACTTCAGCTTTCTGCCGTTTCAGGTGGCGCTGGAAAAAGGCTTCTATAAAAAACACGGCTTCTCGGTTCAGGCGGTCCTGATGCGGGCCGACGCGGCGATTCCCGCGCTCATCTCCGGCGACATCGATTATGATACGCATTTCGGCTCCCTGGTCCGCGCCGGCGTCAGAGGACTTCCGGCGCGGGTGATTTTTTCCACGGCGGAGAAGCAGATGTTCTCGCTTGTGGTCCAGCCGGAGATTCGGACGGTGGCCGACCTAAAAGGCAAAGTCGTGGGCATCAGCTCGTTCGGCGGCACCCAGCACACCGTGACGGCCGAAGTGCTGAAGGCCGTCGGCATCAATCCGGAAAAAGACGTCAAGATGATCAATGTCGGTAACGAGGGTTTTCGCGCGCAGCAGATGCGGGCGAAGCAGCTCGACGCCGCGATGATCAATCCGCCCATGAGCGTCATCATGCGGAACGAGGGTTTCCGTCTTCTGCTCCATTCCGCCGATTATATGGACCTGCCGCTCACCGGCCTCGGCGCGACGATCAAGAAGCTCAAGGAAAACCCCGATGAGGTGAGGCGGATGCTGCGGGCGCTCTACGAGGCGCTGCAGTTCGTCCACACGCGGCGGCAGGAAACAATCGACGTCTTCGCGCGCTGGCTCAAGATGGATCAGCGCACCGCGACCGACACCTACGATGTAGCGGTCAAGATCTTGAGCCGCGACGGTACCGCCGGCGACAAGGCGATGATCGCGTCGATCGAGGAGGCGAAGGCCGCCGGGAAATCGGGCGGCAACATCGCCCCGGCCGACGTGAGCGATTTCTCGCTCATCAGATCGGTGATCAAAGAGTACGAAGCGAAAAAGTAGGAACCGGGATTCGTGAGGCCTGCCTCGTTTTTTTGGATTTGCGCCGCGATTTTTTGCTTCGCCGCGGCGCCCGCGCGCGCCGCCGACGGCGGCGCGGTGGTCCGGCTGCATCTTCCCGGATATTCGACGAGCTCGCTGCCTTATCTGATTGCCGACGAGCTGGGCTTCTACCGCGACGAGGGCGTCCGCATCGAGATCACCCGCATCCGCACCGGCGCGGGAATCCAGGCGATGATCGCCGGCGCGGTCGACGCGAGCCAGATCGTCGGCCCCACCGTGCTGGCGGCGGTGCTGGCCGGCGCGCCGCTGAAGGTCACGATGATTTTCAACGACAAGCCGACCTTCAAACTCTACGTTAAAAAGCGCTTCCGCTCGATCGGCGACCTCAAGGGCGCGAAGATCGGCAGCTCCACCCCCGGTAGCACCAACGACCGGCTGCTCAAGGTCGTATTGGAAAGAAACGGCCTGGACTGGCGTAAAGACTTGAGCATCATCTATATCGGCACCTCCGACGTCGTCTTCCGCGCGCTTCAGGCGGGATCGATCGACGGCGCGCCGCTCACGCCTCCGGCGAGCTTCCAGGCGGAGGAGTTCGGCTTCTATCCACTCGCTGATTTCATTAACGAGGTCGGCGCGCTCCAGGGCGGTATATCGACGACTGCGGGATTTCTGCAAAATCATAAAAGCGCCGCCGAGAAGTTCCACCGCGCGACGCTCAAAGGCCTCAAGTATTTTAAGTCAAACCGCGAAGGCACCGTGCGGGTCATGGTGAAATACTTGGAGCTGCCCGCGGACAAGGCGGCGCGGGTCTACGACGAGACGACGCCGGCGTTCGTCGCCGACGGGACAATCTCCGACGAGTTCCAGGACCGCGTGCTCGACTTCGAGCTCAAGACGATCGGCGCGGAGAAGAAAATCGCTCGCGACAAGCTGTTCGATTTTTCCCTGATCAAAGCCATGGCGAAGTAGCGAAAGGAGACAGGCATGCTGACGACAAAGGATTTGAAGGGCGTGGTGGCGATGATGCCGGCGTTCACAACGAGAAACGGCGGCGATCCGGCGGCCGAGGACACGGTCGACGCCGACGCCTGCGCGGCGGCGGTCGACAAGATCATCCGCGACGGCGTCGACGCGATCGCGACGATGGGGAGCTTCGGCGAATGCCATACGCTGCTCTGGAAGGAAAAGAAGAAACTCACGGAGGCGACGATCGCCGCCGTCAAAAAGCGCGTCCCGGTGCTGATCGGCTGCACGACGCTGAATACGCGCGAGACCATGCGCGAGGTGCGCTTCGCGCAGCAGGCGGGGGCCGACGGCGTGCTCTGCGGCGTGCCGTTTTATTATCCTTCGACGGCCGACAACGCGGCGCAGTTCTATCTCGACCTGGCCGACGCGTTTCCCAAGCTCGGCATCGGCATTTATCATAATCCGCCGATTCACCGCGTGACGATTCCGGTCGACGCTTTCAAGAAGCTCGTCACGCGACCCAACATCGTCTTCATGAAAGACAGCCACCGCACGCCGCTCGATTTCTACAAGCTCATGAACATTGTGAAGGACAAGATTGCGGTCTTCGTGATGCAGCTGCAGATGTATCCTTATTTCACTTTCGGCGCGTCGGGCTGCTGGTCGATCTGCGCCTGGATGGGGCCGTCGCCGCTCATTCGTCTCCGCGATGCGTGCTTCGCCGGCGACTGGGAGACCGCCAAGCAGATCGCCATCGATATGAGCGAGGCGTACCGCGGACCCGGCCGGCCGGGCGATCTTTTCTGGCGCGAGAATTCGCACAAGCTCGTCATCAACGAGACCGGCTATTGCAACGCCGGGCCGCTCCGGCCGCCATTCCGCCACGTGCCGCCGGAGATTATCGAGCACAGCAAGAAGATGGCCGAGAACTGGAAGGCGCTCTGTCAAAAATATCCGCTGGTGAGCGCGCCGTCCAAGGCGTCGGCGGCCGGGTGACCATGGCCGATCCAACGGCAAAACTGGGTGCGCTGCTCGACGGCAAGTCGTCGTACGAGCGCTGGATCGAGGCGCAGGACGTACCGGTGACGCGCGCGTTTTTTATCTCCGACGTCAACGAAGTCGCGCTCGCGCCCTGGGCGCGCAAAGGCGGCAAAGGCGCGATCATCAATCTCGAAGGCACCGGCGACACCGACGATGCCTATATTTGCGAGATTCCGCCGGGCGGCAGGCTCGAGCCCGAGCGTCATCTCTACGAGGAGCTCGTCTTCGTGCTCGACGGCCACGGCGCGACGGAGGTTTGGCAGGACGGCGGCGCACGGCGCACCTTCGAGTGGCAGCGCGGGAGTCTCTTCGCCATCCCGCTCAACGCCTGGTCGCGTCTTTACAACGGACGCGGCGACCGTCCGGCGCGCTTCATCGCGTTCACCACCGCGCCGTTGATGATGAACCTCTTCAACGACAACGAGTTTATCTTCAACTGCCCGCACCTGTTTCGCGACCGCTTCAATGGCGAGGAGGATTATTTTTCCGGCAAGGGCACGATTCATCAGGAGCGCTTCTGGGACGTCAACTTCGTCGCCAACGTCCACGACTTAAACGTGATATCGAGCGAGGGGCGCGGCGTCGGCAACCGCACCACGGTCTTCGAGATCGGCTGCAGCACGCTGGTCGCGCATATCTCGCAGTTCGCCGTCGGGCGCTACAAGAAGGCGCACCGCCACGCCGCCGGCGCGCAGATCATCATTCTGGAAGGCGAGGGATATTCGCTGCTGTGGCCCGAGGGCAGCGCGCCGCGACGCTGCGACTGGAAGCCCAACAGCATCATCTCGCCGCCGGACCAGTGGTTTCACCAGCATTTCAATTTATCCCGGACGCAGACACGCTATCTCGCGATCCGCTGGAACAGCAAGAAGTACAAAGTCTTCAAGGACATCATCGACCGCAGCGTCAAAGAAGGCGGCACGCAGATCGAATACGAGGACGAGGATCCGGCAATCCGCCGCGATTTCGAGGCCGAGCTGGCCGAGCGCGGCATTCCGTCGGGCATGAATCGTAAATAGTATTTCTGGAGGCGAGCGTAATGAATCAGGCGATCGACAGCGGCGAGCTCTCGAAGACGATCCGGCGCATGGCGAACGACCATCATTCGACGCCCGAAGTGCAGTATCTCTTCGAGACGCGCTTCACGCCGGAGCGCGCGAAAGTCTGGACCATCAACCAGGCCCACTTCGTGCGCAACCGGCGCGACTGCTGGGCTCTCGCGATGGGCCAGGCGCCGCTCGACGTCAAACGTGAGATCTGGCTGCACGAGCAGGACGAGCTGATCGGCGACGCCCGCGCGGGCGGGGAGGATCATTTCACGTTGACGACGAAAGAGGCGGCGCTGCTCGGCGTAAGCGCGGAGGAGATGGCGCGGTCCGAACCGCACCCGTTCGTCGCCGCGGCGCTGGAGGCGTGGCTCCATTTGGGAAAGCAGAGCTGGCTGGAATCATTCTGCGCGGTGTCGATGGTCGAGGCGATCAACTCCAACGCGATTATCGCGACCGGCGGCTTCTCCTCGAGGTCGCGCGACCGGCTGGTCACGGACCTCGGGCTCGCGAAGGAATCGCTCACCAACCGCAACGTTCACGTCGAGGCCGACCAGGAACACGCGCTGGTGCTCGACAAGGTGCTCTCGCGCCACGTAAAGACTGAGCGGGAGCGCGACACCGTCATGGCCGCGCTCAGAAAGACGCTGATCATCGACCGCGCCTATCGCGCCGGCCTCGCGTTCGCGATGAATCAGCTTCCGCTTTAGAGAAATGTAGAAGCGCCTGGAAAAATTCCGGGCTTGCCAGACTCCAGCTTTATTTCACCAGCAGCATCGGGCTCGGCCGGACGATCTTTTTCGCCTCCGCGACGGGGAACTCCTTGTCGCAAAAAGGGCATTTCGCGTCGATCTTGAGCCGCTCGAATTGCGGCGAAACCAGAAATTCTTCGTTACAGCCGGGACAGATGACTCGCATCGAGCTGGCCATGGCGGTCTCCTTTACGCGTCGAGCGGAATCTTCGCGAGTGCGTCGCCGAGGTAATCCTTCAGCTCGGCCTTGCGCATCGCTTCGTCGGGCACCTTGATCCTGATCTCGAACGGCTCCGGCGGCGCCGGCATCGTCGCGTCGATGCCGCCCTTGGCGACCGTGTAGGAATGATACGCGAGCTCCGACGAGCCCGACGCGTATGCGGTCGGGTCGCGCGTGGTGGACGCCATGTTCGGCAGCACGAGGATATCGCGATCCCAGCGACTCCGCGTTGCGACCGCCCAAAGCACTTCGGCATCGTCGAACACGTCGATGTCTTCGTCGACGACGATGACATGCTTGAGGCGGCGGTCGACGGAAAGCGCCGCGACGATCGCCTCGCGTCCCTGGCCGGCGCCGGTCTTCTTGATCTGCACGTAGGCGTGAAAGCGGCTGCAGCCGGAAGAGGGGAGATGGACGTTCTTCACCGTCGGCACCGCCTGTCTCACCGCGCGGTAGATCGAGCCTTCGAGCGGGATGCCGCCGAGATGGTCCTGGTCGCGACCCCCTAGATGAATGTCATGGTAGATTGCGTCGCGTCGGTAGGTGATCGCCTTGACGTCGATCACCGGCCGGAGCGTCTCCGGCGAATAGTAGCGCGCGAAGTCGGCGCGGAGCCCGTGGCGCCCGCGCTCTTTCGGCGGGATGACGCCCTCGATGACGATCTCGGCATCGGCGGGGACGAGAAATTTATCGCCCCAGGTTTCCGACGGCGTCACGCGGAGCGGCTCGCCGAGCGCGCCGCCGATCACGCCGTATTCGTCGACGTCGAGCGAGACGCGCGTGAGCGCGCCCATGCAGGCGGCGGGATGATGGCCGATCCATGCGACCACCGGCAGCCCTTCGCCGGTCTCGGCGACGCGCTCGCGGTAGCGCTCCCAGTTGCCGGTCTGCTCGCCGAGGCCGACGGTCGCTTTCCGCGGCTCCAAGACGCGCAGCGTCTGGTAAGCGCAGTTGTAAATGTTGTCTCCGTGGTTATCGACCGTGGTCACGACCGAGCCGAGAATCGTCCGCCCGCCCTCCATGTGGTAGGGCAGCGGCACGGGAAAATCGAATAGATTGACGTCGCCGCCTTTTTTCACCACCTGTTTGACCGGCGCCTGGCCGCGGCCGACGACGACCGGCGCCTTAGCGTTCTGCGTGCGGCGGTCGTAATCCAAGCCGACTTTCTCGACCGTGGAATCGAGCGAAAGCGCGCAGAGATTCCGGCTGGCGAAAAGGTTCGAGAGCAGCGGAAAAGCCGAGCGGCCGCCCGAAGCGGTCGCGAGATTGTCGAAGACCACGATGGGAAATTTGTGCGCGCGGTCGAGCTTGACGAGCACGGCCGAGACCTCGAACTTGAGGTCGACGTCGCGATGCACGTGCACCAGCTCGTCGGGAAAACGTTCTTTAACCTGCGCGAGAAAAGTTCTGAGATCCTTTGCCGGTGTGCTCATGTTCGCTTCCTTCGTTTATCCCCTCTGATCGAGAGGCGCGAGACGTAGATCGATGCCCTTGTTCTCCAATTCTCGATAATATTCCTCGCGAATCGCCGGGTCTTCCTTCTCGTATGCGATCTTGAACGATACCGCGTTGGGGTCTTTATCCTGAGCGGTTCGCGCAGGATCGAAGGAGCGGCCGCCGCCCTGGCGTAGTCCGCTGCCGCGAAACGCGAGCATGCGGTACTCGCCTTTGCCGGTGTTGAAGTGCTGGTGGTACTCGTTGTGTCGCGGCGCGACGACGGCGCAGGGCACCGTCGGCACTTTGCGGCGCTTCTCTTCGTTGGGCATGAACATGAGCTCGTAGCCCTCGCCGGCGATCACGATGACGTGCGCGCGCGCCTCGTGCCGGTGCGCGGTGACGTAGGTGCCCGCCGACACGCCCATGATGTGCATGCCGATCGACGTGTTCGACATCGACAGGCGCATGATCGAGGTACGGTTCCCCCGTTCGGGATAGGGATCGAGCTGAAACGTGCGGATGTCGGGGATGAAGTTCGTCTCGTAAAGCCTGAGGTTCCACTGCCTGCCTTTGTCGGAGAAGAAGTTCTGCATCGAGTGGCTGAAGCGATCGCTGAAGACGAAGGGATTGTTGAAGACGAAATCCAGATTGCCGTAGAGGTTGATCACGTGCGCCATGTTGGTGCCGAAGAGCATGCGGCACGGCTCGCCGCCGGAGCTGTTAAATTCCTGGTGCCAGGCGTTGAGCGGAATCGCGAGCAGCGCGCCTTCCTCCCATTCGACGGTCGTGCGCGGCTCGCCCGGCTGCCAGATCGTCGTCGCGCCGCGGCCTTTCATGACGTACATGACGGAGTCGTACATGTGACGCTCGGGCTTGAGCTCGCCGCCGGGAGGAATCTCGACGACCTGGAGATTGTAGAATTCCTGGTCGCCGAGACGTGTGTAGGCGGCCTTGCCGCCGCGGCGCTGCCAGTCGGCGAGCTCCAGGCTGCCGAGATCCTCGAGCGCGCTGCCTTCGTAAAGCGGCACGCCTTCCTGACGGACAAAATTCTGGTACGCGCTTTTAACGTACCATTCCTCGAATGTCTTTGGGGCCTTCGCCATTGTCTTACTCCCGATTGACTTCAGCGGCGGGTCGCGCGGCTGTCCGCTTCGACGCGCTGCACGAAACTGTTGTCGACCAGCTCCGTCAGATTCAACTCGCGGAGCTTGGGGTTGTTCTCTCCGAGATCCCAGAGGTTCGAGCGGAGGTCGTCGATATTCGTGTGCGGGAAAAGCACCTGCGAGTCGACGTACAAGCGGTAGTTCAAATCCAGTATGGCGGGGTCGTCCGTCCTCAGATAATGCGCGAACACCCGCCGCACGGACTCGCGGTTCTTGGGATTTTTCGTCCAATGCGCGGCCTCGCTCAAAGCGCGGACGAAGCCCAGGATGAGATGGCGGTTGCGATCCCTAAAGCTTCGCGTGACGATAACCGAGCTGCCGATCACTCGAATGCCCATGGCGACCGCGTCGGCCATCACGTTATAGGGAATTTTGCCCCGCTCCAGGCGCTCGACGGTGGTAACGACGCCGCTCAATACGCCGGAGCGAAACGCGGCGGCTCGCTGGATGCCGCCGCCGGCCACCTGCATGAATTCCACTTCCTCCGGCTTGATGCCGAGCTTTTCGAGAATTCGGCGCGTGGCGTAGTAGCTCGATCCGCCGATGCGGTCAATGCCGACTTTCTTCCCCTTGAGATCCGCCACGGTCTTGATGCTCGGCTGCACGACAAGTTTGTACTGCGTCGGCTCGCTGCTCGCGACCACGACGAGATCGACGCCTCTAACGGCCGCCTGCGCGGCGGTCTCGGGGGAGCCCACGAACATCGCGAGATCGCCGGCGAGCAGCGCCGGCAGTCCCTGAGCGGACGTGGCGATGAAGACGAGCTCCGGCGCGAGGCCGTAGCGGGCGAAAAAGCCCGCGTCCTGAGCGGCCCAAAACGAGATACGGTTGCCGCTGATCGAGGCGTAGCCGATCTTGATCGCTTCGGGCTTCTCGGCTGCGGCGGTTCGGTCGTGCCAGGCGAGCAAGAGGACAGCGGCGACGAACGCGTAAAGCGAAAGACGGAAAACCGTCGGGAAAAAATTTCTCACAATCCGTATTCTTTCCAGCGCCGCTTGAGCGTTTCTTCCATAGTTGGCGAGATCGCGGTGCCGAGCGGCGGGTAGCGGTTGCCGCCGTACTGCTCCTGCGGCTCGAGCTCCCAATTGATCGTCGCGTCGATCAGCACGCGTGTCCACTTGCCGTGGCCGTACTTGACCGAGTCGCGCTCCGCCGACGGCACGCTCGGGTCGAGCATCGAGCCCGAGGTGCCGGGCAGCGTCGTGATGTCGCCCATCGCCGCGTTGACGCGGTAGCAGAGCGCCCACTCGATCGCCTCCCAGTCGTGGACGTCGATGTCGTCGTCGACGACGATCAAATGTTTCGCCGCGTAGTTGCCGAGGTGGCAGCCCCAGAGCGCGGCGGCGACCTGCTGCGCGTGGCCGCGGTGGCTCTTCTTGATCTGTACGCGGAGCAGCTCGGGCCATTTGCCGCGCCAGACTCCGGTCACGTTGGGCACGCCCGCCTGCTCGAGATAGAGCCACGCCATTGCCGAGAAGGTCGCCGGCGTCCACGTCGTCCCCTCGTTGGTGCGGCCCGGGCTGGCGCCGGTCAAACAGCCGTGGAAGATGGGGTCGTCGCGGTGCGTAACGCACTCGACGCGGATCGCGTGCTTGGGCGTCTTGCGCCCGGCGTAATAGCCGGGATACTCGCTGTACGGCCCCTCCGGCTCGTATGTCTTGGGATCCGGCGAGACGAAGCCTTCGAGAACGATCTCCGCGGAAGCCGGCACCTTCAGCTCGCTCGTCCGGCACTTCACCAGCTCAACCGGCTCGCCCATGAGCGATCCCGCCATCTCGTATTCGGGGTAATTCACCGGCGTCGAGGCGGTGAGGAACAGCGACTGGTCCCAACCGATAACCACCGCGACCGGCATCTCGCGGCCGCGGTTTTTGTACTTGCTGAAGTGCTTGCCCCAGCCCTGCGTCATCGCGAGCAGCACGCCGATGGTGTTGCGGCTCGCGATCATGCCGCGATACGTGCCGACGTTGTGCACGCCGGTATCCGGGTCCATGGTGACGACGCCGGCGGAAGTCATGATGTAGCGGCCGCCGTCGTGCGGGTTCCACTTGGGCGCCGGGAATTGAAAGAGATCGACCGCGCCGCCTTCGACGACGTTTTCCTGGACCGGGCCGCGCGCGACCTCGACCGGCTTTACGGGGCGCGAGAAGCGCTCCTTGAAGATCGGCACCATCTCGCGGTAGGAAGTCGCCTCCGGGATGCCGAGAATACGGCAGACGCGCTCGCGCGTGCCGGTGCCGTTGGTGAAGAGCCGCCGGCAGAATGTATCGCGGTGGTCCTTGATGTTCTCGAACAACAGCGCCGGGCCGCCGCGGCTCGACACTTCGCGGGTGATCGCGCCGATCTCCTCGTCCCAGTCGACCTCGGCGGCGATGCGTTTGAGGTCGCCGCGATCTTCGAGGTCGGCCATCCAGGCGCGCAGGTCGCGCGAGCGCCTGTCGGTCTCCGGCAGCGTGGCCTTGTGGGAGGCGGCGAGGCGTTTGCTTTTCATCGACGTCTTAACGCTCATGAATCGAGCAGCTTGCGCGCGAGCTCGGCGCCGGGGTCGCGCACTTTGTAGATGCGCTCCTCGGACTGATTTTCCATCCTGAGATACTGCTCCATGGTGAGGCCGTCCTTCGCCGCGAGCACGCCGAATTCCTTCATCCATTTCGTGTCTACGTCGAGCCGGCGCGTCGCTTCGCCCATCGAGCGCGTGAAAATCTCCTGGCCTTCCTTGCCGAGGAGCCAGTTAACGAATACCTTTGTGGCGTTCGGATGCGGCCGGTTCTTTAGGATCACGAGGCTGCCGTATCCGGCGGTGGCGTAAAGACCTTCCTTTGGAATCGGCAGCGTTTTCACCGGCAGCCCGGCCTTCAGGTAAGGCGCGAATTCCGTAAAGCCGATGCCCAGCGTATGCGCCAGGCGTCCTTTGGCGAGATTCTCCGCGAGCAGCCGCAGATCGCGGCTGAGGAAAAGCTTCTGGCCGACCAGCTTCTTTAAATATTCCTCTCCCTTCACCTGGAGGATGAACGACCAGATCGACGCGCCCGAGCCGGGAACGCGCGGATCGCTGAAGCCGATCTTTCCCTGCCATTTCGGATGGAGGTAATCGTCGAACGAGCGGATTTCCTCGGGGCGCGCAAGGTCGGAATTGTAATTGAGCGACTGCGTTTGGTAGGCCGCGAACGAATAAATGTAGCGTTTCGCATTGTCGATCCAGATATGGCCGCCCCACCAGTGCTTCGCGTCTTTGACTTCCGGGAGCATCATCGCCGGCTCGACGACGTCGAGAATGTTTTCCGGCAGCAGCCCTTTGACGGTCGACTCGGTGCCGCCGAAATGGACGTCGAAATACCGGATGCCGGCTTTCGCTTCGCTGACGATGCGCGTGATGACGCTGGCGCCGCGGCCGGGGACCGGCTCGAGCGCGATGCCGTAGCGCTTCGTGAAGGTTTCTTCGAGGGCTTTTCTGAGCTCTGCGTTCGGCGGAATCGACGCGACGACCAGGCCTTCTTTTCTCGCCGCCTCGACGGTAGCTTCCCAGTCGGAGGGTTTGCCGCTCTCGGCCGCCGTCGCCGTCGAAGCGATCGCCAGCGCGGCAAAAACGAACAAAACGATCTTCACCACCGGATTTCGCATGCTCATTTTTTCAATGCGCCGGCGAATTTTTCCAGAACTTTTTCTTTCAGCTCCTTGCTCGCGCCGGAGACCGGCGGGAAATCCTTCATCCACTCGAACGGACGGCAGGCGTCGATCAGCGCGCGCGAGCTGAAGCCCTTCTCCGCGCGCGGGATGATCGGGTCGAGCGGGCCGCTCCAGCAGCGCCGCACGATGTCGATCGATTTCTCCGGGTCGACGCGCGTGCAGATAGCCCAGAGGACGTCGTTGATGTCCGACACGTCGATGTCGTCGTCGACGACGATCGAGTAGCGGCTGAGGTAAGCGCCGGTCTGGCACTGACTCGCGATCGTCGCAGCCTGCTTGGCGTGGCCGGGATAGCGCTGCTTGATCGAGACCGCTGTGAAAAAGCGGTTTTGGTGGCAGGCGACGCCGGTCACGTCCGGCACGCCGGCCTTCTCCATCGAGTCCCAGATAAATGCCGCGCGGAGCAGCGCCGGGCAGTTGTCGGCGCCGGCCTGGGGGCGGAACGGCGGCGCGCCGGTGATGATCGGGTCGTTGCGGTGCATGAACGATTGGATCTTCAGCACGGGCTCTTTGCGCTCGCCGCTCGCATAATAGCCGGTCCACTCGCCGAACGGCCCTTCTTCTTTCATCTCGTTCGGGTCGACTTCGCCTTCGATCGCGATTTCCGCCGCCGCCGGGATCGGCAGGCCGGTGAACTCGCCGCGAATCACGTCGATCGGGGCGCCCTTGATCCCGCCGGCATAGTCCAATTCCTGCGATCCCCACGGGAGCGCGCGCGACGCGAGGAGAAACAGCAGCGGATCTTCGCCGAAGGCGATCACGACCTTCATCGGCTTGCCGCGATCGAAATTCTTTTGCCGGTGGATGCGCGCGTGTTTGCCGGGCGAGATATACAGCGCGAGGCGGTCGCGGTCGTGGACCATGACGCGGTACACGCCCATGTTGATCCAGCCCTCGTCGGGGTCCTGCGTGATGACGACGTGCGCGGTGCCGATGTAGCGGCCGCCGTCGCGGTCGTGCCAGCGCGGCACCGGCAGCGAGAGTAAGTCGATGTTTTTGCCCGTGAAGACGTTTTCCATCACCGGCCCGCGGTCGACGAAGCGCGGCGGAATCAGCACGGGATTATTGAGCCGCTGCCGCCACGCTGTGATGAAGCCGTCGCGCGTGATGTCGGTCGGCAGGTTGGTCGTGAGCGCGGCGCGCTTCAGCGACTCGATCATCCCCACGAGCACGCGCCGTCCGGCGGGATAATCCTTGATATGGTCGAAGAGGATCGCCGAAGCGCCGCGCCCTCGGCCGGCGACTTCGGTGAGCGCGCCGATCTCCAGATCCCAATCCGCGCCGTCGATGCGCGAGAGCTCGCCCAGCTTATCAACTTGATCGATCCACTCACGTAAATCGGTGTAGCTCATGTCTGCATCCTCGTTCTGTTTTTTAAATCCAAAGACCCGGAGAGATTCTTCGCTGCGCTCAGAATGACAGAAAACAGCTTCTGTAATCGCGAACGTCTTGTGTCATCCTGAACGAAGTGAAGGATCTCTCCGAATCCGATCCTAAAACTTGAAACCTGAAACTAGAAACTTGAAACTTTTTTTAATCTAGTAGTTTCCTCGCCAAGTCCGCGCCGGGGTCGCGCATCTCGTAGACTTTTTTCTCCGACTGATTCTCCAGCTTGTAGTATTGATCGAGCGTAAGCCCGTCCTTCGCCGCGAGCATGCCGTAGGCTTTGAGGCCGCGCGTGTCGACGTCGAGGCGGCGCGTCGCCTGGCCGATCGCCTGCGAGAAGACCTCCTGTCCCTCCTTGCCGAGCAGCCAGTTGACGAAAACCTTGGTCGCGTTCGGATGCGGCGGGCTCTTGACGATCGTCAGATGACCGCTGCCGCCGCTCACGTAAACGCCTTCGCGCGGATTCGGCAGCGGCTTGACCGGCAGGCCCGCTTTGATGAACGGCGCGAGCGAATAGTAGGTGACGCCGATCACGACGGAGCTTTTTCCCTTCGCGAGATTTTCCGCCAGCAGGCGCTGATCGCGGCCGACCTGCAGCTTCTGCCCGACGAGCTTCTTCAAATACTCCTCGCCTTTCGCGGCGCGCAGATAGGACCACATGGACGCGCCGGAGCCCGGTGTGCGCGGATCGAGGATGGCGATCTTTCCCTGCCATTTGGGCTGCAGCAGGTCGTCGAATGAGCGGATCTCCTCGGGTTTGACGAGATCGGTGTTGTGCCAGAGGCTTTCCGTTTGGTACGCCTGGAACGCGTAAATATATTTCTTCGCGTTGTCGATCCAGATGTGGCCGCCCCACCACTGTTTCGGGTCCTTTACCTGCGGCAGGATGAAGTACGGCTCGACGGGCTCGAGGACGTTTTCCGAGAGAAGGCCGGTCACGATCGATTCGCTGCCGCCGATGTGAATGTCGAAATAGCTGATGCCGGCTTTGGTCTCCTCGACGATCCGGCGCGTGACCGTCGTGCCGCGCGCGGGAACCGATTCGACGTTGATGCCGTAGCGTTTTTTGAAGCCGTCCTCGAGCGCCTGGCGCAGCTCGCTGGTGGCCGGGATCGAGATGACGACCTTGCCTTCTTTCTTCCCGGCTTCGACGACGCGCTCCCATTCGCCGGGTTTCGCCTGAGCGAGCGAAGCCGACGGCGCAAACGCGGTCAGAAGAAAAATCGCGACGATGAATAAAATGCGTCGAGTCATGAAAGGTCGCTGTAGCTTAGCGGCGGCATCTCCATCGCAACGGCGGTTTTTTTGAGCGCGGCTTCGTAGTCCCGCCGGATCTGCGGGTCTTCGTCCTCATATTCGAGCAGCGTGCCGCCCTCGCGCGTGTTGGTGCGCACGCCCTCGCGGTTGAGCGCCTTGCCGATGCCGAAGAGGTATTTTCCCGACTGGCCGCTGTAGCGGAACGCGAGCTGGCGCGCCTTCTCTCCGCCGGTGTTGAAGTGCTGGTGGAACCAGCCGGTCGGCGGGCTTAGCACGCTGCCCTCGCGCCAATCGATTTTGACGACTTCGCGGCCGCGGCCGTTCTTGTAGGGCCGCTCGCCCGCCTCCTGGGGCCACATGAGCGTGTAGCCCTGCGAGCGGAGGATCAGCAGGATCGCGCCGCCCTGGTGGAAGTGCGCCTTGTGATAGCGGCCGACGGGCCACTCGGCGATGTGGCCGACGAGCGTGCTGCCGCCCATGTCGAACGAGGTGATGCGCACGCCCGCGCCTTTCGCCTCGGACGGATCGACAAGCGCGCTGCGCGCGTCGGCAATGAAGTTGGTTTCCCATGAAATGAAACCGCCGCGCTCCTCGCGCTTGTCGGAGACGGTGAAGTAGTCCGCGCGGCCGTCGTATCGCTGAGCGAAGCGGTAGCCGCAGCCGAAGACGAATTCCTCGTCGTGCAGCAGGTCGATCATGATCGGAGCGCTGGTCACCGAGAGCAGGAGGGCCGGCCCGCGGCTGCCGTTGTAGAATTTGTGCCAGCAGTTGAGCGGCACCGCGAAGAGACTTCCTTGCTGCCACTCGAAGTGGAGCTTGGCTTTGCCGTCGTCCGCGCTCCATACCTCGGTCGAGCCCGCGCCCTGGAGCACGTAGACCAGCTCTTCATAGAGGTGCTTCTCCGGCTCGAGCGCGCCGGCAGGCGGGATTTCGCTGACATACATGCCGGTGAAGCCTTCCATGCCTTTCAGCTGGATGAACGCGCCGCGGCCGCCGGTCCGCGTCCACGGCTTCAGCGGGAGCGCGCCCACGTCCTCGACGCCGTGCGCCTCTACGATGGGGATGCCCTGCTTTTTCATCCACGCTTCGTAGCTCGTGTCGCGCTTCATCTTTTTACCGGATCTTTACGGCTGTCTCTGCCGAAGAAATAATCGCCGGCGGCCACCGCCTCGGCGACGGCGTCGTCTTCCTCGGTCCACATGCCGAGCGGGTAGCCGTACCACGGCATGCGCAGCGCCAGCTCCGGCATGCGCTCTTCGCGCCAGATCTCCAGCGCGCGCTCCATGAAGCGCTTTTTCGGCACGCCGACCGGCGGGTAGGGGCCTTTGCGGGTCGCGTCGATCAGCATGCCCGAGCATCCGATCGGCGGCGGAAAGCTGCGGTCCTCGGGCTTGGTCATCAGCGGGTGCGCCGAGGGGTCGAGCAGCGGCGAGCGGCCGGTCGTGATCTGGACGTCGCGGTGCGGCTGCATCGCAAAGCTCATCGCCCACATGACCATCTCGGGATCTTTCGGGTCGATGTCCTCGTCGACGACGATGATGACTTTATTCGTCGTTCCCATGCTCGCGGCGGCGTGGAGCACCTGCTGCGGCTTGCTCGGGTGGGTTTTTTTCATGCGGATGACCCACCAGTTCCAGCCGCCGCCCATCTCCGGGCAGCTCACTTCCAGCACTTCCGGAATGCCGCAGCCGTATTTCAAATAATTGTCGAGCATCATCTCGCGGCAGGTGCGGGAGATGCCGTTCGATTCGCTCGGCGGCAGGCCGACAAGGATCGCGGGAAAGAGCGCGCCTTTCCGGCAGGTGATCGCCTTCACCTTGACCACCTGCTTCAGCGCATGCTCGGCCATGAGATAACCGGGATAATCGCTGAACGCGCGCTCGCGTATCGCATCCTCGGTCGAAAGCTCGCCTTCGATGATGATCTCCGCCTCGGCGGGAACGTCGACCGGAATCGTCTTGCAGCGCACCAGCTCGACCGGCCGGCCGCGGATACCGCCGGCGACGGAAAGCTCGTCGACGCCGTACGGAATGTTCGCGGCGGCGACGTAGGCGATATCCGGCAGAGCGCCGAGACATACGGCGATCGGCAGGGGCTCTTTGCGCCGGCGCGCGACGGGGTAATGATAGAGCATCGCGTCGTGCACGCGCGCGATGCCGGCGAGAAATTTGTCGGGGCTGTAGAAATGGCCGCTGTACATGCCGACGTTGCGTATGCCGCTCTCGGGGTCCTGCGTGATGAACGGCGATGTGACGCGGATCGCGCCGCTGAAGCCGGGCTCTTCGACGGGCGCCGGCAGCATCGTGAGGCCGCTCTTTTCGAGCTCCGCGCCGGCGTGAATTTCCTCGTGGACGGCGGCGCGGTCGACTTTGACCGGAGCGACCGGCTGCGTCACCGCGTGGTGCCACTTCTCGTAAATCCCCTGCGGGTCGTCGCAGCCCATGCCGTAGCCGACGATGCTGCGCGACGAGCCGTACATGCCCGTGACGACTTTCATGTCGTAGCGCTTTTGCTGCGCGTCGACGACATTCTCGTAGAGAAACACCTGGCGCGCGTCGTCGCTGCGCCCGCGGTACTGCAGGCGCATGAGCGGCATCAGCTCGCTGTCTTTGTTGACCGGCCGCGTCCAGCGGTGGAGTTTGCCGCGCTTTTCCAGCGCGGCGAGAAAATCGCGCAGATCCGCGTAATAGGATTGGGGCATGGGTTCCCGCTTTAATTGAACAATTTGTGCGCGAGCTTGATCGCCGGCTCGCGCACTTTTTCGAGCTTCTCTTCGGATTGATTTTCCACTTCCAGATAATCCTTGACCGAAAGGTGGTCTTTGGCCGGAAGCACGCCGACTTCGTTCAGCCACTTCGTGTCCACGTCGAGCCGGCGCGTCGCTTGCCCGAGCGCCTTCGTGGTGACTTCCTGACCTTCTTTCGTCAGAAGCCAGTTGAGAAAAACTTTGGTCGCGTTCGGATGCGGAAGATTTTTAATCAACGAGATGTTGCCGCTGCCGCCGGTGCCGAACGTGCCCTCTTTAAGGTGCTGAATCGGCTTCACCGGCAACCCCGCGTTGATGAAGGGGAGAAGCGAATAATAGGTGAGGCCGAGCACAAGCGCGATCTTCCCCTTGGCGAGGCTTTCGCCCAGGACTCTTTGGTCGCGGCCGAGCGAGAGATTTTGCGCCGCGAGCTTCTTAAGATACTCCTCGCCTTTGACCTGCCAGAGGAAGGCCCAATTGGAGTCGCCCGCTCCCGGCGTCCGCGGGTCGAGAATCCCGATCCTGTTTTTCCATTTAGGATTCAACAGGTCGTCCAGGGTTTTGAACTCCTCCGCTTTGGTGAGCGTCTCGTTCCGCCACGTACTCTCGGTCAGATAGGCTTGAAAGTTGTAGACATATTTTTTGGCGCGGTCGACCCACATGTGGCCGCCCCACCAGTTCTTCGGGTCTTTGACTTCCGGAAGAACGAAATAAGGCTCGATCGGCTCGAGCACGCCTTCGTCGAGGAGGCCGTTGATAATGGAGTTCGTCCCGCCGATATGAATATCGAAATTGCGCACTCCGGCCTTCGATTCTTCGACTATGCGCCGGGTGATCGAGGTGCCGCGGGCCGGAAAGAGCTCCAGGTCGATGCCGCTGTAGCGCTTCTTGAACCCTTCTTCGATCAGCTTCCTGAGCTCGGGGCTGGCGGGGATCGAGACCACGGCCTTGCCTTCTTTTTTCGCGCTCTCGACCGCTTTCTCCCATTCCGCTTTCGACGGCTGAGCCGAAACCGATGTCGCCGCGAAAGTTACGCCGCAGGCGACGAGGAAAGCACTAAACTGCAACCGATTTCTCATTTCCTTATGACTTTGAAGTTTTATATATGAACGATCTTCGTGTCAACACGAATAGGGGAAAAATGCCGAGCTATTTTCGGCAGCCGGCGTATGATAATTTGAAAAACTTCTATGACGCTCTCGATGACGCAGACGGCCGCAGCGAAACCGGCAGTGGAACGCGGCGCGCGCTTTGGCATAAGCGCCGCGGCACTCGCCGGGGTCCTGATCGCGGCGCCCTTTCTTCATCCGGCTTTTTTCCTGCTGGCGTGGATCGCGTTCGTTCCGCTTTATTGGGCGGTTGTGCGCGCCAGGCGGCCGCGCGAGGCGTTTCTCATCGCGTGGCTTGCCGGCGCGATCGCGCACGTGATCGGATTTTACTGGGTCGATCATACCGTGCGCGTCTTCGGCGGGATTCCCTTCGGCTTGAGCGAGATCGTGCTGCTCGGCTTCGCCGCGCTCAATTCGCTCCACATCGCGCTTTTCGGCCTGCTGATTTTTTTCTGCGGCATCGGGCCGCTGGCGCTGATCCCGGCGATTCTGTGGGCCGCGATCGAATTCTTCGCGCCGCAGCTTTTTCCCTGGCATCTGGCCAACAGCCAGGCGGGCTTCGCGGTCTTTCTGCAATCCGCCGAGCTCGTCGGGCCGTACGGCGCGAGCTTTCTGCTCGCGTGGGTGAACGCGGCGATTTACGCGCTGCTGTTTGCGCGCGGCCGGGCGGCGTTCGCCGCTGCGGCCGTCTGCGCCGCTGCGCTCGCGGGCAATCTTCTTTACGGCGAAATGCGGCTCAAGCAGGTCGCCGCCGAGATGAGCGCCGCGCCCAAGCTCGACGTCGCCGCCGTCCAGGGGAGCATCGACATTACGACCAAATGGAACCCGGCGTTGATGGAAGAAAACCTGAAGCCCTATCTCGATCTCACGCGCGAAACGCCGGGCGCGCGCCTGTATTTATGGCCGGAGAGCGCGATCGAGGTGTGGATTCCGGACGACGCGCAGAGACTGCCCCCCGAGTTGGTGCCGTCGCTGCCGCCGGGAAGTTCTCTGATGTTCGGGGTGCAGAGCTTCAGCGGCGAGCCGGGAACGCCGGACATGAAAGGCTATAACAGCGCCTTCCACATCGACTCTACCGGCCGCGTGCTCGGGCACTATCACAAGCAGGCTCTGCTCGCGTTCGGCGAATACCTTCCCTTCGCGCCAATCGTGAGTCGAATCCCGTTTGCGCCGCCGATCGGCGCCGGCTTCACGCGCGGCGAGGGGCCCGTGGCGCTCGACGCCGGCGGCGTCAAAGCCGCGCCGCTCATCTGCTACGAGGACATCATGCCGGAATTGGCGCGCCGCGCCGTCGCCGAGAAAGACGCGAACCTGCTCGTCAACCTGACGAACGACGCGTGGTTCGGCCGGACGGTCGCGCCGTACCAGCACGCGCGGCTCTCGCAGCTGCGCGCGATCGAGACGCGGCGCACGCTCGTGCGCGTGACCAACACCGGCCTCACGACCGTCATCAACCCCCGCGGCGAGATCGTTGACGAGCTGCCGATCTTCAAGCCCGGCGTGCTGAAAGCCAGCGTCGAGATCATGGAAGGCAAGACTCCCTACGTGAAATACGGCGATTGGTTCGGTTGGGCGGTGACGGCGATCGCGTTGGGAGTGCTCGGATGGACGTGGAAAAACCGAGCCTGAGCCAACTCACTTCTTGTCCTCTTTGCCGCGAATGTAGAACGGCTTCACCACTTGCGCGACCGCGGCCGACGCCGCCGGGGTGTTGTCGGTCAAGATATCGATGGATTCATCCTCCGCGAGGAAAGTTTTGCTGGCGTTGCCCAAATCGTTTCGGATCAAGTCTTTGACGAAATCGGGGGCGTCATCGATCTTCAGAAAAAGCAGGAAATGCGGCACTTCTCCCTCGCGCTTCACATAGATCATCGCGAGATAGGCTTCCGCGACGTCGGGACTTTTCACCAGCCGGGTTTTTAACGATTCGAGCAGGCCGTCGGGGATTTTTTTCGGCGCGCCGATGAAGACTTCGGCGCCGGCGGGTACGGTCGACGGGGTTTGGGATAAGGCGAGCGTG
>DATDFN010000107.1:0-2122 GCA_036522615.1 Binatia bacterium | reverse complement strand
CCGGCCGTCCATTGCCCCGGCATCCACCAGCGGCCGGCCTCTTCCGGCTTCGACGGATTTTTCACGTCGACGATCATCGCGATGTTGCCGACGTAGCCGTCCATCACCGGCGAGATGTACGCGTAGCGGCCGTCGAAGGTGAAGCGGTGAACGCCTTTGCCGGCCGCCTTGAAGAAGCCGATCTCGCTCGGCTTCGTTTTGTCGGAGACGTCGAAGATTTTGAGGCCGCCCTGCGGTTCTTTCTTCGTCTTGAAGCGCTCGTAATTGACGAGCATCACGTCGCCGGCGATACGCACCTTGTGCGAGTGGATGCCTTCGGGCACTTCGAGCTGCGAGACGAGCTTCGGGTGCTTCGGGTCGCGCACGTCGACGATGGAAGTGCCGTACGGCGGGTCCATGTGGCCGACGTACGCGTAACCGTTCTCCACCGCGACGAGGCCGCCGCCGGGGATATCCATGCGGCCGACCTGCTTGATCTTGTGGCTCGTGCCAAAGACGGTACCGTTAGACGACATTTACTCCTCCGGTTCCGTCACTCCCGCGGAAGCGGGAGTCCAGGTTTTCAAAAGACTGGATTCCCGTTTTCACGGGAATGACTCATAAGGGGTTCGTATCTATTTTTTCGCCTTCTCGATCATCTTTACGACTTCGTCCGTCGTCCGCACCCGCGCCATGCGCGGGAAGATCAAATTCATCAGAACATCGTGCGCCTGCTGCTCGTGCGAGCTCGCGCACGCGTCGCGCACGACGATCATGTTGTAGTCGAGATCGCGACCGGCGTAGACCGTGGATGCGACGCCGACGTCGGTCGAGCCGCCGGAGATGATCAGCGTGTCGACGCCGCGCGCGCGGAGCGCGAGGTCGAAGTAGGTCTGGTGGAACGTGCTCCAGCGGTATTTCGGGATATAATAATCGTCGGGCTTGGGCTCCAGCTCGGGGATCACGTCGGAATTCTTGTCGCCGCCGACGATGTGCGGGCGGAACCTGCCGACTTCGCCGTTCGGCCACGGCTTCAGCGCCATGTCGGTGTCGGTGATGAGCGTCCGCGATGTCGCGCCGTCGGCGCGGTGATTGCCCTTGCCGAAAAAGATCGGCAGGCCGGCGCCGCGCCCTGCCTTCATGAGGCGCACGGCGTTGTCGATCCAGGGCTTCATCTTCGCCTTCTTCGCCGGCTCGGCGTCGTGGTAGTAGCCGTTCAGCATGTCGAAGAAGAGAACGCCGGTCTTTTTCAAATCGAGATCGTTGATGTTCACGCTATTCCTCCTCAGACGTTCAGGCCGAAGAAGTTCTTCGCGTTATCGAGCATGACTTTTTTTCGCACTTCCGGCTTGATGTTCATCTGCTGGAACTCCTCCAGCCAGCGCTCGACGCCGATCGCCGGCCAGTCCGAGCCGAACATGACTTTGTCCTGCAGCAGCGTGTTCACGTTATGCACGAGCTCGGCGGGAAAGTATTTCGGCGCCCAGCCGGAGAGATCGATGAAGTAATTCGATTTGTGGCGCGCGATCGCGAGGCTCTCGGCGGTCCACGGCCACGTCGGGTGGGCCGAGATGATCTTCAGCTCGGGAAAATCCGCCGCGACGTCGTCGAGTAGGATCGGCTGGCTGTATTTGAGCTTGGTGCCCATGCCGCCGGGAGTGCCCGCTCCCGCCGCCGCCATACCGCCGTGAAAGAGGATCGGCATGCCGAGCTTCTGGCACTGCTCCCATAACGGATAGAAGCGCGTGTCGTTGGGGTAGAAATGCTGGCGCGCGGGATTGAGCTCGCCGATGCCGGTGAGGCCCAGCTCTTCTTTGCAGCGCTTGATCTCGTTCAGCGCGAGCTTGCCGGTCCATGGGTCGATCGCGCCGAAGCCCAAAAACAGATCGGGATATTTTTTCACGTACTCGGCGACGTGATCGTTCGGCACGGGCTGCAGCCCGGTGACGGTCTCGTCGCGCGTGTTCATGATGACCGCCATCATCTTGCGGTTCTTGTACTGCTCGGCCATCTCTTCCATCGGCACGGGCTTGCGCTCGCGGCCGAAGTATTTGGCCATCTGCTGCGTGCGCGGCCCTTTGGCCTTGAGCGTGAGCTCGTCGCACAGGTGCACGTGCACGTCGATCGCGGTGACTTCCATTTT
>DATDFN010000106.1:0-11696 GCA_036522615.1 Binatia bacterium | reverse complement strand
ACTCTTAGCGCGACACCGGCGGCGGGCTCTGTATTCACGGGGTGGAGCGGCGCGTGCACCGGCACCGCCTCCTGCGTGGTGACCATGAGCGCGGCGCAATCCGTTACAGCGACGTTTACATTGCAGACCTTTAACCTTACGCTCGCAAAAGCCGGAGCGGGTAGCGGCACCGTTACCAGCTCACCGGCAGGCATCAATTGCGGCACGACCTGCTCGGCGAGCTTCAACAACGGCACCTCGGTGACTCTCACTGCGAGCGCTTCTGCCGGTTCGACCTTTGCGGGCTGGAGCGGCGCATGCACTGGAACGGGCTCCTGCGTCGTCACGATGACGTCGGCGCAATCCGTAACCGCGACCTTTAACCTCCAGAGCTTCGCGCTCACCCTCGCCAAAGCCGGCGCGGGCAGCGGCAACGTCACCAGTTCTCCGGTTGGAATCGATTGCGGCGCGACCTGCTCGGCAACCTACACCAACGGTACGTCCGTGACGTTGACGCCGACCGCGGCGGCCGGCTCGACGTTCGCGGGCTGGAGCGGCGCCTGCACCGGCACGGGCGCGTGCACCGTGTCGATGACCGCGGCGAAATCGGTCACGGCGACGTTCAATCTGCAAACCTTCGCGCTGACGGCGACGAAGAGCGGCACGGGATCCGGCACGATCACGAGCTCCCCGGCGGGCATCAACTGCGGCGCGACCTGTTCGGCCAATTATACGACCGGCACTTCGGTTACTTTGACGGCGACTGCAGGAGCCGGGTCGACGTTCGGCGGCTGGACGGGCGCATGCACCGGCACCGGCGCGTGCGTCGTCACCGTCGACGCGGCGAAGTCTGTCGGAGCGGTATTCAATGCTAATCCGCCGAGCGCGCCGGGCGGATTGTCGATTCTATAGCCAGGCCCCTGCGCGGCGGGAATCACCCGCCGCGCAGGTATACTAGATTTCACTGCCGACGCCTGCTGCGCGCGCCTTGTCATGCGCGAGCCTGGCGAGCGCCATGAAGCCTACGCCCTGATCGCTGTTTTGCTTGAATAGCGTGATCTGCTTCGCGTTCGTTCGACCGTGGGCGCCGCCGGAAAGCAGCGCGCTTAAATCTGTTACATCGTTCCACCCGATGACTCCGTTCGCCACCGGCTCGACGAAATCTCCCTGCTCGTCATAAATCGCCTGCTGTCGCAGCGTCGCGACGATGATGTCGGCCCGTCGCAGAACCTCGTCGTCCAGCTCGCGCCGCGGCCGGTCGAGAAGCCCCTCCTGAACGATTTCTTTGTTGCTGGCCACAATCGATGTCACGTGCTGCCCCGGCTCGAGCCATTCGCCGTAGAGCACCGGCACATTGCTGCCGGTCGCGCAGACGATGAGATCCGACCCGCGCGTAACCTCCCGTGGGTCGGCGGCGGCGATAAGCTCGGCGTCGACGTGCGGCTGCATCAGCGCGCAGAAGGCGCGCCGGTTCTCGGCGCTGCGGCTGAAAACTTTGACTTGTCTGATCGGCCGGAGCGCGCACATGACTTTTAAATGGCGCCGCGCCTGCCGTCCCGTGCCGTAAAGGCCCATCACCTTGCAGTCGGCGCGTGCAAGCTGCTTCGTCCCGACCGCGCTCGTGATCGCCGTCTCGGTCGCGATGTCGTTATCGTCGAAGTCGTAAAACGGAATGCAGCCGACGATGACGGCGAGCAACGCCGCGCTCTCGCTGTCGTAGGCGAGATAGACGCGCTTGCCCGCTGCGGCGTAAGTCTGGTCCTCTTTGGTGAAGCGGTGGCGCTCGTAATGGATGAATGTTCCGGCCACGCCGAGCTCCACCGAGCCGCCGGAGTGGATGTTGATGCGCCGGTCGCCGGCCGTCATGCGCTGGCGCGGCAGACTGAAACGCGGATGATGGGCCTGATC
Source organism: Binatia bacterium (assembly GCA_036522615.1). Taxonomy (GTDB): domain Bacteria; phylum Desulfobacterota; class Binatia; order UBA9968; family UBA9968; genus JAJPJQ01. Next base: position 9,809 of record DATDFN010000106.1, on the reverse strand, counting down.
GCGAAATCCGCGCTCGACCGCGGCGATCGCCTCTTCGATCGAGATCAGCCCTTTCAATTGTTCCGCTCTGAGCAATAACGCCATACAGGCCTCCTCTGCAGCGCCCACCATAGGTGTTTCGCCTGCGGGCTTCAAATCCTCGTTGGAAAAATATTTCGATTGCGATAAGAACTTTGACTCTCGACTGTTCTTGCGAAAGGAGCCGATGAAGCGGGCGAGCGCGATAGCGGGGATCCTGGCGGCGACGATTTTAGGCGCCGCCCCCGCTCGGCCGCAGGAGAAAGTCCGGCTCGGTCTCAGCTCGGTGAGCGCGCTTCACAGCGCGGTGTGGGTGGCCGAGCAGAAAGGGCTTTTTCGCAAACACGGCATCGATCCGGAGATTGTCGTCATCGGCGGCGCCGGACCGATGGGCGTAAGCGCGCTGCTGGCCGGCGACATCCAGTTCGTGACCTCGGCGGGCGACGCGGTGATCAACGCGAATCTGCGCGGCGGCGACACGGTGATCGTCGCCGGCGTCATCAACAGCGGACTTCAACGGCTCGTCGCCCGGCCTGAAATCAAAAACGCCGCCGACATCAAAGGCAAAAAAATCGGCGTCACGCGCATCGGCGCGGTGTCGCACGCAGCGCTTCTGATCATCCTCCGCCGATGGGGCATGTCCGAAAGCGACGTCCAGGTAGTCCAGGTCGGCTCGTCGCCCAACATGCTCGCGAGCTTGGAAAAGGGCGGCATCAACGGCGCGGTGCTGACGCTGCCGTCGATCTTCGTCGCGGAGGACCGCGGTTACCGGACGCTCGCGGATCTGGCCGACCTGAACATTTACTATCTCCACGCCATCATGGCGACCACGCGCGCCTATCTCCGCGCCCAGCGCGACCGTGCTAAAAAGTTTTTGCTCGGGTATCTCGAAGGCATCGCCTATTTCAAGCAGCATAAGGACGAGAGTCTCGACATCGTAAAAAGGAAGCTGCGCACCACGGCGGCGCAGGAACCGACGCTGGCACGGGCCTACGATCTCCTGGCGGCGAAATATTACGAGACGGTGCCGTATCCTTCGCTGAAAGGCGTCGAGACCGTGCTCGGTTTCATCGAGAAGGAAAATCCCAAAGCGAGGGGCGCGGATCCGAAGTCGTTTGTCGACGAAACCCTTCTCCGAGAAATCGATGCGAGCGGCTTGGTCAAAACGCTCTACGAGGCGAAATAGATGATCGGCGGCGCCCTCGAAGGAACGACGGCGATTGACGTGAGCGGCCACGTCGCCGGCCCGTACGCCGGATCCCTTCTCGGCGACTTGGGCTGCGAGGTGATCAAGGTCGAGCTGCCCGGCGAGGGCGACACGCACCGGGGGCGCAATCCCAAATACGAGGGCTACGGGCCGAGCTTCCGCGCCCTCAACCGCAACAAGAAAAGCGTCACGCTCAATCTGCGGGAACCAAGGGGCCGCGAAATTCTGCTCGCGCTGCTCGAGACCGGCGACGTCCTGATTGAAAATTTTCGCCCCGCGACGCGCCGGCGTCTGGGCCTCGAATACCAAGAGCTGTCAAAGCTCAATCCTAAATTGATCCATTGCTCGATCTCCGGATACGGTCAGAGCGGACCTTACCGTGATAAGCCCGGCTTCGACACGATCGGTCAGGCGCTCTCCGGCATGATGAGCCTGGTTACCGACCTCGACGATCCCAAAGTCGCGGGCGTCTCCTTCGTCGATCACACCGCGGGTATCTTCGCCGCCCATGGGGTCATGGCCGCGCTCCTCGCCCGCCAAAAGACCGGGCGCGGGCAGTTTGTCGACGTTTCGCTGCTGCAGGTCGCCGTCGCGTTCATCGAATCGCACGTGGCGGATTATTTGAACGGCGGCGAGGCGGTCTCGCGCGAGAATTTTCCCAAGGGGCGCATCTACAGCCTGCTCGACTCGGAAGGCAGGCCGTTCATGGTCCATTTGTCCGGTCATAATAAGGCCTGGGAGGGGCTGCTTCGCGCCGCGGAGCTCGATCATCTGATCGGCGATCCGCGCTTCGCCTCGCGGCGGCATCGCACCGAGCGGCACGACGAGATCGTCGGTATTCTGCGCGAGAAATTTCGCGCCAAGCCGCGGAGCTACTGGCTCCCGCGGCTCGACGCCAACGATATTCCGAACGCGCCGATCAACACGATCGCGGAGGTTTTCGACGATCCCCATATCCGCCACATGGGCATTCCCAAGACGATCCACCATCCCGCGATGGGTGCCAGCAATCTCGTCGGGAGTCCCATCGATCTGTCCGGGACGCCGCCGAAGTTTTACCGCGCGGCTCCGCTTTTGGGCGAGCATACCGAGGAGATTTTGGGCCGCCTCGGCTATGACGCGCACGCGGTCGCGGAGCTCCGCGCCGCCGGAGTCATATAGAACGTATTCGAAGTGAGAAGGAGACGCACATGGATTTCAATCTGCAAGAGGATCCGCCGGAGCTGGCGGACTTTCGCCGCGAGGTTTCGGCGTGGATGGCCGAGAACATGCGCGGCGGCGAGCATCTCCGCTGGTCGGCGTCCTGGTCGACGCGCGAGAACGACGAGGAGTACCGCTTTCGCCGCGGGCTCGCCAACAAACTCGGGCGGAAGGGCTGGCTCTTTCCCATGTTCCCGAAAGAGTACGGCGGCGCCGGTCTCGCCATCGATCACCAGATCGTGCTTGAGACCGAGCTGATCAAATACGGTCTCAATCTCTCGCACGTCTTCTACACGCTCGCGCGGATCGTTGCGCCGGTCGTGCTCAAGTGGGGCACAGAGGAGCAGAAGCGCGAGTTTCTTCCGCCGCTGACGCGCGGGGAAATTTCCGTCTGGCAAGTGCTCACCGAGCCGCAGGGCGGGAGCGACGTCGCGAACTGCCAGACGAAGGCGATCCGCGACGGCGACCATTATGTCGTCACCGGACAGAAGGTCATGGTCGGCCATCACGTGCCGCCGGATTATCTCTGGACGCTCGTCTGCACGAACCCGCAGGGAAAGCGGCACGAGAATCTCGGCTGGATCCATATCCCGGCAAATCTCCCAGGGATCGAGATCCAGCACATGCACCTCATGATGGGAATAAAGAACGCCGTCTTCTTCGACGGCGTGCGCGTCCCGGCGAAGTATCTCGTCGGCGGCGAGAATAACGGGTGGAAAGTCGCCAACACGCATCTCGAACTGGAGCACGGCGGCGATGGCCGCATCGGCGTCGATCCGCTCGTCGAGCGCGTCGTCGAGTATTGTCAGACTAACGAGGTCGGCGGAAAAAAATTGATCGAGGACGACCGCATCCGCGACACGATCGCCGACATGATGCTGGAGCTGAACACGCTCCGGCGCTTCAACCAGCGGAATTTTTACCATCGCTTCGCGCGCAAGCCGCACCCGTACGGCGGCGTGCAGCAGCGCTACTTCCAGCGCATGGCGCGGCTCCGGAACGGCGAGCGCCTGCAGCAGATCATGGGCATCGACGCGCTCGTGCAAGATCTCTCGGTCCACGAGGTCGTCGATTTCGAGTACGCCGTGCGCACCGGTCCGGGACAGCTCCACGGCGGCGGCACGCTCGACACCGACCGGCTCGTGTTCGCGCGCCGCGTCGGTATCGGCCGTCCGCTGGTGGAAAAGGCGCCGGAGACCATTTAGCACTGCGACGCGATTCGAGAGGACTTATGGACTTAACGCTCAGCGAAATGCAGGCGATGCTCAAAAAAGTTGCGGCCGACTTCGTCAAGGCGGAGGCTCCCGCGCATCGGATGACGCAATGGTATCGCCTGAAAGAAACGTTCCGGCCGGAGATTTATCGTAAAGCGGCCGAGCTCGGGTGGGTGGGCATGCTGCTGCCGGAGTCCTGCGGCGGCGCCGGCGCGAGCTCAACCGACTGCGCGGTCGTTTTCGAGGAGCTGGGGCGCGGGCCCGTCCCCGGGCCGCTCTTTTCCGCCGGCACACTCGGCGCGCAGATCGTTTTCGAAGGCGGCTCCGAGGAGCAGAAAAAATCCTGGCTGCCGCAAATCTGCAAAGGTGATTTCATCGCGGTGCCGGCGATCGCCGACACACCGGCCGCGTGGGGGCCGGAGAGCGTGGAAACACGCCTCGCTAAGAGCGACGACGGTTTCATCCTCACCGGTAAAAAACGATTCGTCCTGGACGCCGAGGGAGCGACGCATTTCATTGTCGCCGCGCGGACCGATGGCGGCGATATAGCCCTCGTGCTGATCGACCGGAAAAGCTCCGGCATTTCCATCAATCGGCTGATCGGCTTCGCCGTCTCTGCAGAAGAAGTAATTTTCGATCAGGCGCGGGTCGCGAGCCAAAACGTCATATCGGCGAGAAGCGGTTGGCGCGTGCTCGAGGCGGCCCTCGAAAAAACGCTGCCGATTCTCTGCGCGTATCAAGTCGGCGGCTGCCAGGAGATCTTCGACTTCACCGTGGAGTACACGCGCTCGCGCGTCGTATTCGGGCAGCCGATCGGCCGCTTCCAGCGCGTTCAGGACCACTGCGTCGACATATCGATCCATCTCGACGCCGCGCGCTGGGCGGCGTATGAAGCGGCGTGGCTGCTTGATTGCGCCCAACCCGCAAAGGCTGCGGCGCACGAGGCGAAAGCGATTGCCAGCGAAGGCTACCATCACGCGTGCAACTACGCGCACATGGTCTTCGCCGGTCCCGGCACGGACTACGGCCATCCGCTCATGGCGCACAGCGTCCTCGCGCACACGCTTTATCAATACCTGGGCACGCCGGCGCACCACAAAAAGCTGATGATGGATGTGCTGTTTCCGCGGAAGTGAGCAAATCGCGGTCGAACGCTTCGGGAGGCTGCTTATTCCGCTTTCGCGCGTTCGCTGTCCCGCTTGGCGCCGGAGCATCCCCAGCTCATACTGATCGGCAGGACCGCGCCGCCGTATTTTTTCAGCGTGCCGCGATAGGTGTAGTGCAAGCCTTTTTTCATCCGCAGCGCGGCGTCGCGCGCATCGTCGGGCGCGGCGACGAGCACGTCGTACGTGAGCGTGCGCGGATCGTGCTTGAAGCCGAGCGTGAGACCCCGGACAAAACTGTCGCCGACGTACGACAGCTCGCCGGCCCACTCGACGCAATGCCCCTGATACTTCTTCCACTCTTCCCGTTTTTGCGCTTCCGTCAAGGGGCTGCGGCTGCCGAATTTCCGGCTCACCTCTTCGAAGCTGACGCTCGGCGGGGGCGCCGGAGGTTCGGGCTCGGGCTGCTTTTCCGCCGCAGCAGGCGACGGTGCGGGCGGTGTCTTTGCCTCCGCTTGAGCATTGGAAAACTCCGCCTGTTGAACAGGCTTTCGCGATGGCGATTTTTTCGCGGCAGTCACCGCCGGCCGTTTTTCCGCTTCCAGTGGTTTCGCGCCGGCGGCGCGCTGCGGGTCATTCCGCCCCGGCTGGCTCGCTGGGGTTTTCGGTTCTGCTGCTTCCTTCGCCGGAGATGCGCTTCCGCCGCGGCCGGACGGAGTTTCGGCCAGTTTTTCCGGCACAGGAGCGCTGGGCTCTTGGGCTGCTGCCGGCGGCGCGGGATATTGCCGTTTTATCTCGGCGGATTTGTTGGCGACAGCAGACGCGGCCAAACGCGCGTCGCGGGGAAAGACGAAGCCGTAGCAGTCGCCGTAAATATCGGCGCATTTCAATGAGGCCGCGCGGCTTAAGCGATAGTAGTTCTCCGCGGCGCGATAGTGGCCGAGGCCTTCAGCAGCCTTGCCGAGATAAAAATAGGATAGGTCGTCGGCGTAGCCGATTCTTAGAACGTTCAGCGCCAGCTCGTTCCAGGCGCGCGCGTTGTACAAGGCCTTCGCGCGGTCGCGATAAAGCGCCCAAGTGACTGCGCAATGCAGCTGGCAGCGGAGACGCGCTTCGCCGTTCTTGAAGTCCTCACTCGGCTCGACGCGGCCGGTTTTCGTGGAGGTTAAACCGGGGGAGGGGACGCTCGAGCACGCCGAAGCGAGGATGGCGATCGCGCCGATGAAGACCCAAGCGACGGCTGCAGCTTCGTTACGCATATGGACGCCGGCTACAAGGGGGTATTTCGGATTTAGCAGATGAATATGAAAAGGGAAGACACTTCGGATGCGCGTCGCTCGCCTGGATCTGAAACCAAAACGATCCCTGCGGCTTTGTGACCCGGCCTGTATGAATCGCATCGGGACTGTATGAAAATGACTACCTTCGTTTCTGTTCAACGCCTGGCGGGAAAATTTATAACCTAATGATCGCCGAGTTTTTCGCATGCGCCGATTTTCCCAATTGACAGGCCGCGGCCTTTCTCGCTATCTTCGAGCGTTCACAAGACGCGTCGAGGAGGGCCGCGATATGTCTTTCCACAAACTGCTGCTTCTACTATTGTTCGTTCCATCTCTCCTGGCATCCACAAGTCTCCGCGCGGCCGAGCAAAGCGGCGCGCTGCCCGACGCGCCCGGCAAAGATCTCCTCATGTCGAAATGCTTTCAATGCCACAGCGAAGGCATGTGGAAAGACCAGCGACAGGACCGCCGGGGCTGGGAGGGCACACTCTACCGCATGGTCGGCCGGGGCGCGCTCTGGTCCGAAGATGAGATCAATACGATGGCGTCGTATCTCGCGACGCTTCCCGCGCAAGAGACGAAAGCAAAGTAGGAGGCGAATATGAGAGAATTGGTCGCGCGCTATTTATCGCAATCGATCTCGCGCCGCGGTTTCCTCAAGGGTCTCACCCAGGCGGGGATTTCGCTTGCGGCGGCCCAGGGGGTACTGCAATCGCTCGATCAGGTCGCCCACGCGCAAGAGGCGCGCCGCGCCGGCCCCGAGGGCGTGAAGCTCTTCCAGGGAAAAGGCGCGGAAGCTTTCGCCGAGCAGCTCGTCGCCTCCGGCGTCAAGTACGTCTTCGGCAACTCTGCGAGCGAGGACGCGCATTTCTACGACGCGCTCGTCGACCGGCCGCAGCTCAAATACATCCTCACGCCGCATGAAGGTCCCGGCGCGGCGATGGCCGCGGGCTACGTCAAAGCGTCGGGCCAGCCGGCGATCGTGATGCAGGCGGGCTTCGTCGGCCTCGCCAACGCGATCGGCCAGATGTTCAACGCCTTCAAAGAGCAGACGCCGCTGGTTTTTTACAGCTATCGCACGGATTCTACGCGCCGCTCCGGACGAGACGGTTTCGAGGAAGTCGCGAACCAGGAGCAGGTCGTGCAGCCGATTACCAAATATTCATGGCTCGCGCGCCGCGCCGACATGATTCCCGAAACCGTGCGACGCGCATTCAAGGCGGCATGGACGCCGCCGTACGGTCCGGCTTACGCCTCGTGGCACGCGGACTTGAACGACGAGAATGTCCGCACCGAGATCATCGCCCAGGAAAAGATCGATCCGCGCACGCGCGTGCGCCCCAATCCCAAGGAAGTCGAGCGCGCCGCCAAGCTGCTGGTCGAGGCGAAGACGCCGGTCATGATCGTGGGCGACGAGCTTTACAAGGCGAAGGCCGTCGACAAAGCGGTGAAGCTCGCCGAGACGATCGGCATGTCGGTGACGCAGGTGCGGCAGATGTTCGCGAACTATCCCGAGTCGCATCCCTTATGGGTCGGGACAATTCCCAGCGCGCGCGTCGATTCTCTCACGTACCCCAAGGACGCCGACGTGGTGATCAATGTCGGCAACAAGCTCCAGCACAACGGGCCGGCGCCGATCGTCGCGCGCAACGCGAAGTTCATCGACCTCAGAAACGACAACTGGTCGATGGGCAACGTGATCACGACCGAGGCGCCGCTCTTTGCCGACGTCGCCTACGGTCTCGACGACCTGATCGCCGCGGTGGAAGGCATCATGACGCCGGCGATCCGCGCCAAGGCGAAGGAGCGGTCCGAGGACATACGAAAATTCAGCGAGCGCGCGAAGACACTGCGCGCGCAGATCGTCAAGAATCCCGATTGGAACGCAACTCCGCTGCTGGCCGATCGCGTGACCTACGAGGTCGCGCAGTTCGCCGAAAAAGATGCGATCGTCGTTCACGAGGCGGGCTCGATCGGATTCCACAGCTTCGAGTTCAACCCGCTCGGCGGGCGCGAGCTGTTCTTCTACTACGGGGCGCATCTGGGCTCCGGCGTCGGGACCGCGGCAGGCGTCAAGCTCGCGCGCCCAGACCAGCAGGTCATCTGCCTCGTCGGCGACGGTTCGTTCATCTTCGGCCCGACGGCGCTGTGGAACATGGCGCGTCTCGAGCTTCCCGTCATCACAGTCGTCTACAATAACCACGCCTATTCCGGCCCGCACAGCCGCGCGATCAACAACTCCCCCGGCGGCCGCATGGTTCAGACCGGCAAGTTCATGCATGACTATCTCGGCAATCCCGACATGAACATGGCGTCGATCGCCAAGGGCTTCGGCGTCGATAGCGAGGTCGTCGAATCGGCCGGACAGCTCAAGGACGCGCTCGCCCGCGCGAAGCGCTTCACCCAGGAGGGCAAGCCCTATCTCATCGACGCGCAGGTGCGCCGGACCGGCGTCGCCTGGGCGGAGAAGCCCTGGACGCCGCCGATCCGCATCGCGCAGGAGCGGACGCGAAAGGTGTAGCCGCTTCGGGCCGCTAACTGTGCGCGCGACTCGGCTCGAGGCCGGTGTGATCTACCTAATTTATCTTGATGGTGATGATTCCGGCGCTCACGGCGCCTTGTGGACCCGTCACCGTGTACACGAAATAATCGGTTTCATTGCTTACGCCCGACGGTGCCGTATAAGTCACTTTCTGTCCGTTGATCGTCACGTTCCCGCCGAGACTCGAAACGCTGTTCGATAAGCCGTAGACAACTCCCGCCGGGTTTCCGGTGATGTTCTTCAAGTTGAATTGTCTCATTGCGTTGGAAGCGACCTGAGCTTTCCCGAACGGCGCGTTGGGCGGTGTGGTGCCCCCGAGCGCGCCGACGCGACTATCAAGCCACGAGGTGATCGCTCCGACCGCTGTGTCCTCGATGCCGAAATAGCCGTGGTAGTCGAAGGCCTGACAAAAGCCGATATTGGAGGAGGTGAGGCCGTTGCCCGCGGTCGTCACTCTGAGCCCGCCGGATACCGTCGCGCTGAAAGCCGCGGTAGTCGTGAGCAGAACGGAATACAAAGACGACGAACCCGACGGCGGCGAAGCGGCGCACAGGTCGCTCGTATTCCAGAGCACCTGGACAGGCCTTTTGACGAACGTCGTTGCCAGATTGCCCGCAGCGCCGACGTAAAGGTAAGAGGGGCTGCCCGTGTTATTCGTCACGGGGCTCGAAAGCGAGATGCCGGTCGCGATTAGGTTCTGCGCTACCGCCGACAGCGCGCCTTTGCTAGTGCCCGCCAGGAAAACCGGCAGGTTCAGCGTGTTGAAGCGGTTGAGAATTTTCAGAATATCCACCGCGTGGTTCGTCGAGACGCGATACTCGTCGGCCTGAGCCTGACAAGGATCGTCGGCGGCGCCGGTGCAGACGGTGCCGGCCGCAGGGAGATCCGAAGGTTTGTTAAGCGCGATCGTGATGTAGCCGGCATTGGCAAAAAGCTGCGCGGTGCGCACGACGAAATTACCGCCGCCGGTCTCGTCCGGAACGCCCTTTACGGTGTCGCCGGAGAAACTCATGTTGAAGTCGCCGCCGCCGATCAAAACCACTACCGCCTTCGGCGCTACGCTAGAGTCGGACGGCCAATTAACGAAGAAGTCGACCGTTACCAGCGTCCCGTCCGGCGCGACCCGCGTCCGGCGGCGGCTGTAGAAAGTGCAGTCGTTCGATTTAGTGCGGACGCCGATCATGCCGCTGCCGTCGTCGGCCAAAGTCCCGTTGCGCGTGCATTTTGTCAGCGCGGAGGTGTGTG
>DATDFN010000105.1:0-12621 GCA_036522615.1 Binatia bacterium | reverse complement strand
CTCGAAAGTCTCCTTGCGCGCGGGATCGATCCATACCGAAGTCGCGCCCTGACCTTTGAGGATATAAATCGTCTCTTCGAAGAGATGCCGGTGCGGCTTGAGCGATTTCCCCGGCGGTATCTCCGCGACGTACGAATCGTTGAAGCCGCCTGTGCCCTCGAGATTAATGAATGTCGCCAGCCCGTCGCCGCTCGATCGCCACGGCGTCAGCTCGATGTCGTAAAGATTTTTGACAAAGAGCCCGCGGAGCGTCGGCAGACCCTCAGATTCCTTCCACTGCTCGTAGGGAGATTTGTAGGCGATGCGCTCTTTGACTCCATCTGCCGCGGTATTTCCCGCTGCTTCAGCCATGGCTTCCTCCATTTCCGTTCTGAGTCTATTCGGCGTCGGCGATCGCGTCCGCAAGCGCGCCGCGAAAGGCGCGATCGATCACCAGACAGTCGCGGGTCGCGGCGAGCGCGGCCTCGGCGGCGACTTTGCTGTCGATATAGCGCGTAAAGAGCGGCTCGAAAAGATCTGAATGCTCTTCGTCGGCCACCGCATGGACCTCGGTCTGGAAATCCTTTGCGGCCTCTTTGACGCCGAGATCCGCTTGCTGCTTACGTTTCCAACGCTCCGACAGCCCGCCGCCTTTCACGACGGCGTTATTGTTGCGCCGCTCCAAAATATGAGAGTAAAAGAGACCTTCGAGCCACGGCTTTTCGCGTGCGCAATAGAGCCAAGCGTAGAAAGCGGCTTTCGCGCCGGGCACGAGCAGCGACTCGTCCCGCTCCCGCAGGTCTTCCTCGGTTACGTGCGCGCGCCCCATGCGCGCGTCGTGAATAAGCTCGTCCTTTTCATGCGTCCAGATCGCGCGCTTCACGTCGAGCGGCGCCTTTCCGGAGACGAATGCCCAGCAGTCGCGCCGGTTGGCTCCGTAATAGGTCATGTGGTGACGATAGAGCTGGATGCGCCCTGGAGTAAGCGGCACAGCGAGGAGTTTCTTGAACTCGGGCGCATCGAACTGGCGGTTCACCATCTCATCGATGAGCGGACGGATCTCAAGCCATTGCGACATAAAGTCTCCTTCGCTTTAAACTCACATCGACGGGATCTTGTAAAGCCGCGCCGCGTTCGTCCAGAGGATTTTCCACCGGTCGTTCGCGTCGACCCCATCGAAGCTCTGCGCCAGCGCTGCTTGCGTCTTGGGCCAGGTCGAAGTAGCCAGCGGAAACTGCGCCGACCACAGAATGTTGTCGGAGCCGATATAATTACGCACACGCAAGCTCGCGCGATCGTACCACCCGACCAAATAACATTGCCTTTTGAACATCTCAGAGGGCATGAGGTCGTAGCCGTTTTTCGGCAACTGATCGCCGGTCGCCTGAAAGTCGGTGTACTCCAAAAGATACGCTCCCCAGCCGAGTCCGCTCTCGCCGAGGACGATCTTGAGCTTCGGAAAGCGCAGGAGAATTTTCGAGATCAGCAGATTCACCAACACCGAGACCGTGCTCGCCGGACGCGTGATGGCCTGAAACGCAGCCGCGACCGAGGCCGTATAACCCTCGTACGCGGGAATTTGAATCGCCGACGAAGCGCCTGCGTGAAAGCAGATCGGCACGTCGAGCTCCTGGCAGGCGGCCCAAAGCGGATCGTAGACGGCGTCGTTGATATGCGGTACGTCGCGGAGTTCCATCGGCACCGACGGATAGATCACGCCGCGATGTCCGTTCTTGACGGCCCGGCGAATTTCCTCGATCGCCGCGCCGATCGGAAACAGCGGCGCGAGGCATTGCGGGATGAAACGTTCGCTCGCGCCCGCCCATTCTTCGAGCAGCCAGTCGTTATAGGCTTGTACGCAGGCGAGCTCCAGTTCGGGATCCGCGATGCGGCCGAAGGTTTCGCCGCCCGACCCGGCTACGGTCGGATAGAGCACGGAATAGGCGACACCGGCGGAATCCATGGCTTTAAGTCGTTCTCTTGGATCGTAAACCGACGGAGGCACTTCGGACCAGCGCTGCGGGTTCTCGGCTCGATCCGGCGTGAGCGCGCCGCAATCCGCGGCGCCGTTAAATTTCAATTTGCCGCCATCGACGACCCAATGCTCGCCGGCGGCATCGGTTTCGATATGCGGTATGCGCTCGCTCCATTTCGAGCGGGGTAGCCGCTTGGTCCAGAGGTCCGGCGGCTCCTGAACATGATCGTCGACGCTGATGAAGGAAAACTCCGCCATGCTTACGCGACCCCATAAAGCCTGATTGCGTTTTCATAACACATCTTCCGCCGCTCGCTCTCCGGCACGCCCACGAGCGAGTCTTCGACGTAGCTCCACGATCTCGGGTACGTCGACGCGATATGCGGATAATCGGACTCCCACATGATGTTGTCGATGCCTACCAGCTCGCGCAGCTCGATGCCCGCTTTTTCGTACCAGAAATCTACGTAGATTTGCCGCCGGAAGAGCTCGCTCGGCCGCATTTCGATGCCTTCCTTCCACAGTTGGCGCTGCTCCCACTCGTGATCCGTTGCTTCGAGGACATAGCTGACCCAGCCGAACCCCGTTTCGGCGCACACCCACTTGAGCCGCGGATAACGGTCGAGAATACCGGAGAAGATCAAACTCGGAATGAGCTGCGCGGGCGTCGCGCACAGACGCGAGGTGGAGACCGTATGAGACTCTCTCTTAGTAAAACCGTCCCACTTCGGCAGAGATAATTGCTGGACCAAGCCCGAGGAGCCGTGCCAGCTCACGGGAATGCCTAGCGACTGGCAGCACGCCCAGAGCGGCTCCCAGAACGGATCGTTCATGCGTTTCAAGCCCTTTTTGGTGAACGCCGGCTCGGCGAGCATGACGACGCCGCGGTGGCCGCGCTTAGCGCTGCGCTCGACTTCCGCGACGACGACGTCGATATCGCTCATATAAGGAATAAGGGCAACCGGCACGTAGCGATCGCTCACCTCGCGCCATTGCGCCAGAGCGTCGTTGTACGCCTGGACGCAGGCGAGCTCGAAGTCCGCGTCTGACTGAAGAAAGGCGAAATTGGAAACGGGGCCGTTCGGATAAAGCACTTCGCCGTCGACGCGATCGTCGTCCAGCGCTTTTAGTCGCTCGGCCGGATCGTAGACGATCTTCGGCACTTCCTTCCAGCGCACGGGGTAGTACCCGCGCTCGACGCCGCCCTCCATCGCCGCCGGGCAATTGCACACCCACTCGCTGCGGACCTTACCGTTGACCATCCAACGGTCGACGGTTGCGTCGTCTTCGCGCATTTCGACGATCTGCGGAATCCGGTCGCCCCAGCGGGCCTTTGGCATCCTGGACGTCCAGGCGTCTCGGTCCAACTGCGCGTGTGAATCGCAGCTGAAAAGGCCGTACTTAGGTTTCACTTCGATGGCCTCCTACGACGGAGTGCGTGTTTCTCTAACACTTGCGGCTGCGCGAAATATATATATTCAAGGTCACTCGTTTTGCCAAGCACCGAACCCGTCTTCAAGGTTGACCCGATCATGGTGTTGGGATAAACGCATCTATCACGAAGGGAGAATGATCGGATGGCACAGCGCAAAATAAAAATTCGCGGCGTTTATCGCTCGGCCAGCCACCTGCCGATGTGGGAAGTCCTGAAAGAGGCGGGCATTTGGGAAAAGGTCGGCCTCGACCTGTCGAGCTTCGACTACTGTGCGATGCCCCCCGACGCCGAAGCGGCGCTGTTCAAAGGCGATATCGACTTTATCTCCGGGGACCACCTTACGCCCTACGGCCTGGTGGTCAAGGGAAAGCCGATCGTCAGCCTCGCATCGCCGGTCAACGGGCAGAACGCCTGCGTCGCCTCGCGCGCTTCACTGGGCTCGATTCAGGACCTCCGCGGGAAACGCATCGCGGACACGCCGATGGAGGGGCGGGACGGCGGCTTTCATCACGGCCGCGGCAACCACATGATGTATCTGATCCGCAACGGAATCGGGATCGATCAGGTCCAGTGGATCGAGGACGAAGACTCGGACGCGCAGTTCGCCGCGCTTAAGTCCGGCAAAGCGGATGCCCGCTTCATCTCCGCCAACGCCGCGGAGCGGTATAAAGATCAGGGTTTCCAAGTTCTGCCGCTGGGCCCGCTGCCGATGATCAACGGCCCGACGCTCACGACCTCGTATACCGTATTGCACAAGAAAAAAGAGCTGGGCGAGCGTTTGGTCAAGGCGCTGGTGCTGGGCATTCACTTCGCCAAGACGAAAAAGGAAAAGACGCAAAAAATCCTTCAGAACCTGAGCAAGAGAAAGGGCGAGTCGTATCACTATAGGTTTTTCGACCGCGTGCCTAAGAAGCCCTATCCGGACCCGCAAGGCGTGATCAACGCGTACGAGCTAGGGTGCATCAAGTCCCCCGAAGCCAAGCAGCTGAGCCCGCTCGCGTTGTGGGACTTGCATTACTTGAGGGAACTGGACAACTCTGGGTACATCGATAAGCTCTACAGGAAGCAATAATGTGAGGGAGCGACTGGAATGCTCGTGAGGAGCCGGGCGGGAGAACATGAACGATCGCGGTTCGAAAGCTCGATCGGAGGCGCAGCCGTGAAGCGGTTTCTGATTCTAGCGCTGGTATTCAGCGTACTGATTATTCACGTGCGACTGCAGGCCGCATCCAACCAGCCCAAGCGCGGCGGCACGATCACGCTGGCCGTCAGCAAAGAGCTCGCGCTGATGAATCCGTTGGTCAACACGAGCTCGACGGAATCGAGAATTCGCGAGCTGATGTTCGAGCCGCTGCTCGGGAGAGACGCGAAAGGGGCGATCCAGCCGCGCCTCGCCGAGTCCTGGGAGATATCCAAGGACGCTAAAGTCTATACCTTTCGCCTGCGCAAGGGCGTGAAGTTTCACGACGGCAAGGAGATGACCGCCGACGACGTCAAGTTCGCGATCGACTATACGCTCAACCCTAAAAACGGCGCTTACGGATTCGCCGATATGGAGGCGGTCGACAAAGCCGAGGTGGCCGACAAGTACACGGTTAAAGTTTCCCTAAAGAAGATCAATCCATTGTTCCTGACTTTGTTGGCCGACATCCGCGCTTTCTCGGTCATCCCTAAAGAATCGTTGCCGGAAGGCATGAGAAAACCCGCTACCTTTCCTCCGGGGACCGGCCCTTTCAAGTTCGTCGAGTGGAAGCCTGGGCAGCGGGTCGTCTTCGAGCGCTTCGCCGACTACTGGGGCGAAAAAGCCTTCGTAGATCGGGTTGTCATGCGCGAGATCGCCGACGCCACCGTGCGCTTCACCGCTTTACAAGCGGGCGACGTCGACATCATCGAGCGCACGCCCTACGAATGGGTACAGCAGATCGTGCAGGGAAAACTGCGGGACATCGGCTACGCCAAAGCCAACCAGGCGGGCGCCCGCAACCTCGAGTTCAACGTCGCTGCTCCGCCGTTCAACAACAAGAAGCTCCGCCTGGCGATCGCCCACGCTATCGATAGAAAAGAGATTATGCAGGCCGCCTATTTCGGCCTGGCGGAAACGAGCGATCAGAGATTCCCCAAGGACAGTATCTGGTACTTCGACGTGCCCTCGCCGAAGTACGACTTGAACAAGGCGAGGACCCTGCTGAAAGAATCCGGATACAAAGGAGAGACCTTCGAGCTGATGGGCAACCGGGGGGAAGTCGCCGAAGTGGAAGGCGCTATCATTCAGGCCCAGCTCAAAAAGATCGGCGTCAAAATCGATCTGAAGATCTTGGAGCGCGCCTCGGCGCTCGAAGCGCGCCGGCAGGGGAAATTCATGTTCAAGCTCGCTGGCGGCAGCGACTATCCGGACCCTCTGCCCGCCTACTCGGAATACTCCTGCGAGCCGGACCCCAAAGACCGGCGCCTCAACGAGACCGCCTACTGCGACAAGGAGTACGATGCGTTGATGAAGAAAGCCGAGCTTGAGGTCGACGTGGAGAAGCGCAAAGCGCTGTTCAAGCAGGTCGTGGCTAAAGTGCTGGACGATTCGCCCGTCGTCGCGATCGGCTTCACGCCGCGGTTTTTCACCTTTCGCAGCTACGTCAAGGGATTCGCGACCAACTCTTCCGGAGACTTCCAACCATTCATCGGGGGCTTGAGCCGGGCCTGGATCGATAAATAGCCGAGCGCCGTCATGCTTGCACGTTATGTCGTTCGCCGCGTGCTGCAGCTCATTCCTGTCCTCATTCTTGTTAGCCTGGCGGTATTTCTTCTCGTCCGCGTCATCCCCGGAGATCCGGTGCTCGTCATGCTCGGCATCGATCCCGACGAGCGCACGCGCATAAGCGCGGAACAGTACCGGGTCCTGCAGCACCAGATCGGCCTCGATCAGCCGATCTATGTGCAATATCTCAATTGGGCCGACAAAATCGTTCACGGCGATTTCGGTCTGTCGCTGGCGACGCGCCGGCCGATCGTCGATATCATCTTCGAGCGTTACCCGGCGACGCTTTACCTCGCCGGGATGGCGCTTTTCATCGGCCTAGCCATCGCCATCCCCGCAGGGGTGATCGCCGCGATCAGGCAGAACACCAAATTCGATTACGCCGCGATGGGATTCGCCCTCTGGGGCGTTGCGATGCCGGACTTCTGGCTGGCGCTCATGTTAATGGTTCTGTTCAGCCTAAAATTGGGATGGCTCCCTTCCATCGGTTATGCGAGCCCTTTCGACAGTCCCTGGCTTTTTTTGCAGCACGCCTGCATGCCGGCGATCGTGATGGGAACCGAGCTCGCCGCGCCGCTGACGCGCTACGTGCGCGCGGAAATGCTGGATCAGCTGCGGCAGGATTACGTGCGCACCGCGTGGGCCAAAGGACTGCCGTCGCGCATGGTGATCGTCAAGCACGCGCTGAGAAACTCTTTGATCGCGGCGGTGACCGTCGTCGGGTTGCAGACGGCGCGGCTCCTGGGCGGCGCAACAATCATTGAGACCGTCTTCTCGTGGCCGGGCGTAGGCCGGCTCCTGATCGACGGCATCTACCAGCGCGACTACCCGATCGTGCAGGGCGCCGTGCTGCTCATTGCCGTAACATACGTTTTCATCAATTTGTTCGTGGACGTTTTTTACAAATGGCTCGATCCGCGCATTAAGCTCGAATAGGGAAGCGCTTGGAACAGGAAACGCTATCGCCGCCGATATTGACGGCGACCGACAAAGGTGGTCCCACCTCATCACGGTTCGTCGACGCCTTCCGCGTCATCGCGCGGAACCGCCTCGCTCTGCTGGGCCTCTTCATCGTCACGGCGGGAATCCTGACCGCGATCTTCGCGCCTCTTCTCGCAACTCACGATCCCTATGAAATCAACATCATTAACCGCCTCCAGGCGCCGAGCGCGGAGCATTGGCTAGGCACCGACCTCCTGGGCCGGGATACCTACAGCCGGATCGTTTTCGGCGCGCGCACGGCGTTTGAGATCGCCGCAGGCGCGGTGCTTTTGGGAACTCTCTTCGGCGTTCCGCTCGGCGCGGTCGCGGGATTCAGCGGCCGCTGGATCGATTCCATCATCATGCGCTTCATGGACGCGATTATGGCGTTCCCCGGACGCCTCTTGGCAATTGCGCTAGTGGCCTCGGCCGGCGGGGGCTTTGCCTCGCTCTATATCGCACTGGGCCTCAGCGCCATTCCATCGAATGCCCGCATCGTGCGCAGCTCCGTGCTGGCGCAAAAAGAAAGAGAGTACGTCGAGGCCGCGCGCATGTCGGGGGAATCCGACTTTACGATTCTTTTTTTGCAGGTTCTTCCTAACTGCCTCTCGCCGCTGCTCGTGCGCCTTAGCCTCGAATTCGCCCATGCGATTCTCGCCGAATCGTCTCTGAGCTTTCTCGGGCTGGGGCTGCCGCCGCCGACGCCGAGCTGGGGACTCATGCTCAAGGAAGTCACCCCGTTCTTACAACTTCAACCCATGGCGGCTTTTTTTCCCGGGCTGACGATTTTCCTCATCATTCTCGGCTTCAACCTTCTCGGCGACGGCCTGCGGGATATCTTCGACCCACGGCAGTACGAAAGGTGAAAATGGAGGCCCCTTTACTGGAGGTGAAGAACCTCACCATCCGTTTCCACCTCCAACGCGGCGTTCTTAGCGCGGTTCAGAATGTTTCCTTTTCACTGCGCGAAAGCGAAACGTTCGGGATCGTCGGCGAGACCGGTTGCGGGAAGACCGTAACTTCGCTTTCGATCCTGCGTCTGATTTCCTGTCCTCCCGGCGAGATCGCGGACGGCGAGATCCTGTTCCACGGCGAAGATCTGCTCAAGAAAAGCGAACGCCAAATGGAGCGGATCCGCGGTCGGAAAATATCCATGGTCTTTCAGGAGCCGATGACTTCGCTCAACCCATCGCTCACCGTGGGCGAGCAAATCAGCGAATGCTACCGCGTCCATATGGGCCACTCCGGCAAAGTAGCGCGGGAATTCACCGAACATGCCTTGTCTCTGGTGCAGCTGCCTTCGCCGAAGACCATCGCCGGCCGCTATCCGCATGAGCTTTCCGGCGGCATGCGCCAGCGGGTGATGATCGCGATGGCGCTCGCCTGCCAGCCCGAGATCCTGATCGCGGACGAGCCCACGACGGCTCTCGACGTCACGATTCAGGCGCAAATCCTGGAGCTCTTAAAAGAGCTGCAGACGAAAATGAAAATGGCGTTGATATTTATTTCTCACAATCTCGGCGTCGTGGCGCGTCTGTGCGACCGGATCGGTGTCATGTACGCAGGATCGCTGGTGGAGCTGTCGGACAAGAAATCGTTGTTCACGCATCCTCTGCACCCGTATACACAGGCGCTGCTCAACGCGATTCCGCGGCCGGAGCTCCGCGACGAGGCGCTCAAGGCGATTCCCGGCTCCGTTTGCAATCTTTTCGATCCGCCGCCCGGATGCAAGTTTCATCCGCGCTGCGCGAAGGCGAAAGAACTCTGCAAAACGGAGATGCCGCGATTGGAAGCCAAGAGCGGCGAAAATCTCGCCGCGTGTTATTTCCCCGGTGCGTGATGCTCGAAGTCAAAAACCTCACCAAGTATTACGATATCAGCGGCGGCCTTATGAGCCGTCTCTCGGCGGGGCTCAAGCTTCTCAAGGCGGTCGATCATATCGGTTTCTCCGTGCCGGAGGGAAAGACTTTCGGTCTGGTCGGCGAAA
The DNA here is from genome assembly GCA_036522615.1 of Binatia bacterium. Classification (GTDB taxonomy): domain Bacteria; phylum Desulfobacterota; class Binatia; order UBA9968; family UBA9968; genus JAJPJQ01. The sequence goes on along the minus strand of DATDFN010000105.1, from coordinate 3,515 downwards.
GCGGTTGCGGGAAATCGACGACCGCGCGGCTCATCACTCGTCTCATCCCCGCGACCGAGGGGGAAGTTTTCTTCCAGGGCCGGGATATCCTCCGCCTTCCCAAGCGTGAGATGCGGGAGCTACGCCGGCACGTCCAGATGATTTTTCAGGACCCTTACGCCTCGCTCAATCCGCGCATGAGAATCATTGAAGTTGTCGGACGTCCTTTGAGCCATTTTCAGGGACTCAAGGGGCGCAAACGGCGCGCGCGCGCGGAGGAGCTGCTGGACCTCGTCGGACTTCGGCCGGAGCATCTCGATCGTTATCCTCACGAATTCAGCGGCGGCCAGCGGCAGCGCATCGGCATCGCCCGTGCGCTCGCCGCCGGGCCCAAACTCATTATCGCCGACGAGCCGGTCTCTTCGCTCGATGTCTCCGTTCAGGCCCAGGTTCTGAATCTTCTAAAAAAGCTCCAGCGCGAACTCAAGCTCAGCCTGATTTTCATATCCCACGACCTGAACGTCGTAGGATATTTGGCTGATATTGTGGGCGTCATGTACGCGGGGAAACTCATGGAGATCGCACCGGTGGCTGAGATATTCAAAGCCCCTTTAAATCCGTATACCAAGGCCCTTTTGGCTTCGAACCCAACGATCGGCGTGATGGAGAACATCCGCTCGCCGCTCAAGGGAGAGGTGCCGCTGCCGCTCAATCCGCCGCCTGGCTGCCGTCTGGAACCGCGCTGTCCCATTCGCGTCGACAAGTGCAAAACAGTCGAGCCGGTAATGGAAGAGAAAAAAAAGCTGCACCAAGTGGCGTGCCACGAAGTATGAACCCCCTGATCGCTTGCCGCAGTCCTAAATCCCCGATATGTTCGCCCCCATGGAAATCAAATACGGCTTAATCAGCGCGGACTCGCACGCGGCGTTCCACCGCGACGACTTTACCTCGCGCATGTCGGCGCAGAAGTGGGGAGACCGCATCCCTCATGTCGCGAGCAAAGAGGAAGGCGGCCAGCGCGTCGACGGTTGGAGCATCTACGGTCGGCCGCCGCGCGGGGACGTGTGCAATTGCCCCGCGGTGATGGGTGATCCTTTTCCGACGTGGCCTAAAGTGTGGGAGGAAGTGCCGGCGACGGCTTTCGATCCGATGAAGCGTCTCAAGGCATTGGATATCGACCGCGTCGACGGCGAAGTGCTTTTCCCCAATCCGCCCGGCGGCTCGTATTACGAATACGGCGACGCCGAGTTCGAGCTCGCCTGCATACAGACCTACAACGACGTGCTCGCCGACTGGCGCCATGCGAGCGACCGGTATTTACCGGTAGCGGCGATGCCTTATCTGAGTGATCCAAGAAGCGCCGCGCATGAGATCGAGCGCGCCGTAACCAAAGGCCATCGCGGTGTGAACCTTCCCGGAAAGATGCCCAAGGGATTGCCGCATATCGCCGCGCCGCATTGGTATCCCGTCTGGGACGTCTGCCAGGAGCTCAACGTGCCGATCCATTTTCACGGCTCTGCGGGTCTCGACACCGCCGCGTCGGCGAAGAAGTGGAGTGGCTATTCAGTGCGTCAAGCGCACGCGGCAGCGACCAGCACCTCGGCCGTAACACCGGCGCAGATCATTCCGCATTTTATTTTCTCCGGCGTGGCCGAGCGTTTTCCGCGTTTGAAAATTGTTTTTGCCGAGGCGGGCATCGGCGGGCTCAACTATGTCATCGCGGCGTGTGATCACGAGTGGGAGACGCGGCGGCTATGGACGCACGGTCTGGCCACGCGTCCCAGCGAAGCGGTCCGGCGTCAGATGTATGTTAACTTTTGGTTCGAGGCCGAAGGCATCAAGCTGCGCGAGGACATCGGGCTCGATAATATCATGTGGGAGTCGGACTTCCCGCACGTGGCCTCCTATTACCCGCGCTCTTGGCAGGAGATCGAGCGGGTGCTTGCCGGCATTTCCGCCCCCGACCGCCGCAAGCTCCTCTACGAGAACGCGCTCAAAGTGTACGACATCGAAGGCACCGTTCGAATAGAGACAAGCTCCCCATCTCTTCCGGTTTGAGCTTTTATTCTATGAAGCTTCAATACGGTTTCATCAGCGTCGACGATCACGTGCAGGAGCCGCCCGATCTCTGGAGTAAGCGGCTGTCGAAGAGCCGCTGGGGCGAGCGCATACCGCATATCGAAAGCGCCAACGGCGCCGAGCATTGGATCGTCGATGGGAACGTGCTGCTCGAGGGCGGACCAGCGCGGGTCGCGGGCCTGATGGAAGATCGCAACCATGAGCCCAAGCGTTGGGAAGAGGTCCCTCCGGCGGCGTATCGTCCGAATGAACGCCTGAAGGATATGGACGCCGCATGTGTCGATTATTCGGTGCTCTACCCGACGGTAGCCGGTTCGGCGGGGCAGAATTTCGCGCGCCTGAAGGATCGCGAGCTGGAGCTCGCCTGCGTGCAGGCTTACAACGATTGGCTGATCGAGGAGTGGGCCGCAGCGAGCGAACGTTTCATCCCGCAATGCATCGTGCCGATTTGGCCGCCCGAAGCGGCGGTTGCGGAGATCGAGCGCGCCGTCGCGAAAGGCCATCGCGGCGTTATTTTTCCTGCGGTCCCGATGGATCTTCGCGACGTACCGCATGTCGCAGGTTCGGAATACGATCCGATCTGGGCGGCTTGCGCGCGCTTGAACGTGCCGCTCTGCCTCCACGCCGGGCCTTCGCCCAAGCTGCAGTATGCGTCGTATTCGGGTCTGGCGCCGGAGCTCGCGCAGGCGCTCGAAGCCGTGACGAAACCGGTCTCGAGCGTGTTTATTCTCGGTCTCTATCTTTTCTCTCGCGTGTTGCTGCGCCACCCGAAGCTGCGCGTGGTCCTCGCCGAAAGCGCCCTTAGCTGGGGGATGCTCTACCTCGAATGGGCCGATCACCAGTTCGATCACGACGGCCTCGCGCGAGAAGGTTACGATCTCACGCCGTCGCAGATGTTTCGCCGGCAGTGTTATCTGAACGCGTGGTACGACGAGGTCGCCCCGTTCGAACCTTACCTCGGCGCAGAGCATTTGCTCTGGTCGACGAATTTTCCCTCCGCGACATCGACCTGGCGGCAAACGCGAGAGACCATCGAGCGCTGCTTCCGGGGAGTCTCGCCGGAGAAGCGCGACATGGTGCTGTGGAAAAACGCCGCGGGTCTCTACGCGCTATAATACGCGTATGCAAGGTAATATCGCCGCCGCCCCTTATTCTTGCCGGGACCGCTTGATGGACGGAAGGGGTTTGCCGTATAAAGTAGCTGGACAAGGAGAAGGACGATGAGCCACGTCGATGCGACGAAAGAGGATCCGCGTCTGGAGGCTCTGCACCGCCGAATGGCCGAGAACTCGCTCGGAGGGCATTGGCAGACGCGTGCGCGGGCGCCTAGACTGGAGCCGTTTCGGTGGCCTTGGTCGGTGATCTACTCATGTCTAATGGAGTCTGGGGAAGTCATCAAGCTCGGCCACATCGACGAGGCCGCCAAGCGGCGCACCGTCCAGCTCGTGAACCCCGCG
>DATDFN010000104.1:0-2836 GCA_036522615.1 Binatia bacterium | reverse complement strand
GCGAGAGATCGTTCAGCCGGTCGTAAGCTTGAAGCTTCGCCTGCTGGAAGGCTCTAAAAAGATTGACGGCGATCTCCGGCGATTCCTTCCACAACTCCTCGCGCATCGCGACGGTGTGCATGATCGGAAAAATGCCGGTCTTTTTGAAGTACTCCGCTTCCACTTCAGGGTAGTTTAGGAACAGCCGCCGGATTTCCGGTCTGCCGTTCAGCATCGAGGGAAAGAGATTGGCGCAAATCATCGCGTCCAACTCGCCCGCGGCGAGCATCTCGTCGGGCGCGCTGCCCGGCGGCAGCTGCGTCAAATCGAAGCCGCCGGTCATCTCGACGTCCATGCGGCTCTTCGCCCATGTGAACCAGCATATTTTATGCAGGTCGACGCCGTAGTGATGCTGCAATGCGCCGCGTACCCAGACGGTCGCGGTCTGCTGGAACTCCGCGATGCCGACCTTTCTTCCCATCAGATCGCGCGGCTCATTGATGCCGCTCTTCGCGTTGACAAAAATACACGAGTGGCGGAAAGCGCGCGCCGGGAACACGGGAATCGCGATCAGCGGCTTGCCCATAGTGCGCGCGATCAAATACGACGACAGCGACAGCTCGGAAGCGTGGAACTCGTAGCGGTTCAGCATGCGCGTCCAGATGTCGTGATACGGCAGAACTTTCCAGTCGAGCTCGAGCCCTGCGGGTTTGATCGTTCCTTCGATCAAAGCATGGGTGCGGTCGTAATCGCCGCCGGCGAAAGTGATTTTCCTGCTCATGAACTACAGTCCCTTCTGTGCTTCCTTCAGCAAGCGCAAGTCGACGACGCGCGACAGCGGTATCTCGTCTTTCTTGTCGACGCGCCCCATCTCTCTTTCGAGCGCGTCGCGGATGCCTTTCTCGTTCATGCCGCCGTCGGGAGAAAAGGCCGGTAGCATCGAGGCGTAAAGCTCGTTCGCGAGCGCCCGCTCGACCTTCCACTCACGCGCGATGTATTGAATGGTCTCTTCTTTGTTCTGCCGGACGAAGCGCAGGCTCTTCAGCGTGGCGCGAAGGACTCGCGTCACCGTGTCGGGACGGTCGCGCAGCATTTTGTCCGAAGTGCCGACGCCTGAGAGTGACTGCTCGACGTAGTCCCCTAGATAGGCGAGGATATGGAATCCCATCAACCGCGCCATTGAATGAAACGGCGGCGATAACATGCCGGCCTGAACGGAGCCGCCGTTCAGGGCCGCAAGGATATTCGCCGTCGTCCCGGTGGCGAAGAGCGTCACTTCTTTATCGGGCACGAGGCCGTGTTTTCGTACGAGATAGCGCGCGAGCGTATCGGTCGACGATCCGATCGCCGTGATGCCGATGACTTTTCCCTTCAAGTCCGGGATCGATCGGATCTCCGGGCGCGCCGTCAGCCAGAAGGTCGGCTTCACGGTGATGAAGCCGACCACTTTGACGGGGAATCCCAGCGCCGCGGCGCTGGAGACCTGGCTCTGCGCGCCGGAGAATTCGAGATCGCCGGTCGTGAGCGCCGTCACCTGGATGCGCGAGGTAACGAGCACGAGCTCGAGATCGATGCCTTCGGCGGCGTAAATGCCCTTGTCTTTGCCGAGAAACAGCGGCAGGTAGTTGAGGCTCTTCGCAGGATAGGCGTAGCGGATCTTCTCTGCCGCGTGGACACAGCTAGCGAACGCAAGGACCAAGAGGGCAATCGCGACCCGCCTCATCGCTTCTCCTTAAGCACTTGCCGGAGAATTTCGAAATCCACGACTCGGTCGAGCGCGACCGGCTCGGACATTTTGAGCGACTCACGGGCGCGGTCGATATCGGACCGTAGCGTCTTCTCGCCGACAAGCCCGTCGGCCGTCAGCCCCCGCACGTACAGCTCATAGGAGGCAGAAGCAGCCGCGGACTCGAGCTTCAGCCAGTCGGCGATGATCCGCACGCTGTCTTTCTTGTTCTCTTTCATGAACGCCTGTGTGCGGAGCAGAGCGTGAATCATGCGCCGCACTTGTCCGGGATTCTCCTTCAGCTTATCGGCGACCACTCCCAGACCCGAGGTCGCCGAGTCGAAAACGTCCGCCGCGGCGATGAGGCGCCTGTATCCTCTCGCCTCAGCCTCGATATTATACGGTGGCGGCAGAATCGCCGCGTCGACTTTTCCCGTCAGCAGCGCAGTGAGCCGCGGACCGCTGCCGGAAATCGGGAGGGCGTTCATATCCTTCTCCAGCTGCAGCTTCGGCTTCTTAAAAATCGCGCGCAGCATGAATTCCGTAGTGTCACCGTATCCCGCGAAACCTATAGTCTTGCCTTTGAGATCGCCGACATTGTTTATTTCCCGCCGCGCGACCAGTGTATGAAGCGGCTTGCCGTTGAAATACATGACGACCTTCACCGGCAGGCCGCGCACGGCGCTGCGCAGCACCGCGCCGGAGGCGGTCGAATAGTCGATGTCTTTGGTCGTAAGCGCCACTACGGTGATGTTCGTCGCCATTTGAATGAGCTCGACATCGAGCCCTTCCGCGGTGAAGAAGCCTTTCGCCTGAGCAACTTTGGGAGCGACGAAGCTCAACGAGAAGCTCGGCATGCCCACGCGAACTTTTTCCAAAGGTTGTGCGCCGGCGGCACCGACCAGCGCGATAAGTACGCCCAGTGCGATCGCTGCTTTGCAGGCCATATCAATTTTTCTGGTAAAACTTGTCTATGAAGCCGCTGTCGTCGAGCTGCTTTACGAAGGTCGCGTCGACGAAAATCTCCGGCTTCATCGACTTCGCGGCGGGATTCGTCGCCGCCATTTCGGCCAGCACAGTGCGGATCCCTTCGACGCTGGGATAGGGCTTGGCCGGGGTCACGCGCGAGAA